>NZ_NPFP01000050.1:0-49160 GCF_002259145.1 Rhodococcus sp. 15-2388-1-1a | reverse complement strand
ACTCCCACCCCCCTCCGGCAAACGCGCGCGCATTCGCCATCCGCGCGCAGAACCGCACCCCGAACACTCACTATTCCCCGCGCACCTGACACACGCGCGCGCATTTGCTCGCCGCCAGGCCGAACATCCCCTCCCGGCCAGTCTTCGTGGGCTCCCACGAGATTCTGTGGCACAGTCGATATCGATGAAACTCGCCGTCGATCAGCGCCGCGTCAGTAGAATTCTGCTCGATTTCGATCTGAGCATCGAATTCGACAACGGTGCCAGCATTGCCTTCAGTGAGGTAACGGTCGATGACCTCATCGTCGACGAGGACAATCAGTTCGAGGGCCTACGAGCCTTCGCGACACTGCACGGGCTTGTGTGCGACGACGCAGACTACGACGAATCCGGCGTTCTCCGTCTGACGTTCGAGGGCCGGCAGCGAGTGGTGGCCAGTCCGCGAGTCGAAGTGGAATCCTGGGAGTACAGCGCCGCGGACGGCTCGACTGTGTTGTGTGGACCGGAAGGGGCCGTCGAATCGTGGCCCGCACCCGAGCGCCCGGAGGCGGAAGCCCCGACTGTCGAGAGGCTTCCTTCCATCGGTGCCACTGTGGTCCGGCTCTCGACCGGCGACGACCCTGCCGTCGAATTCTCGGACGGCACGAAGCTGTTGTTCGACCTCGCCCTCGACGCCGGGTACCTCGTCTTGCGGGAAAGCGTGACGTCGAGCTCCCACTCGGACAGTGCTGCTGCAGCACAGGGGGACTGGGTCGTCGAACTGTCCTCGGGTCACGTGATCTTCTACCGACCGCGCACCGTGTAGGGCCTACCGAATTGAGTCTCGACACCGGGGGAGTACAGCACCGAGTCCGGTGGCCGGGTACTCACACCGGGTAGGCCCGCTGCTGCCACGAGCTCGTCGGCGCAGTGGGTCAGCTCCGCATCGACCAGTGGCCAGTGTCGGTGCACGTTCGGAACGTACAACAGGCGTCCGGCGAGTGAGGTGTGCAATCCCCAACGTGCGGTGAGGAACACAGCGAGTGGATCCTCGGACATGTCGCGTGACCCTCTGACGACGCCGAAGTCCGTCGTTGCGCCTCGGCGCGGCGGTGCGAGTCGTCGGCTGCGGTAGCCGATCGTTCGACTGTCGTCGTCGATGTCGATCGATGACCAGCGGTACGGAACGCGAGCAGCGTTGGTGCCCAACACGACTGCGAGTCTGGTTGCTTCCAGGGATCGGAACACGACGCCGCGTCGACCCTCCGCGTCGATCGAGTACAGGCGCACGTTGATCTCACCGAACGTGCCGAAGTACGGAACGGGGTGACGGTAGCCGAGGCCGGCTCCGACCATGTGGAAGCCGATCAGCCCCACCCACGACGAGCCGTCGAATTCGTCGGGCGCGCACCCTCGGGGCAACAGCGGGGCGACAGCCGAACTCGGAACCCGCCAGTGCAGAAAGACGAGCCGTTCCCATCGCTGATCCATCAGGATCGGACGAGGCAGCAGTGGTGGCCGCGGCCAGAGGCGTCGGGCATCGTCTCGATTCATCGTTCGAGCGTAGGCGCGACGCGTCAGGAGGCAGTGAATCGGGCGTGCACGCTCGCGGAGATCGTGATGTTCTCCGGTTTGAGGGCAAACCCGGCCGGCGCGGATGTGGCGGCGAACATGCGCGCCGAGGATTCGGCACCACCACTCTCCGCGATCCCCGGCAGCAGACCGGGGTCGGCCACCGCGACGGCCTGCACGCCCGATCTCCCCAGGCTCGACGCGTAGGACTCGGCCTTGGAGACGGCGTCGCGAACAGCAAGTTCTCGGACGGCGAGGGTGTGAGCAGTTCTGCTGGATTCGGTGAGGTCCCAGCCGAAGTGGTCGATCGACACTCCCTCGAGTGCGGATGCTGCGTAGACGAACGCATCCACCAGATCGAGTTGGCTGAACTGCACCTCCACGGACGCCTCCGCTTGATACACGTACGGCAGTTGTTCTCCGTCGTGGTTGAACGGGCGGTGGCGCGAGTGGCGCACTTGGTCGACCGACCACCGATCGATGGGGCCGCCGTCGCTGTTGTAGAGCGGCTCGACCAATCTCGTGAGCTCCCGGACGAGTTGCTGAGCCGGTTCGGACGCCGACTCCGCCGTTCGTCCGTCGGTACGGACGGTCAGCGACAGCGTGCACTGCTCGGGCGGATAGGTGGCTGCGCCGTGACCGACGACTGTGATGTCGAGTGCTTCATGGCTCATGGCGTCCAGTCTCGCATCCGCGCACCGATATTCACCGAATCTCAACAGTGCTGGCCGACGCGTCAGGTGGGGAGGACAATTGCGAACATGCTTCCTGTTCTCGATCTTGCTTCCGCCGAAAACGACCCCCGCGCGTTCCAGCGGTCACTGCGCGAAGCTGCTCATCGTTCCGGCTTCTTCTATCTCGTCGGACACGGGATCGAGACCGAACGAATGCACGAGGTGCTGCGTCTTGCGCGTCGGTTCTTCGCCGTGTCGGACCATGTGAAGGACGAGATCAGTCAGCTGAAGAGCCCGCACTTCCGCGGTTACTCACGGGTGGGTGGGGAGCTGACCAACGGCCGGGTGGACTGGCGGGAGCAGATCGACATCGGACCCGAGCGCCCGGCCATCGACGGGGCCGAGGGGTACTGGAACCTGCAGGGTCCCAATCTGTGGCCGTCACAGCCCACAGGCTTCAGAGAGACGTTCGAGGAGTGGGAACGCACGGTATCGGGTCTCGGACTTCGCCTCCTGCGACATTGGGCGCAATCCCTCGGAGCCCCCGAGAACGTGTTCGACGATGCTTTCGCCACCGCGCCCGCGACCCTGATGAAGGTCGTGCGTTACCCGGGCACTCCCGATCATTCGCAGGGCGTCGGTGCGCACAAGGACTCCGGGGTGTTGACGCTGCTGCTCGTCGAGCCGGACTCGACCGGGCTGCAGGTGGAGACGACGCCCGATACCTGGATCGACGTTCCGCCGTTGGCCGGGGCGTTCATCGTCAACATCGGCGAGCTGTTGGAAGTGGCGACCGGCGGCTATCTACGGGCGACGCGCCATCGGGTCGTCGCGCCAGGGCCTGACACGGACCGGATATCGGTGCCCCACTTTCTGAGCCCGGCCCTCGATGCCGTCGTCCCGGTGATCGAACTGCCCGCCGAATTGGCGCAGCACTCACGAGGTGTCGAGAACGATCCCGACAACCCCATCTACAGCACCTACGGTGAGAACGCGTGGAAGTCACGTACGCGAGCACACCCCGACGTGGCGCAGTTGCACCACGGCATCGCTCCGGCCGGTCGGCAGTCTGCTTACTGACGCCGGCTGCGGCCCTGACGTGACGCGCGGTACTGGGCCCACGCCCCGGTGCACCACAGCGCCCAGACGATCAGCAGCGGCTGGAACAGCAATCGGATTCCTCGTGCCGTATCGGAGTCGAGGCCGAACGCGTCGGTGTGGGTGACGAACTGCGAGATGTTGCCGGGGAAGACCGCAACGAAGAACGCGGCGACCACCCAACCCACGAGCGGCGCGCGAGCAGTCCAGAACAGCAGCGCCAGGCCGAGCGCGATCTCCACGACGCCCGATGCCAGCACGACGAAGTCGGTGCTCAGCGGCACCCACTCGGGGACCTGCGCTGCGAACGTCTCGCGCGCCCAGAAGAGGTGGCTGAGCCCGGCGAAGACGAGGAACGCCCCCAACACGACCCGCCCGATGGTGCGAGAAATCGATTTCGTCATGGCGTCATGAGACACCACGGGCACACTGAACACCATGACCGGGAGCGCTTCGACCGACTTCGCTCGTCGCCGATGGGTACTGCATGTCGACCTCGATCAGTTCATCGCCGCCGTCGAAGTGCTGCACAACCCCGATCTGGTGGGCAAGGCAGTGGTGGTCGGAGGGCGGGGAGATCCCACCGAACGCGGGGTGGTCTCGACGGCCTCGTACGAGGCGCGTGCGAAGGGCGTCGGGTCCGGAATGCCACTGCGCGTCGCTGCGAAGAAGATTCCCGACGCGGTCTTCTTGCCCGTGGACAAGCCGGCGTACGACGAGGCGTCGGCGATGGTGATGGACACTCTGCGGACGTTGGGGTACGTGGTCGAGGTCATCGGCTGGGACGAGGCGTTTCTCGGTGTGGAGACCGACGATCCCGAGGGTGTGGCGAAGACAGTGCACGACGCCGTGTTCGACGCGACGGGGCTGCATTGCTCGGTGGGCATCGGAGACAACAAGTTACGAGCCAAGATCGCCACCGACTTCGACAAGCCGCAGGGCATCTATCGCCTGACGCAGGACAATTGGTTCGAGGTGATGGGCGATCGCGGCACCGATGCGCTGTGGGGGATCGGCAAGAAGATCTCGAAGAGGTTGGCCGCCCTCGGCATCTCGACAGTCCGAGAACTGGCCGATGCGCGGGACGCGGACCTCGCCGCTGCGTTCGGACCGAAGATCGGTCCGTGGCTCGGTACGAAAGGGCGAGGCATCGACCTCGCGCCGGTGACGTCCGAGCCGTGGGTCGCGCGGTCGCACAGCCGTGAGGTCACGTTCCAGACCAACGTCGCCGATTGGGCGGTCATCCGAGACGAGGTCGCCGGTTTGACGTCGAAGGTGTTGGCCGACATCGAAGCCGAGAACCGGCCGGCAGTTCGGGCGGCATTGAAGATCCGCTACGCGCCGTTCGAGACGCATACCGTCAGCGCACCGATCGTCGGTGCGCCGACCTTCGATCCGAAGATTCTGACCTCGGCTGCGGTGGCCCTCGTCGACCGCCTCGACCACAGTCGCGAGGTTCGATTGATCGGCGTCCGGCTGGAAATGACTCCGCCGCAACCTCTCTGACTACTTGCGACCCGCCGCCCAGCGCAGTCCCCAACCGTACTTCTTGTCGAGGTCGGCCTGGCTGCCCTGGATGTACTCGACCTCGCGGGTGACGGTGATCCCCGCAGAAGTGTTCTCCAACAATGCGATCGAGCAGATTCGCGCGGAGTTCTCGGCCGAGTCGAGGCGTACCTCGACCTGTGGTCCGCTGGTGGGGTACAGCGTCACCACCCCGTCCACTGCTGCCCAGTTCGGCGCTCCGTCGTAGATCATCGCGAAGATCAGGATTCGAGCGAACTTCTCGGGATGGGCGAGGTTGATGTGCATGTTCTCGCCGCCGCTGACCGAACCGGAGCGATCGTCGCCGTCGAGCGCGATGAACGGGGCATCCTGCAGTGAACCGAAGCTGTTCCCGAGTGCCTGGACGACGCCCTTGGAACCGTCGCGCAGTTCGTAGAGGCAGCCGAGGTCGAGATCGACACCGCCGGAGCCGTACGACGCCGCGGCCAACTTGGCCAGGAAGCCCTTCTTCTTCGGCTGTGCCGCGGGTGCGCCGGTCGACCAGTTCAGGTTGACCCGCATCGAACCCTGCTTCTCGCCGGACTTGGTGAGGCTGATCGTCGGCGACGCCTTGGACAGCGTCACTTTGCTCAGACTGACCGGAGCACCGGCCTGCGACGCCGAGGCTTGTCCGGACGAGGGCTTGCGGGTGTAGTCGATGGCCATGGTTGTGCCTTCCGGAACGGTCGGTTACCGGATCGAGTGTCCGGTTTGGGCGGTGTGTCGACAATAACCGCCTGTCCGATCATCTCGATGATCGCATCGCTGCGTACGAGAATTCGTCTACGGTCGTGGCACGTTACGCAGATTCGACTTGGCCATTCGCATTGCCTCGCCGACGCCGCCGTTGAGCACGACCTTGCTCATCGCGAGCGCGAATCCCTTGATCTGCTCGCCGGTGATGGTCGGCGGGACGGACAGTGCCAGCGGATCGGTGATCAGTTGCACCAGCGCCGGTCCGTCGACGGCGAACGCGGTCTCGAGTGCGCCGCGGATGTCCTCGGGCTGCTCGACGCGTTGTGCGTGGATACCCGCGGCGGCGGCGATGCCGGTGTAATCGACCTGGGGCACGTCGACGCCGAAGTCGGGCAGACCGTCGACGAGCATCTCGGCCTTGACCATGCCGAGCGTGGAATTGTCGAACAACACGATCTTCACGGGCAGCTTGTACATTGCGACGGTCAAGAGTTCGGAGAGCAGCATCGAGAATCCGCCGTCGCCGGAGATCGAGACGACCTGGCGGCCCGGATTGGCGAACTGCGCTCCGATGGCGTGTGGCAGGGCATTGGCCATGGAACCGTGCAGCATCGACGCGACGAATGCCCTTCTGCCGGTGGGGTTGATGTAGCGCGCGGTCCACACGTTGCACATGCCGGTGTCGGTGGTGAACACGGCGTCGTCGGCGGCGAGGTCGTCGAGCACCGAGGCAGCGTACTCGGGGTGGATCGGAACGAGCTTCTCGGCGTTGCGGGTGTACGCGCCGACGGTCTTCCCCATCAGGTCGTTGTGCTTGTCCACCCACTTCTCCACGTAGCGGCGGTCGGTCTTGCGAGTGATCAATGGCTGCAACGCATTCAGTGTTGCCTGAACATCACCGTGGATCGGGTACTGCACCGAGGTTCGACGCCCCAGCTTCGTGGGATCGATGTCGATCTGCGCGGTCGTGACGTCCTCGGGCAGGAACTGCTGATACGGAAAGTCGGTGCCGAGCAGGATGAGCAGATCCGCGTCGTGAATTCCTGCATGGGCCGCGCCGTAGCCCAGCAACCCTGTCATGCCGACGTCGTACGGGTTGTCGTACTGGATGAATTCCTTGCCGCGCAACGAATGTCCGACGGGGGCACCGATGGTGTCGGCGAACGCGACCACCTCGTCGTGGGCACCCTTGACTCCGTAGCCGGCGAAGATGGCGACCTTCTCGGCGTTGTTGATGGCTTCGGCCAGTTTCTGGATGTCCGATGCAGGCGGTGTGACGATCGGTGTGGACGGAATGGCTATCGGGTCCATCGATCCGGCGGCCGACAATTCGGCGATGTCGCCGGGGAGCGTCAGCACCGACACTCCGCCGCCGGTGATGGCGGCATTGATCGCCGCTCGGAACACCCGGGGAGCCTGCGCGGCGGTGGAGACGAATTCGTTGTAGAGCGAGCATTCACCGAAGAGGCGATCGGGGTGCGTCTCCTGGAAGTACCCCGAGCCGATCTCGCTGCTGGGAATGTGCGACGCGATCGCCAGAACCGGTGCGCCGGAACGGTGTGCGTCGTACAGGCCGTTGATCAGATGCAGATTTCCGGGTCCGCACGAACCCGCACAGACGGCGAGTGTGCCGGTGGTCTGCGCGTCGGCAGACGCCGCGAACGCCGCGGCCTCCTCGTGTCGTACGTGAATCCAGTCGATACCGCCCTTGGCCGATCCGCCGGTGCGACGCACTGCGTCGACCACAGGATTGAGACTGTCGCCGACGATGCCGTAGATGCGTTGTACGCCGGCGTCGACGAGTCCTCGAACGAGCTGATCGGCCACTGTGGTGGGCATTTCACTGTCTCCTCAAAATTCGGTGACGCACCGATATGCCTCGGCTGCGCCTTCTCGACGCCTTCCCTGCACCGAGGGTCTGCCAAACATAGAAGTGCACGCAACGGAGGGTCGTCAAGGTGAACCTGCTGGTGAAGGCCGTCTACGATCTCCGTCACGTCGGGATGTTCCAGGCAGCACCCAGAGATGACTGCGGCTACCCGCCGACCGGCGAGAAGTGGCTGGGTGCAGTTCGTCCCGGAACCGTGGAGTCGCGGACGACCAGCGTCGGCGTGAGTGCCACCGAGGACACCGGCAGTCCGTGGGTGACGGCCAACAGCATTTCGGCTGCGCGTGTGCCGATTTCGCGGTGCGGGCTGTGCACTGTCGTCAAGGGCACCGTCAGCTCGCTGCAGATCGAGATGTCGTTGTAGCCGACGACCGCAACGTCGCGTCCCGGCTGCAATTCCGCTTCGCGCAGGACGCCGAGAACTCCGATGGCACTGAAATCGTTGGTCGCGAAGATCGCCGTCGGCGGTGTCGGCAATGCCAGAAGTGCTGTGGCCCCGCGTCGTCCGGCCTCGGGATCGAAGCCCTCTTCCCGTACGTACTCGTCCGGAACGTCGATGCCTGCATCGCGGAGGGCAGCTCGGCAGCCCTCCAATCGGTCGATCCCGGTGCTGGCCCACGCCGGACCGGACACGATCCCCACTCGGGTGTGGCCGAGTCTGGCCAAGTGCTCACCGGCGAGGTAACCGCCCCGATGGTCGTCGCACGTCACCGAGGTCATCCCCGGGTATCTACGGCTGATGAGCACGAACTTGATTCCTCGGCGGTGCAGGTCCTCGAGGTTCTCGCTGTCGAGGCGAGCGTCCCCGAAGATGAGGCCGTCGACGTTGCGGCCGAGCAACAGATCGATGCGTCGACGCTGCTGAATCGGATCGTCGTGGGTGTTGGCGACGAAGGTCTCGTACCCGGCACGGTTCGCTGTTTCCTCGATGGCGTCGTACATCGCCGAGAGCACCACGTCGGTCAATCGGGGGACGAGTACACCGAACGCGGTGGACTTCTTGGTGGTCAAGCTCGCCGCGTTGGGGTTGGGGACGTAGTCCATCTCGCGGGCCAGCTCGAACAATCGCAGGTCTCCGGCGCTGGCACCGGCCGGGTCGAGCGCAACGCGTCGCAGAGCTCGGGAAACGGTCGAGACATGAACTCCCGCAGCAGCTGCGACCGTTTTGAGCGTGACGCTTCCCGACGTAGTGCTGTCCACTGGCGGTTCCCCTCGATCCTCCGTCGGCGCTGCCCCGACCCCTGATGACCCCTAAGCTAGCACCGTGCGCAATCGTTTGCGCAACAAGTTGCCCTCGAGGAACGGACATTCGATGACAGGTTTGGGTGGTCTCAATCCGTCGCCGACGTCGCTCACGCTCGGCCTGGTTCAGCAGCAGATTCCGCTGATCACGAGCATGGACGATGTGAACGCGACGACCGATCGCGTGTGCAGGCAGTTACGCGAGGCGAAGGCCGGCTTCTCGGCGCTCGACCTCGTGGTGTTCCCCGAGTACTCGCTGCACGGTCTGCGCAAGTCGTCGTGGGCGTCCGACGAGGTGATGTGTGACATGGACGGTCCGCAGGTGGAGCGGTTGCGCGACGCGTGCCGTGAGTCGGCAGTGTGGGGGTGTTTCAGCATCATGGAACGTAACCCCGGCGGAGCGCCGTTCAACTCCGGAATCATCGTCGACGACCGAGGTGACATCGCGCTGTACGTCCGCAAACTGCATCCCTGGACGCCCAAGGAGCCGTGGGAGCCAGGCGATATTGGTCTGCCGGTCTGCCCAGGGCCCAAGGGGTCGGTGCTGTCGCTGTTGATCTGCCACGACGGAATGTTCCCCGAGATGGCGCGGGAGGCGAGCTATCGCGGTGCGAACGTGCTGCTGCGCACGGCCGGGTACAAGTTTCCGCTGCGGCAGTCCTGGCGTATCACCAATGAGGCCAATGCCTTTCACAACTTGGCGTACACGGCGTCGGTGTGTCTGGCGGGGGAGGACGGCAACGGCATCCCGTCGATGGGCGAGGCGATGGTGTGCGACTACGAAGGAACGATCGTCGAGCGCGGCGATTCGACACCCGATCGGGTGGTGACCGTGTCGATCGAGCCGGCCAGGGCGGATGCGGCGCGTCGCGAGTGGGGAGTGGAGAACAACATCTATCAACTGGGTCATCGTGGGTACACCGCGCTCGATGGAGGGGCGCGCGATTGCCCGTACACCTACGTTCGCGACCTCGCCGACGGAACCTACCGAGTGCCGTGGGAGGACGAGGTTCGCATCGTCGACGGGACCTCGGAGGGGTACGGACCCCCGCGTCGGCTCGGCAGCGCAACCGATTCCGCGCGGGCCGGTCTGCGCGGGGAGTAAGGCGGAGGTTACGCGACCCGTGCCCGTGTAACGGTGCCATTAATTGGTTCCGGATTTGTCGCCCAAAGCTCGACATCGACCGAGAAACCCCTCTATCGTCAGAGCAACGCAATCGGTTGCACGACCGGTTGCACAGCAAGCGAAAGAAGGCTCGTTTCGATGACTTCCCAGGTAGGCGACTCTCTGGAGCTCACGGATCGCACCCACCACGACATCGAATCGATGTCGTCGGGGGATGTGTACAAACTGCTGTCCTGCGCGGTGCAGCCTCGTCCGATCGCATGGATCTCGACCGTTTCCGGCGACGGCGTCCGCAACCTGGCACCGTTCAGCTTCTTCAACGTCGCGTCGCGCAATCCGGCGACGCTGATGATCTCCATCGGTGAACGCATCGGGTTCCCCGGAGAGTTCAAGGACACACTGGTCAACATTCGCGACACCGGCGAATTCGTCGTCAACATTCCGTCCGCCGACACCGTGGATGCGGTGACCGCGAGTTTCGCCACCGTCGATGCGGAGGTCGACGAATTCGAGCTCTCGCACATGACCGCGGTGCCGTCGGTGTCGGTCGCGGCCCCGTCGGTGCTCGAATCCCTGGTCTCTCTCGAATGCCGCACGATGCAGGAAATTGCACTCGGCACGGACACTCTGGTGTTGGGGACCGTGACGGCGGTGACCAGTAGGCCTGGACTGCTCACCGCCGACCTGCACGTCGATACTCTCGAACACCGTTTTCTCGGCAGGCTGGCGGGCCCGTTCTACACCACCGACATGAATCGGGTGGCGCAGTGACCGCCTCGGCCCGGCTGCGCGGCGTCGACACCGAATCGGTCGTCGATACGTTCGATATCGCTGTCGTGCAGACCGGTTCGCGAATCGGAGCCTGGCAGCAGAACATCGACGCGGTGCGCGCAGAGGTGCAGGCTCTCGCCGCGAGCGGGTCGAAGGTGATCGTTCTGCCCGAATTGTTCGCCAGCGGTTACGATCTCGACGGCATCGAAACCATGGCAGAGTCCGTACCCGGTCGAACGTCGACCGCACTCGGAGCGCTGGCCGCCGAGACCGACACGGTTCTGGTGACGGCCATCGCGTTTCGTGATGCCGACGGAATCGTCTTCGACAGCTCGCTCGTCGTGGGGCCGGGCGGCCTGATCGCTCTGGGACACAAGCGCTTTCTGTGGGACCGAGAGAAATCGGTGTTCACTCCTGGCGCTGAGAGCGGACTGCTGGTCAGCACTCCGTTCGGCACCATCGGCGTCGTGATCTGCTACGAGGCAGGGTTCCCCGAGACAGTCCGAGACCTCGTCCAGCGAGGAGCCGATGTGATCGCCGTACCGTCGGCCTTCGGGCACGTCCGTTTGCACGTGTGGAAGCTGCTCACCCGCTCGCGCGCACTCGAGAACGGCGTCGTCGTCGCGGCCGCCGGACTCACCGGACAAACCGGCGACGGCCCACGGTTCGCGGGCCACAGCGTCATCGTCGGACCACAGGGGCGCACCATCGTCGAGATGGACGAGAGCGTCGGATCGGTGTCGGCAACAGTGACTCGCCGCGAGTTGCTCGACGCACGCGACGAAGTCCCCTATTTGAAAGACCTTGCCCGACTGGGCGGTATCACCGAGACACGAACGACCGAGAACGATCACGAGAGGAACCGAGATGTTCGATCTGCGATCAGCTGATCTGTTGCGCGCCTTCACCCGTCAGCTCGAGCTGTGCAAAGTTCGGCCCGGAGAGCAGGTGGTCATTCTGGCGGAACCGTCGAGCCGCGGTGATTACGTCTCGGCTGCGTTCGGGGCGGCTCAGAGTTTGGGCGCACAGGTACTCTCGGCCACCGTTCCCGGCGGCAGTCCGGCACCGATGCCGAGCACCCACACCGGTGCGGGCCCCGGTCTGGTGTCGGTCATGAACAGTTCGGTCGCACAGGACATGCTCAAGGGAGCCGACCTGGTGGTCGATCTGACCAGCGAGGGCTTCATACACGCGCCCATCCAGCAGGAGATCCTGGCCGCAGGAACGCGCATCATCTTCGTGTGCGACGCCCCGGACGTGCTCATCAGGAACATGCCGCAGGACGGAGACAAGGAACGGGTGCAGGCCGGCGTCGATCTGATCCGCAACGGTTCGACCATGCGCATCACCAACGAGGCCGGCACCGATCTCACCGTGCAACTGAGCAATTCGCAGCCCGAGTTCCAGGTGGGCTTCGCCGACGACAAGGGACGCTGGGACCACTGGCCGTCCACCATGGTGCTGTGTTGGCCGGAGATCTCCAACGGACAGATCGTGTTGTCCGAGGGCGACATCCTGCTGCCGTTCAAGGAGTACGTCCGCGACAGGACGACACTGGCCGTCACCAACGGCCACATCGACGAGGTCACCGGCGGCGCAGAAGCGGCACTGCTCAACATGTTCTTCGACGACTCCAACGACAAGTGGGCGCGCTACCTGTCCCACATGGGCTGGGGGTTGATGAAGACCGGCGACTGGTTCGCGGCCGCGATGTACGGCAAGGACGACATCATGGGCATGGACGCCCGAGCGTTCGCAGGCAGCTTCCTGTGGTCCACCGGCCCGCACCCCGTCCTCGGCCGAGACTCCTACGCACACCTCGACATCGGGATGCGCGCCTGCACCGTATCCATCGACGGCATCGACGTCGTCACCGAAGGTCGATTGGTGGAGAACTGACATGGCACCGATCGAAGTGGTCGTCGCAGGCGGCGGCCTGGGCGGGCTGACCGCGGCGCTCTCGCTGCGGCACAGGGGAATCCAGGTAACGGTACTCGAAGCTGCCGCCGAACTCGGCGAGGTCGGCGCAGGCATCCAGACCGCTCCGAACGCCAGCCGCATTCTCATCGCCCTCGGTATGCGCGAGAAGCTCGAAGCAATCAAGACCGAGCCGATGGATCAGGTGCGCAGGCGGTGGGAGAACGGCAAGGTCATCGCGCTCACCGCACTCGGCGAGTACTGCAAGAAAACGTTCAACGCGCCCTACTGGCACTACCACCGCGCAGACCTGCACTCCGCCATCCACGCGCAGTGCCTCGACCCCGACGGCCCCGGCCCGGTCGTGGTGTTCGAGACCGACGCGAAGGTCGTCGAGGTCGATCGCACCGACCCGATGCGGCCCGTCGCGGTCACCGGAGCGGGACGTCGGTACGAATCGGATCTGCTCATCGGAGCCGACGGAATCCGATCGACGGTGCGCGATCTCATCGGTCTGCCCGTCACGCTGGTGTTCTCCGGCGAAATGGCATACCGCGCACTCATTCCGGGTGATCGAATCGTCAAGGATCCGGCCACCCGCTGGCTCGTCGACCGATACCAGAGCACCATCTGGTACGGACCCGACCGACACCTGGTGCACTACATGATTCGTGACGGCGAATACCTCAATGTCGTTGCGCTGGCACCGTGTACCGACGAGGTCCGCGACGGTGGACCACGGCTCGTCGGACCCGAGGAACTGATGGCGACGTTCCCGGACTGGGACGACCGTGCCCACGCGATGCTGTCCAAGGCCGACGAGAACGTGCTGTGCCAGGCGCTCTACTACCGCAGGCCCGACCCGCGTTGGACCGACGGCCGCGTCGCGCTGCTGGGCGATGCCTGCCACGCCATGCTGCCGTACCAGGCGCAAGGTGCCTCGCAGGCCATGGAGGACGCCGCCGTGCTGGCCGAGGAACTCGCGAAGGTGACCGCGAGCGGAATTGACGAGGCGTTGGCGCGCTACGTCTTTCGCCGGGCCCGACACGCGCGGATGGTGCAGGACGCGAGCCTGCAGAACAAGACCTTCTACCACATACCCGATGGACCCGAGCAGCAGAAGCGGGACGCGACACTGGCGTCGTTCGATGGGGAGTCCGACATCTCGTACGACTGGCTGTGGAGCGGTACACCGCTCGACGACAGCGACGACGAGAAATTCCATTACTCGTTCGTCCGATGACGACCTCGGACCACAACACCGCGCCGGAGGCTGCGATGAAGACTGGTGATCAGGTAGTACAGGAACTCCCCTGGAAATGGGGTGTGCAGGGCAAGATCTTCATCATCGGCGGGCTGGGATACATGTTCGACGCCTGGGACGTGGCGCTGAACGGCTTCTTGACGCCGCTGCTCGGAAGTTACTGGGATCTCTCCCAGGCCGAGCGCGGTCTCGTCGCCACCGGCAACCTGATCGGCATGGCCGTCGGAGCCGTCGTGTGGGGAACGATCGCCGATCGGGTCGGGCGTAAGCGTGCATTCTCGTTGACGCTGTTGATTTTTGCGCTGTTCTCGGTCCTCGGAGCTTTTGCGCCGAGCTTCGAGATCTTCATCATTCTGCGGTTCCTCGCAGGGTTCGGCCTCGGCGGCTGCATCCCGGTGGACTACGCGTTGGTCAGCGAATTCTCGCCACGCCGCATTCGCGGCAAGATTCTGTCCGCGATGGACGTCTGGTGGCCGATCGGTGCCACCATCTGCGGCGTCGTGGCGACACTTCTGGTCCCGATCGACGGTGATGTTCGCTGGCGCTACATGCTGCTGTTCATGGTTCTGCCTGCGCTGCTGCTGTTCTGGGTCCGACGCGGTATCCCGGAGTCGCCCATCTACCTTGCCAAGGTCGGCCGAGAAGCAGAGGCCCGCGCCGTCATCGACGACATGGTGACGCGTACCGGATCCGAGGCCGTCGAGTACGTCATCGTCGCCGATACCGCACCGAAGGGCCCGGGTGGTATGAAAGCTGCTCTGACACAGCTCAAATCGGTCTGGCGCTACAGCCCGCGCATCACCGCCGCAGCCTGGATGCTGTTCGTGTCCATCATGCTGCTCTATTACGCAGCGCTGAGCTGGATGCCGTCCATCCTCCGCGCCGAGGGCTACGGAGAGTTCGCAGCCTTCGCCGGTACGACGCTCATGACCGGAGTCGGCATCGTCGGTGTGCTCACCTCGGCGTTCATCGTGGAGATCTTCGGACGCAAGTGGGTCATCGGGCTGTCCGGCCCGATCGCGGGTAGCGCGCTGGTCATGTTCGCCGTCATGCTCGACATCCAATCGGCTGCACTGATCTGGCTCGGCATCTTCGGGTTCGTCATCCAGCTGACCATCCCGGTGCTGTACTGCTACGTCTCGGAGTTGTATCCCACCAACATCCGTGCCTCGGGATTCGGGTACGCGTCCTCGGTCAGCCGGGTGGCCACCGGCTTCGCGCCACTGCTCTTCGGTTCGGTGATGTGGCCGATCCTGGGTCTGCCGTTGACCTTCGGCATCGTCACCGCGTTCGTGTTGTTCGCGGTGATCTGGATGGCGTACTTCGCACCGGAGACCAAGGGACGCGAACTCGACACCCTCGTCGACGAACCTACCGAGGTAGTCGCGGGCGAGGCTCGGGTCTGATGAAGCCCGCACAGTTCGACTACCACCGGGCGCGCGATGTGTCGGGTGCAGTGCGGCTGCTGTCCGAGCTCGGCGAGGACGCGAAGATCATCGCCGGAGGCCAGTCTCTGGTCGCCATGATGAACTTCCGCCTCGCCCGGCCCGGGCATCTGGTCGACGTGGGTGGGTTGAACACTCTGCGATACATCCGCCGAGAATTCGACGGCCTGCACATCGGGGCGCTCACCACCCACCACGACGTCGAATCCGGCGACGTGGGAACGGACTTCGCCGTCCTTTGCGAGGCCATGCGGTGGGTGGGGCACTACCCGATCCGTACCCGCGGCACCGTCGGCGGCAGCATCGCCCATGCGGACGCCACCGCGGAATGGTGCTTGTTGGCCATCCTGCTCGACGCCCGGATCGTCGTCGAGAGCGTGCGGGGGCGGCGAACCGTCGAGGCAGACTCGTTCTTCTTCGGGTACTACTCCACCGATCTCGCGTTCGACGAGATGATCGTCGAGATCGTGTTCCCGAACCCGGCACCGCACGCTGCGGTGACCGAATACGCAGAGCGGCAGGGAGATTTCGCAATCGTGGGCGCAGCGGTGTCTCTCGATCTCGACGGCGTGGCCGTGGTGGGCGGGCGCGTCGCCCTCGCGGGGGTCGGCGCGACCCCGATGCGATCTCCCGCCGGCGAGGTCGCGCTCGCGGCAGGAGGATCGTTCGCCGACTGCGCGGA
Organism: Rhodococcus sp. 15-2388-1-1a; assembly: GCF_002259145.1. Taxonomy (NCBI): domain Bacteria; kingdom Bacillati; phylum Actinomycetota; class Actinomycetes; order Mycobacteriales; family Nocardiaceae; genus Rhodococcus; species Rhodococcus sp. 15-2388-1-1a. Next base: position 33,261 of record NZ_NPFP01000050.1, on the reverse strand, counting down.
CGCCGCAGCCGAAGCACTGGAACTGGAGGACGAGGGCATGGTCACCGCCGAGTACCGCCGCGCCCTGGTGCGCACGTTGGTCGCCGAAGCCTGCAGCGACGCACTGGTATCGCAGGGGGTGCCCACGTGAGCGTCGATCAGGTTCTCACGCCGAAATTCGTCGGCACCTCGGTCGCACGCCGCGAGGATCCGCGGTTGCTCACCGGCCGAGGCAGATTCGTCGACGACATCGCGATGCCGGGAATGCTGCACGCGCAGTTCGTCCGCAGCACCGTCGCGGCCGGCCACATCACCGGTCTCGATGTCGGTGATGTCACCGGGGTCGAGGGAGTGCACGGCGTCTTCACCGCGGCGGACTTGGGCCTGCGGCCGATCCGCGCCGAATTGTCGCGTCCGCTGAGCGAATTCGTGCCCACCGATATGCCCGTGCTGGCGCACGACGTCGTACGTTACGTCGGTGAGCCGCTGGCCATCGTCGTTGCCGCCGATGCGTACAGCGTCGAGGACGGGCTCGAAGCGGCACGAGTGTCGTACCGGACCGTCACCGCCGTCACCTGCGCAGACCAGGCCATGTCCGAGGGCATTCCGCTGGTTCACGATTCGGTGCCGAACAACACCGTCGTGGACGTGCAGATGTTCGCCACAGAGGGCATCGACGAGATCTTTCACGACGCGCACACCGTGGTGTCCGTGCAGTCCAGAACGGGGCGTCAGAACGCACTGCCGCTCGAGACCCGCGGATGCATTGCCTACTGGGACGACCGCGACGAACAGTTGATCATCTACATCTGCACGCAGGTCCCGCACCAGGTTCGCACCGTCACCGCACAGTGCCTCGGTCTCGACGAACGCCAGGTTCGGGTTGTCGTGCCCGACATGGGCGGCGGCTTCGGGCAGAAGTGCGTCGTCGGCCGCGAGGAGATCGCTGTGGCCGCGGCCGCATTGAAGCTCCGTCGCCCGGTCAAGTGGATCGAGGATCGCAAGGACGCACTGACGGCGTCGTTCCTGGCCCGCGAACAGCAGTACGACGTGCGAGCCGCGTTCGATTCCGAGGGGCACATTCTCGGCCTCGACGCAGATGTCGTGTGCGACATGGGTGCGTACTCGTGCTACCCCTTCACCGCAGGCATCGAACCGCTCATGGCCTCGGCCGAAATGCCTGGGGTGTATCAGGTTCCGGCATATCGGGTGCGGGGTCGCTCCGTGTTCAGCAACAAGGCACCGACCGCGCCGTACCGAGGGGTGTCCCGGCCGCAGTACGTCATGGTGATGGAGCGGCTGTTCGAGCGAGCGGCTCGTGAACTGCAGCTCGATGCAGTGGAGATCAGGCGGCGCAACGTGATCACCGCCTTCCCGTACACCGGCGTCAACAACATCACCTACGACCCGGGCTCGTACCTCGAGGCGCTGAACCTGTGCGAGCAGACCCTTCGCGACGGCGGTTGGTACGACTTCCAGGAGCGGGCAACCGCAGACGGCCGACACATCGGCATCGGATACTCGTGCTTCAGCGAGCGAACCGGGTACGGCAGCAGCGCATTCGCGGCTCGAAAGATGAACGTGGTGCCCGGGTTCGACATCTCGGAGGTCAGGATGGACACCTCCGGAACCGTTGTCGTGACCACCGGAACGATGAGCCACGGGCAGAGTCACGAGACCACGATGGCGCAGATCGTCGCCGACCGACTCGGCATCGGCGTCGAACAGGTCAAGATCGTGCAGGGCGACACCGACCGCATCACCTACGGCTTCGGGTCGTTCGCCTCCCGCTCGATCACCATCGGCGGCAGTGCAGTGGCGTTGGCGTCGAACAAGCTGGGAGACAAACTGTGTGAGATCGCGGCGCACCTGCTGGAGACTCGCGACGACAACGTCGAGCTTGCTTCGGGGCGCGTCCGTCAGCGCGACGACCATTCGAAGTACGTCACCTACCGGGACATCGCCGACGTCGCGTATCTGAAGGCGCAGCTGCTACCGAAGGGCGTCGAACCGGGATTGTCGGCGACCGCCAGCTTCGACGTGTTCAACGACGGTACGTTCTCCAACGCCACGCACGGCGTTGTCGTGGAGTTACACGAGGGCACCGGGCAGGTGGAAATTCTGAAGTACGTGTGCGTCGAGGACTGCGGAGTCGCCATCAATCCCAAGATCGTCGAAGGACAGTGCCGGGGCGGAATTGCCCAGGGCATCGCCGGTGCGTTGTTCGAGCAGGTGTCGTACGACGATCACGGAAACCCACTGTGCGCCAGCTTCATCGACTACAAGGTGCCCACTGCCTGCGAAATCCCGGACATCGAGATCCATCACCTCGAAACGCCGTGCCTGTTCACCGAATCCGGGGCCAAGGGAGCCGGTGAGGGCGGCACGATCGGCGCACCGGCCGCCGTGCTCAACGCCGTCAACGACGGATTGCGCTCCACCGGAATCGAACTGAACGACACACCGATCACCCCCGTGGCGGTACAGGCGGCATTGGCGAAGGGAAGGCCATGAGCAACAAGCAACTGATCGAACTGAACGTCAACGGAACCATCCATGAGGTGATCACCGAACCACGCCGCACTCTGGTCGACGTACTGCGGCACGATCTGCAGCTCACCGGAACGCATGTCGGCTGCGAGCACGGCGTGTGCGGAGCCTGCACCGTGCTGATCGACGGCAAGCCGGCCCGCGCGTGCCTGACATTCGCAGCGCAGGTGGAGAACTCGGACATCGAGACCGTCGAATCACTCGGCATCGACGGTGAATTGAACGATCTGCAGCAGGCCTTCGCAGACCACCACGGCCTGCAGTGCGGGTTCTGTACACCGGGATTCCTGATGTTGGCCGAGGGCTACCTCGCCGACAACCCCGATGCGACCAAGGAACAGATCCGCGAGGTGGTGGCGTCGAACTACTGCCGCTGTACCGGGTATCAAACCATCGTCGAGGCCATCGACTCGTGTGCCGAACAGCGGCGCTGCGCCGGCTGTGTGAACGGAGTTTCCCAGTGATCTTGACCAACACACTCGATATCGACGCCTCGGCCGAGGACGTGTTCCGGTTGATCAACGATGTCGAGAAAGTCGCGACCTGCGTACCGGGTGCTGCCATCACCGGTAAGGACGGCGAGACCTACCTCGGTGGAGTCAAGGTCAAGGTCGGCCCGATCAGCGCGTCGTACGCCGGCACGATCAGGTTCCTCGAGGTCGACGCCGAGACCCGCACGCTCTCACTCGAAGCCAAAGGAGCCGACTCGCACGGAAACGGCGATGCCGAGGCCCAGGTGAAACTGGCGGTCGAGGCGATCGGTGACCGTACGCGGTTGACCCTGAACACCGATCTGGTGATCAGCGGAAAGATCGTCTCGTTCGGTAAGGGCGCGATCGTCGCTGTCTCGAACAAGGTGCTGCAACAGTTCGCCGTCAATCTCGGTGCGCTGCTCAGTGGTTCGGCCACAGCCGAATCGACCACGCCTGCAGCGGTGAGGACTGCTGCTGCGAGCCCGGTCGGCGGCGAATTGAATGCGATGAGCCTGATGCCCGAACCGGTGCGTAAGTACGCACCGATCGCGGGCATCTTCCTCGCCGGAATGGTCGAGGGCTGGCTGGTGTCCAGGGCCTTCGGGCGACGGTAGAGAGCTAGCTGCGCACCGAGCTCGAGATTCTGTCGACGACCATCGCAACGGCACTCGGAACCGGCTCGATGACATCCACGTCGGTGCGCAGCGCCAGCCGCCGGGCCGAATCGCTCAACGGTCCGCCGCCGATGACAACGGCGCTCGCTCCGGCGGCCACTGCTGCATCGACCGCCGTTCCCAATTCGGCAACGCTCGATGCGAGGTCCTCGGCCAGGACCAGCGGTGCTGACGCAGTGAGGAACACACCCGCGAAATCGCCGTCGGGCACGGTGGCACGAGTCAGCGCATCGAGTTGGGCGGCGAGATCGGCTGTGGTGGTGGCGATCGCGAAGCGGCGACCGCCTCGTGCGGCGTACAGGATTCCTGCCTCGCCGATCCCGACGACCGGAATGTCGACGAGGGTTCGGAGTTCGGCCGCACCGGGATCACCGAACGCGCCGACGATCACCGCGGCCGGGCCATGGTGCTCGATCGCGTCGAGGGCCGCTGCTACGACATCCGGTCCGGCAGCACGCAACTGTTCGGTGCCGGTGATCATCGCCGGTCCGGTACCCGCGGTGACCCCGATGACGGTGAACTCTGTGTCGTGGAGCCAACGCCGCGCGACGTCGACGAGCAGCTGCGTCGTTGCAGTGTTCGAGTTGGGGTTGATCACGAGAATCTTCACTGCTCAGCCATCTTCCGGCATGGGTTGTCCGAAGGTCTCTTTCGGGAACTGCACGGCAATGCCGCACACGATGAACAGGCCGGCCAGCATCGCGAACATGGCACCCACGCCGGACGAGTCCAGTACGGCTCCGGCAATGAGCGGGAACAGTCCGCCGGAGAGGGAGCCCAGCGCCAGGATCACCGACGTCGCGAGGCCACGGATTCGCGTGGGGTACTGCTCGGGTGCGAACAGCCAGATCGTCGTGTTGAGGATGATGACCGAGAAATTGAACAGGGCACCGAAGAACAGTACGAGGCCGATGGACGTTGCGAAGAAGCCGAATCCGAGCCCGGCGACAATACCGAGTACAGCGCCACCTGTGAGAGTCACCTTGCGGGGGAGTTTGCGGGCGATGAGCGCAGCGGTCAGCGCGCCGATCAGCGATCCGGACTGCATCACGAGGGTGTACCAGAGCGCACTCGAGATCGACATTCCCCGCTCGGTCAGGATGACGGGAATGAGTGTGAGCATCGAGATCTGTGCTGCGTAGGACATGCAGACGGCAATGCCGAGGGCGAGAGTGCTTCTGCGGTAACGCCGTCCGAACATCTCCGTCCACCGCGCGCGCGGTGCGGCGTGATCATCGATCGAGGTGTCGACGTTCAAGTACTGAACCTCGGAGTCGAGGGTGCCGCGAAGCTTGCCCTGCGCCAGGCGGTTGATGACGGTATTGGCCTCGGCCACACGGCCTGTCGCCGCGAGGAAGCGAGGTGTTTCCGGAAGCGAGCGGCGATAGAACACGACCGCGAGTGCGGGCAGTACGAGCAGACCGAACAGCCAACGCCAGCGGTCGTCACCGGTGAAGATGGCGAAGACGATGACCCCGAACAGTGGGGCGAGCATGTTGCCCAGGCCTGCAGCTGCGACGTTGATCATGCCGACCGCGGTACCGCGATGCTTGGCGGAGAAGAACTCCGAGAGCATGATCACCGCGACGGCGATCTCACCGCCGAGTCCGAGCCCGACCAGGAACCGAGCGCCCACCAGCACCTCGTAGTTGGGTGCGAATGCGCACAGTAGCGAGCCGAACGCGAAGACGAGAAGGTTTGCGCCGAGGAGGGTTCGACGACCGAAACGGTCCATCACCGCTCCGGCCAGGATGCGCCCGAGTGCGACGGCGGTGAACGTCGCGGTGTTCAGCAGTCCGATCTCGGTTCCGCCGAGGCCCCAGGATTCACGCAGGAGCGGTCCGGTGATGCCGACGGCATTCTGTTCGATGGCATCGAAGAACACACCGAACAGGACCATGGCGACGATGCCGAAGTGCGCTGTGGTGAGGCCGATCTTCGAGTACGACGCCTCGATCTGTTCGCTGAGGCTGCCGGCCTCGGGCGGTGGGTCGATAGGTGACGGCTTCTCGTTCGTGGTCGGGACGCTCATCCCAGTGCCTCTCGCTAAGTGGTATACCAACAGCGAAGAATTTACGGAGAGTTGCGCCGCGACAGGTTTCTCGGCGGTAACACTTGTGTTTCCAGGTCCTCTCACCTGCTCCTTCCTGTCGAGGTCTCCGTTGGGCAAAGTCTGCCAAGAGCCCCTGTGGATGCGCGGTATACCTTCGGTTCGCTGGTATACAAGCATCATGGCATCCACGGAGGGTCGCGAGTCGCTGTCGCGTTCGGTGTTCGACGCGATCAGAACACGCATTCTGGACGGCCGCCTCCGACCTGGTGAAACGCTGAGCGAGCGCAATCTGGGAACCGAGTTGCAGGTGTCGAGGGTGCCGATTCGTGAGGCGCTTCCATTGCTCGAAGCGGCCGGGTTGGTGACGCTGTCGCCGAGACGCCCTGCCGTGGTGACGGGAGTGACCAGAAGTTCGGTCGACGAGTTGTACGACATCAGGTCCGCGCTCGAGCCGCTCGTGGCTCGACGGGCAGCGTCCGCTGTGGCGGCGGGTGCGGACGCGTCATTGCTGGTCGACGCCGTGTCCCGTGCAGGTGCAGCGCTCGACCGGGGTGATCTGCTCGAATTTCATCACGCGAGCTCAGGGGTGCACTCGGGGATCGAGGCCTTGTCTGCCAACCGGCTGTTCCCGGTCATCATGGAACCGTTGCGGGAGCGCAGCAATCGACTCAACATGGCCAATCTCGAACGGGATCCGTCGCTGCGACACGGGGAGCATGTTTCCCTGGTCGACGCCATCGCCAAGGGAGACACGGAATTGGCTGCCGCTGTTGCGTTCGCACACGTGGAATGGGGCCGAGCACGAACGTTCGAGACTCTGGCGCAAGTCCCGGGTTACGACCCACAGCACTGAGTCGTCCTCAGCGCGACGCGGTCAGTCTGGATACCTGTACGGCGCCGGCAGTCCCGAGCACGAGCACCCCCGTCGCAACAGCGAAGGCGATCGAATAGGAGTCGCCGATGGCAGGCGCGACGATCAGTGGGCCGAGTACCTGCCCGACGCCGTAGAACGCAGTCAGTGTTGCCGCGGTACGCCCGATGGGCAGTGTCTGGGCGGTGCTCATCGTCAGCATCGTGATGCCCATGAACGTTCCGCCGAACAGCAGGGCCGAGAACACGGCGGCGATGGTGTTCCCGGTCAGAGCGGGGAGTACTGCTGCGATCGACTGCAACGCGAACGCTGCCACCAGGGCGTTGCGCATGCTGGTTCGGCGGGCGACTGCCTGCCACAGCACCGTCGCCGGTATCGCGGCGAATCCGACGACGATCCACACCGCCGGACCCACCGACGTGCTGCCGTGGCCACCGACCGCAGCCACGAGAAACGTGCCGACGATGATGTAGCCGAGGCCCTCGAGGAAGTACGCGAACAGCAATGTCCGCCATACGGTCCGGGTCCTGCGGTCGATATCGCCGGGCGCAGCCCGCGTTGCGGGCTCGGGATGCACCCGTAGCGTCCACGCCGGGGCGATGAGGACCGCTGTCAGGAGCGCCGAGCACACCCACAGCGCCTCCCAGGACAGGTGCGGTCCGACGAGCAGGGTCAGAAGTCCCGACGCCGCGATGCCTGCGCCGACGCCGCCGAACGCGATACCGGGGGAGGCACCGTCGGCGCGATGTTTCGTCACGGTGCTCGCGCACGCGATGAAGACCGCTGCGCTCGCCAGGCCTGCCAGGAATCTCAGTGCGGAGAACGCAGCGGTGGAATGGACAGCGGCCATGGCCAACTCGCTGGCTACGAGGACCACGGTCCACAGTCGGAACGATGTCGTCGTGTTGATCGACGGGCGTACGGACAACATGATTGCGCCGACGAGATAGCCGGCGTAGTTCGCGGTCGCGATGACGGCACCGCTGCTCGGCGTCACCTCCGCCGCATCGACCATGATCGGCAGTAGTGGCGTGAACACGAATCGCCCGACGCCCATCGCGGCCGCGAGTCCGGCCGCGGCAGCGAACGACAGTCGACGGCCGTTCATGGCGAGCACCCCCTATGTCGTTAGCCGGGCCAACGGTACCCGCCGCATTCGCGACTCCGGAATCGGACCGGACGGAACCGATCGGGGCCTACTCGCGTCAAACCCGATGACGCCGATTCACCGGGCGTCGATACGGTACGACTCGGGGGAGCGTCATGACAGTGAATGTGGATCCAGCGATCCTGCGGCAATTCTCGAATGTGTTGTCGGCAACTGGTGGGGTGATCCGTGAGGTGGATGCTCTTGCCCCGTTTCGTGCGTCGGAGAATGCGGTGCAGGGTAGTGACTTTCACGCAGCATGTGCGGCGGCGGCAGCAGCAGCGGCCGGAGCTGTTGCAGCCCTGGCCGGGCGGGCCGAATGCGTCGCGGACATCGCCCGCGGCGTCGCGCAGAACTACGAGATCGCCGACGACGAACTCGCCCGCCGCCTCGCCGCGATGGACCAGCCGAAGTGACCCCCACCGTGCCGCACGTCGCGGGCTGGGAGCCGGAGTCGATGCGCAAGACGATGATCGAACTGTCGGAGATCGTCGAACGCGTCAACGGCCAGCGCACCGGAGTGCTGGAGGAGCAAGACACACTGGCCGAGACGTGGACCGGTGAAGCAGCCGACGCCGCAGCCGAACGCGTGGTGACCGAATGCTCCCGGATGAGCTCCGTGTGCGGTGAGATCGATTCACTCGGTAAGGCATTCGAGACAGCAGCAGGAATGGTCGACGCCGCGAAGGCGCACCTGCAGGCGCAGGTGTCGGCGGCGACGACGAGCGGGTTCGCCGTTCGGGCCGACGGTGTGGTGGATCCCGACGGGATGATCGCGCTGATACCGGACGGCCTGGGCGAGGAGAAGATGCGACAGGCCGACGAACTACGTTCTGCTGCAGCGCAGTTGACCGAGGACATTCAGGGTGCTCTGAAGCAGGCAGACAAGGCCGCACTCGACGCTGCTCAGCAGTTGGCCGAGCCCACGAAGTTGTTGACCGAGCTCGCGCTCACGAGCCCGACCGGGAAGTTCGTCGAGAACCCGGACGGGTCGTTCTCGTGGATGCCGGACTGGCCGACGACCGCAGCAGCCACCGTCATCGGTGGCATGACCGACGTGACGAGGAGGACTCTCGAACTTCCGGGTGTCGGTTCCGTCGACGATGTTGCCAAGAACATCGGTCGGGGGTTGGGGGCGTTCGGCGCGGTGGCGGGAACGGTGCCCTCGATTGCCCACGATATCGATGAGGGGGTGAGCCCCGGCGAGGCGATTGCGGTCAATACGGCGAGTACCGCCGCCGGCCTCGCAGCTGCGAGCTACGTGACCGGTGCCCTGGTGGGAGTCGGTGGTGCCGCGGGTTCGGTGTTTCCCGGGCCGGGCACGGTTGCCGGTGCTGCCGCAGGCGTTGCGTTGGGCGCCCTGGTCGGGGGCTCCGTCAGCCACGGCGTATCGAAGGTCTTCGAATGGACACTGCGATGACCGATCGTGAGGACACAGGCGCGAAGGCGCCTGCGACAGCGAATCCGGGACCTGTGTGGGTGCGGAGGTGGCGCAGTGTCCACCTTGGCTGGCTCGCAGCGGTTTTCGGCATCTGTACGGGAGTGGTGGGACTGCTGGTTGTCGCTGTCCCTGTGATTGCCAGGACGGGCGCAGGCGGCCTCCTGGCACTGTTGTGGCTCGCGTTCTTCGTGCTCCTTCCCTTGGGGATGGCTGTGCCGATGTCCGGCATCGGAGCTGCGCGATTGTCACGTTTCGTGCGGCGGGTCGACGTTGCAGGCGTCGGCGCCGGTTTGTCGGTGCCCGGGCGCGGGGACTTCGTGGCTCGGGCAGGTCTGCTCGCCTTCGCGTCGGTGGTGGGCCTGTCCTACTTCGTATTCAGGGATGACGGACCGGGCCCTCGTCAAGGGAGGGCCGAGTTGCTGACGGCGATAGGCGCGCCGGCATGCTTGGCGTGGTTCGTCCTGGGGTTCGTCATCGTCAACCGCACCAGGGTCTCTCTGCACCCCGAAGGTATTGTCCGACAAATCTATCGGCGTCGTGGGTGGAAGGTGTCGAACGACGTGACGGTCCTGCCCTGGAGCGACATTGCGGATCTGCGCCTGGAGGAGCATCCGAATCCAGCTGTACCGCACCGAGGTGACCTGCCGGTGATCAGAGTCCCGCGCCGATCGAGCGAGACCGACGAGCCGGAGCTGGTCATCATGGCGTGTGAGAAGAAGGTCGAACCGAATACGCTGCTCGCGCTGCTTCTGTGGTGTCGCGACAATCCCTGGGCGCGCGAGCAACTGGGACGCGAGGATGCGCGGGAGTTACTGCGTCCGCCCAGCCTGCGCGAGCGCATCCGCGCCGACCGTGCCGCATCGACTGTCGGTGGAAGGAGCATTGTCCAGTGACGGTTCGAGAAAGGACGATGGGAACCTATCTCCAGCAGCAGGGTGTCGAACTGGCACCGGTGCACCGCGACGAATGCGACAGGTTCGGGCTCGAGCTCCCGGTGCTACCGGACTGGGAGGCTGTTTCCGAGCATCACTTCCCACACGCCACCGCGGTGCTGTCCTCACCGGTGAACGCGGTCGAGGGATTCGTACCGAACGCGGTCGTTCTGGTCGGCAAACTCAGTCGATCGGTCCATCCGGAATCGTTGCTGGACTGCGGCTTCGGTGACTCTCGGGCGCTGCCCGGCTGGGTCGAGATCGGTCACGACCGAGACGCGTTCTGCGGTCTACCGGCCGTCTCGATCGCAGGTCGCTACGACTGCGACGGCCGGTTGCTCTTCGCCCGGACCCGGTACGTCGTTGTCCACCACATCGTCGATCAGTATCTGGTGCAGGTGACCGTCACCGTGCCGGATTCGCTACGGCAAACATTGTCCTGCGCTGTAGACGCATTCGTCGACGAGGTGCGCTTCGGACGAAGCTAGTCCCTGGGCAGCTCGCGCAACAGTGCCGCCACGTCCTCCGTCGCGCCGAGGGCATCGACGATGTCTTCGAGAACGGTGGTATCGGATTCGCCGACCAAGCGAGAGATCTTGGCCCGCAGTGCGGCGTAGTCCATCGGGAAATGGTCGATGTCGCCCACTGGATTCGGGGTGGTCGCGGAGACCGTACGTCCGTCCTTGAATTCGATCGTCACCTCGGCGGCTCGACGCGCGGGCAGCAGAGCATCGAGATCGCTCGATGACGCCACGTCGACCCGAGCGCTGAACAACTCGGCCGCCGCGAAAGTCGCACCTCGAGGATCGAGAGATTCGACGTCTATCGCGTCGGACACGACGGCGGCTGCAACGACGAACGGCAGCGAGAACATGGCGCCCAGCCTGCTGGAGGGGTGTCGGCGAAACAGTGGTTCTGCCAACGAATGCGTTCGCACTCGCACATGTTCGATGTCCTCCGCGGACCATTCGGCATTCGAGCGCAGACTCTGCACGGCGTCGACGGCGGCGTGCGTGTACGAGCAGCTGGCGTGCTGCTTCGTGTAGCCCTCGAGCGTGAGCCATCGATCGCCGAGGTCCTCCGTCAGTCTGGCGGTGTTCAAGGTCCCGACAATCGCGCCCAAGGTGTGCTCGATGGCACCCGAGTTGTGCACCGCCCCCGATCGGGCCAGCCTGGCCGCGTTCAGGCCCGCCCGCGCGGCACCGCCGATCCACAGGTTGCGGGAGAAGTTTCCGTCGAGAACCACCGCCCATGGCGCTACATGAACCAGCGCAGACGAGGAGTCGATCGCTGCGGCAACCTCGTTCGCACCGGCACCGTGTATGAATGCCGCTGCCGTGGCCGCACCGGTAGCACCCCAGTGTCCATGGGTGTGCCAGGAGCTGTTGCGGTTCAGTGCCCAGCCGAATCGGGCAGCAACCTCGTATCCCGCCACGATGGCCGTCAGGAAGGTCGAACCCGAAATCGGCGTCGGTGAAAGCCTGGTCGCGGCGACAGCCGCGGGGAGCACGTGCGCAGCAGGATGACCGGCGGCGTACTTGTTCCCCTCGTCCAGTTCGAGGCAACACGATGCGATCGCGTCGAGCTCGGACGCGGTTTCGACAGTGGTACCTGCGCTTCCACCGATCGGGTGCGTCGATCCGGTCTCTGCAGCCCAGTTCCTTCGCAATTCGACCATCTCGGCGGAGCGGGCACCGGCGAGTGTGACACCCAGTAGATCGAACAGGACCAACCGAACCCGTTCGTTCAGCGGTGCGGTCAAGGGTGCGCCCCTGAGCTCGACCATCACGGCAGCCAGACGATCGACTGCGGCAATATGTTCCGTTGAGCGAAACGCGTGTGAACCGTCCATTCGCGGACTGTAGAAGGTGGAGAACGAAAGAGTCAATGATCGAGACGGGTAACCAGCAGACTGCTACGCTCGTCCTACCGCCGGCGCAACTCTCGGAGAGTCACAAGCGTTCCGGCTAGCGAAACAAAACTACGCTGGTGTGAGGTGCCTGCTCAGCGTCGAACGAGGAGATGAAGCAATGTCCGATCAACTTCTTCGTGCCGTCCAAGGGGGCGTGCACGTAGTCGATCTCGGGAGGCAGCTGAGAGTCGGCATGCCACAGTCACCCAATCATCCGCAGTTCTGGCACACGTTGCCGCGCAGGCACGGTGACATGACCCGAGCGGATGGCGGCAGCGCCGCGAACGACATGATCACCACCGGAACGCATGTGGGCACGCATATCGACGCCCTTGCTCACGTCAGCCAGGACGGCAAACTGCACGGCGGTGCCGATGCAGGTCAGTCCTGCCTCGGTGGGAAATACGTCGAACACGGCGTGCACACCATCGAGCCCATGATCCGCCGCGGTGTGCTGCTGGACATTCCGAGGCGCCTCGGTGTCGGCCGCTGCGAGGGTGGATACGAGATCACCGTCGACGATCTCGAATCTGCCTGTGCAGCCGAGGGTGTCGAGATCGGACCTGGCGATGTCGTCTTGATTCGTAGCGGCTGGGGGCAGTTGTTCGCCGAAGGGCTGCCCTACGTCGGCGGACCGTCCGGCGTTCCCGGAGTCGGAGAAGCAGGTGCGCAGTGGCTGGCGGACAAGGGCGTACACGCTGCGGGTGCCGACACCATAGCGTTCGAGCGGCTCGCTCCCGGCAGCGGCCATGGTCTGCTACCCGCGCACCGGGTTCTCCTGGTGGAGAGCGGAATCTACATCATCGAGGCACTGGACCTCGAAGAGCTCTCGCAGCAGGAACTCTTCGAGTTCACGTTCCTCCTCGTTCCGCTGAACATCTTCGGCGCAACGGGTTCGCCGGTCCGGCCGTTGGCGGTGAGGTCCGCATGACCGAACGCACTCTCGCACAGCACATAGCTCACTTCGCCGCGACCACCCGCTACCAGGATCTACCCGAGGCCGTTGTCGCCTCGGTGGGGATGCGAGTACTGGACACGCTCGGCATCGCGGTGGCCGCCACCGACCTCGATACCAGTCGGGCCGCGACCGCGTGGGCACGAGAACAAGGTGGGTCGGCAACGGCGTCCGCCGTCGGGCTCGACGTTGCACTGCCTCCTGCCATGGCCGCCTTCGTCAACGGCGTGCTCGCACACTCGCTCGATTTCGACGACACCCATCTGCCGTCGATCCTGCACCCGAGTGCCAGTGTGGTGCCTGCGGCACTCGCGGCCGCTCAAGAGCACGGAGCCGACGGTCGAGAACTCGTACGGGGCATCGCGATCGGGCTCGAAGTCTGTGTGCGGATCGGAATGGCGGGCTTCGATCCGGAGACCAAGAATTCGGTGTTCTTCGAGCACGGTCAACACGCCACTTCCATCTGCGGTGCCATGGGCAGCGCCGTGGCTGCAGCGGTCATCGGTGGTGCATCCGAGGATCGGATCGTGGACACGATGGGTATTGCCGCGTCGATGGCGTCGGGCATCATCGAGGCCAACCGCACCGGCGGAACGGTCAAGCGTATGCACTGCGGATGGGCTGCACACTCCGCGCTGTCTGCGGCCGGGCTTGCGCGACACGGGATCACGGGACCGCCGACCGTCCTGGAAGGCCGATTCGGCTTCTTCCAGGCCTGGTTGCACGAGCCGGGTCGAGCCGACGAAATTCTGGACGGGCTCGGCTCCGAGTGGGCCGTTCCCGGAATTTTCTTCAAGCCCTACCCGGCCAACCACTTCACCCATGCTGCGATCGACGCGGGAGCAGCCCTGCGGGCGAGGGGAATCGGGCCGGAGCAGATCGAGAAGCTGGAGCTCGGAGTGCCCGCGGCGAACCTGCGGACGATCGGCGAACCCATCGACGTCAAGCGCACGCCCGAGACCGGATACATGGCTCAGTTCAGCGGGCCCTACGCGGTGGTGGTCGGCCTGCTGGGCGGGGGCGGACTCGGTGCTGCGCTCGAGGATTACACGGACGAGTTGGCGAAGTCAGCCGATCGGCGAGCGCTGATGGCCAAAATCGACGTCGTTCCGGATTCCCGATGCGATGCCATTTTCCCGCATCAGTTTCCAGCGGTACTGACCGCAACCCTGACCGACGGAACAGTCGTCGTCGAAGAGGTGCTGACCACCCGCGGAGGACCCCAACGGCCGCTGTCGTTCGGTGAGGTCTCGACCAAGTTCACCAGCAACGCCGGGCCGTTCCTCTCCGACGTCGAACTGAAGGAACTGGCCGGTCGATGCGATCGGCTCGGGGACCTGACCGACATCGGAACACTGCTCGCGCCGTTGACCGATCTGAAATCGTCCACGCAGCAATAGGACAGTCCTCGGGCACCGTCTTTCCTGTGGCGGTGCCCGAACTGCGGTTTCGACCAGTTCAGGCCCGGGCGAGGATCTCTCGCGCGCCCCGCACCACTGCTTCGTCGACGAATCGGCCGCTGTCGTCCACGGTCGGACCGCCCTGGGCCACGTCGTAGAGTTCCACCAGTCGACGGGCCGCAGCGACATCGTCCGCCGACGGCGTGAGTGCGGCATTGATGATCGGGACCTGGCTCGGGTGCAGTGCCGTCCGGCCGCGGAACCCCATCTGCACGAAACGTGCTGTGGTGGCGACAAATCCGTCCAGGTCGCGGAAATCGGTCGATGTCGGAGCGATCGGCGCGGCCAGACCTGCGGCAGCGCAATCGATCACGACGCTCAGGCGGATGGCGTCGATCATCGACTCGGTGGACTCCGAACGGGTGATCCGCAGGTCTGCGAGCAGGTCGACCTCACCGATCCCGAACGTTCGAACTCTGTTGCACCGAGCCATCTCCGGCAGAGCGCGCAAGGAGTGAGCGGTCTCGATCAGGCCGATCAGCTCGACGTCGGGGAGGTTGCGCATCTCGAGGAAACGGTCCGCACGTGTCAGTGACTCGGTCGAACACTTCGCCACCATGATGCCGGTGGTGCCTGTTCTGGCGACGGCCTCCAGATCCTGCGTCATGAACTCGGGGGTGACTCGGATCCAGATCTGGGTATCGGTCGACGGCGTCGACTCCAACCACTGCGCGACCTCGTTGCGCGCTCGATCCTTGTCCGGCAACGGAACAGCGTCCTCCAGATCGATGATCACCGCGTCGGTGTCTCCGCGCACTGCCTTGTCGAACAGTTCGGGTTTGTTCGCGGGGACGTAGAGGAACGATCGGGCGGAGGTAGGGATCATCGGGCTGCGCGCGCTTCCAGGATGCTGGTGATCGACTGGGCTGCCGCGACAACCTGACCGGCGTGCACGATGTGTTCGTCGTCCGCGGACGAGGAGTAGCGGAAGGCTGGACCGGACGAGCTGACCGATCCGAGTACGTGCCCTGCGGCGTCGAAGAACGGAGCGGCGATCGAGGCTGCACCGGTGTTTCGTTCGTTCGTCGAGGTTGCGTACCCGTTGGTGCGGATCTCGGCGAGGCGAGCGCGGAAGCGGGTCTCGTCGGCGTCGGGGGAACTGCTGCGGAGCTCCTGAAATGCTTCCTGCGCGAATCGATCGGGGAGGAACGCCAGGATCGCTCGGCTCGAGGCACCCGAGTGCAGCGCGTACTGAGGCCCGATCTCAACGACCATCTTGACCTCCTGAGGGCTCTCGTACTGATCCAGATAGACGCGTCGGTGCCCGACAAGCACCGACAGTGTTGCGGTTTCGCGTGTATTCGCCCGCAGCGCGCGGAGCACCGGAGCGGCGATGGAGCGAACGTCGAGCTGGCTCCACGCCTTCGTGCCGAGTCCGATCGCCGCCGGGCCGAGTGAATAGGTCGACTCGCCCGCGACCGGCTGCACGATCGACCGCGACGCAAGCGATTGCAGAATGCGGTGCACCACAGCCTTGCTCAGGTCCAGAGTGCGGGCGATCTCGGACACGCCGAGCGCCCGGTCGGATTGCGCGAAGGCGATCAGTACATCGGCGACACGATCGGCCGACTCGGTTCCGGTCGAGGTCTCCAGTGCAGGCTTGCTGACCATAAGTGCCACCTTTCGGATGTGCAGGCGTTCCGCTGAGCGAACCATACCCGTAACAAGAAATTGACGGAAGGGCCTGTTCTGAGGCCGTGATGCGTGCCATACTCGATTTCAGCGAGATCAATCATCAATCTGATGGTGCGCTCAGCGGAACGGTAGGTTCCGCCCAGTGGTTCGACTCGGCGCCGATGGGCGCGGAAGGCAGATTCGACAATGAAGAAGCTCGTAGGTGTGCTGACAGCCGTTGCAGTCGTGGGTGCAGCAGCGTGTGGTTCCTCCACCGGCTCGGACGACTCCGGCCCCATCAAGATCGGATCGGTTCATCCCACCACCGGAGCTCTGGCAGGTGTGGGCGGATTGATGAACGACGGTGCTGCTCTCGCGGTGGCCGATATCAATGCAGCAGGCGGTATTTCGTCCTTGGACGGTCGGCAGCTGGAGTTGGTGTCGGGTGACAGCCAGGGCAAAGCAGAGGTCGGCCAGAGCGAGGCACAGCGACTGATCGACGACGGCGCGGTGTCGCTCATCGGCACGTACCAGAGTGACGTCACTCAGAACGTCGCCTCGGTCGCCGAACGATCTCGGGTGCCGCTCGTGATCGACGTGGCCGTCGACGACAAGATCCTCGATCAGGGTTACCAGTACTCCTTCCGGATGCAGCCGAACGCCTCCAGCATGGGTACCGACGGTGCCAAGGCACTGGCCGCGATCGAGGAGCAGACCGGCCAGGCCATCGACCGAGTGTCGTACCTGCATATCGAGGGATCCTTCGGCGACAGCGTCTTCAACGCATTCGAGGCCGAGGCAGCCAATCAGGGGATCTCGTCGGTGCAGGAAATCACCTATCCCGCAACCAATTTCTCCGACGCCACCACTCAGGTCCGTGAGGCAGCGGTATCGAATCCCGACGTCATCGTCGCCACCGGCTACTACCCGGACGGTTTGTTGATCGCGCGTGCGGTGCAGCAGCTGAACCTGAACGTCAAGGGTGTCTATGGAATTGCCAACGGCGCGTTCGACGACAGCTCGTTCCCCAGCGATGCAGGCGCGGCCGGCAACGGCGTGTTGAGCGCCAACTACCACTACGACGCCACCAGTGACCGCGTCACCGACATTCGTACGCGGTTCGAGGCTCAGTACGGACGCCCGATGGAGACCGCAGCGATGCTGTCCTACCAGGCGGTCGAGGTCATCGCGGCGGGTCTGAACGACGGCGCCTCCAGCGACCCGGAAGATCTGCGCGAGGCCATTTCCGGCGTCTCGATCGACGACCCGCTCCTCGCGTTCAGCGGACCGATCGAGTTCGACGAGACCGGGCAGAACAAGAACGCGACCGTCATCGTCATGCAGGTCCGCGACGGTGCAGTCGCTCAGGTCTTCCCCGAGGAGTTCGCAACGGACGCACTCGAGTTCCCCGTGGGAGCCGGCCAGTGACGGCCGCTACCTCGACTGCGGAGAGGACGGGTAAGAAAGGTCTGGCCGGGCTCAACCCTGGTATCCCGGTCGCGGCAGCGATCGTCGTCATCATGGCGGTGATCTACCTCGTCGGTGGTAAAGATCAGGGCTTGGTCACGCAGTCGGTCGTCTCCGGACTTCTGCTCGGCGGCGTGTACGCACTGATCTCCGTCGGACTGACGCTCATCTTCGGCGTTCTCGGGATCGTGAACTTCGCCCAGGGCGCGATGCTGACGATGGCGATGTACATCGTGTACGCCCTGTCCAACGCGGGTCTGCCGGTCTATGTCGCAACGTTGCTCGCCGTTCCGGTGATGTTCCTGTTCGGGATGGTCGTGCAGGCAACGCTGCTGACGAAATTGACCATCAGCGGTAGTCACGACGGCCCACTCCTGGTGACCCTCGGCCTGTCGCTGCTGATCATAAACGTGCTGCTGATGATCTTCGGCGGACGACCACAGTCGGTGCAGGCACCGATCGAGGGTTCCCTCGACGTGCTGGGTGCCGTCGCGTCGTGGCCGCGAGTCATCGCATTCATCGGGGCTGCTCTGGTCGCCGTCGCGCTCACCGCGGTACTGAAGCGGACGCCGCTCGGATTGTCCATTCGCGCAGTCGCATCCAACTCCGAGGGCGCCAAGCTGGTCGGCGTCGACATCGGTCGGGTCTACGCGCTCACCTTCGGTATCGGTGCAGCCTGCGTCGCCGTCGCCGGCGGCTTGATGACGCCGTTCACCAGTCTGACGCCGTCGGTCGGAGAACAGTTCACCATCCTGGCGTTCGTCATCGTCGTCCTGGGCGGACTCGGAAGCGTCGTGGGAGCCATGGTCGGTGGCCTCGTCATCGGCCTCGTGCAGACCGTCGGCGCGCTGTATCTACCGGGAACCGGCTCGTTGATCCTGGTGTTCGCGGTGTTCGTTCTCGTCCTGTTTCTCAAGCCCGAAGGATTGTACGGAGCTCGCCGATGACAACGACAACGACCGCACCCACCCCGGTGTCGGACGATCCACGGTTGAAGGACACCTGGCTTCGTCGCCAATTGATCACGCTCGCCATCGGTTTCGTCGTAGTGGCGGCATTGCCGCTGCTGCTCGGTGAGCAGGCGCAGACGGTTGCCGTTCGCACGCTGATCTTCGCCGTGATGGCCGTGGCATGGAACATCATGAGCGGGTTCGGTGGCATGTTCAGCTTCGGCCACGCCGCCTTCTTCGGAATCGGTGCGTACACCGGTGCATATCTGTTGGTCGAACACGGCGTTTCGCCGTGGATCTCGATGGTCGTCGCGGCGATCATCTCGGCGGTGGTGGGAACCCTCATCGCGTACCTGTGTCTGCGTTACCGGCTCGCCGGTTCCTACTTCGCGTTGGCCACGTTCGCCTTCGCGCAGATGTTCCTGCTGCTGGTGCAGAACCTCGAAGTCTTCAACAAGACCGAGGGATTCAATGTGCCCATCCTGCCTCGTGATTCGTGGTGGATGCTGCAGTTCGAGAAGGGCAGCCCCAACTACGTCTGGATTCCCCTCGTCATCCTGGCCCTCGCCGTTCTCGGAACCATCTTCTACACCCGCTCGCGGGCCGGGCAGTTCGTCCAGGCCACCCGCGACGACGAAACCGCGGCAGCCTCACTCGGTATCGACACGATGAAGTATCGGCTGATCGCCGTGGCGGCGAGTTGTGCTCTGACCGCAGTCGCAGGCGTCTATTACACGCAGTACTACTTCTTCGTCGGCCCGGAACAGGCCTTCGGTTCGGCGGTCTCCGTCGAAGCGATCGTCCCGGCCGTCATCGGCGGCATCGGCACGATCTGGGGACCGGTCATCGGCGCTGCCGTGATCGGGCCGCTGTCCGAGTTGATCAACGAGCTGCTGAGAAACCCACCCGCCTTCCTCGAATTCCTGCAGGGAACAATCGGATTGGACGTTGCCGCGTACTCGGTGATTCTGATCGCGATCGTGATCTTCTTGCCCAAGGGAATCTTCGGCACGATCCGTGAGAGGTGGAACCGATGAGCCTGTTGAGCATCGAATCCCTGAGCAAATCCTTCTCGGGTATCCATGCGGTGCGCGACGTCAGCCTCGATGTGCCCGAGCACGAATTCCTCGGCATCATCGGCCCCAACGGGGCAGGTAAGACGACCTTGTTCTCCCTGCTGTCGGGTGAGCAGCCGCCGACCACCGGCCGAGTGATCTTCGACGGTACCGACATCACCGGTTGGCCGGCGAGCAAGATCGCGCGCGCCGGGCTGGTTCGCACCTTCCAGCTGATGCGCCCGTTCGAGTCGATGTCGGTACTGGAGAACGTCACCATCGCCGCATTGTCGAAGCGCAAGTCGCGCAGGGATGCTCGGCGTCACGCCCTCGATGTCCTCGATCGTGTGCAATTGTCCGATCAGGTCGGCGGCAAGGTCTCGGCCATGTCGACGGCGGGATTGAAGCGACTCGAGCTGGCGCGCGCACTGGCCATGGAGCCACGTGTGGTGCTCCTCGACGAGGTTCTCGCCGGGCTGGTCCCAGCCGAGCGTGCGCCGATGATCGAACTGCTGCGCACAGTGCACCAGGAGGGCCAGACGGTGCTGTTCGTCGAGCACATCATGGCTGCGGTGATGGCCCTGTCCGAGCGTCTGGTGGTCATGCACGAAGGTGCCGTGCTCACCTCGGGTGACCCACGCACGGTGGTTGCCGACGACCGCGTCGTCGAGGCATACCTCGGTGAGGAGAAAACAGCATGATGCTCGAAATCGACAACCTGCATGCCGGGTACCGTCGTCTGGAAATTCTGCACGGGTTGACCCTCGCGGTCGACCGCCACGAGATCGTTTCCCTGATCGGTGCCAACGGGGCAGGTAAGACGACAACGCTGCGCGCACTGTCCGGTCTGGTGTCCACCTCCGGCGGTAGGATCATGTTGGACGGCAACGCCATTCACGGCATGCGGGCGGATCGGATCGTGCGAGCGGGGCTCGTGCACGTGGCACAGGACCGAGCACTGTTCGGCAGCCTCACCGTCGCCGACAACCTCGAGATGGGTGCCTACACCCAGAAGCGCAGCGGTGTGAAGGAATCCCTGGACCAGGTCTACGCGCTGTTCCCGATTCTGGCCGAACGACGAGAACAGCGGGCCGACACCATGTCCGGTGGTCAGCAGCAGATGCTCGCCATCGGTCGCGCGATGATGTCGAAGCCGCGAGTACTGACACTCGACGAACCGTCGGTCGGGCTCGCCCCCAAGCTCGCAGCTCAGGTGCTCGACGCGATCGTCCGCATCCGTGATTCGGGTGTCACCGTGCTGATCGTCGAGCAGAACGCAGCACAGGCACTGGCCATCTCCGATCGCGCGTACGTCATCGAGAGCGGGTCGATCGTGTTGACCGGAACCGGATCCGAACTGGCACACGACGAACGGGTCAAAGCTGCCTACCTCGGGATTTAGGAGTTCACCCCACATGCACCTCTTGGCTTTCACCCCGATCGACGTCGACGCGGCAGAACTGCAGCGGCGGCAGGATCGGTACGCCCAACTTTCCCCTTCGGGGATCACTGTCGAGCTCCGCAACATCGGGGCCGACGCGCCCAGCGCACTGGACACCGAAGTCGACATCAGACGGTCCGAGGAAGTGATGTCGTCGGCGTTTCGCTCCGTGCACGAGACGGAAGCCGACGGGTTCCTGCCCGACTGCGTGCTCGATCCCTGTGCCGAAGAGGCAGATTCGTTCGTGCGGCCGCTCTACGGACTGACCCGGTTGACGGCATCGTTCTACGCGTCCCAGGGACACCGGGTCGGCGCACTGGCGCGCAACGACGCCATCGCCGCGGAAATGGACCGCCGACTCGGGTTCTACGGGATCGTCGCCGAAGCCACCGAGGTACTCGGACTCGGTGTGCACGATATTGCCGACACCGGAGCCTGGGGGAGAGCGGTCTCGGAACACGCGATCAAGCTCCGGTGCACCATCGCCATCAATGCGTGCTCCGCCGTCGATCTCGTCGATCCACCCGCGTCGCCGCAGGTGGTCGACCCGACCGCCACCGCACTGCGGCTGCTCGGTCTGCGATCCGAACTGCAGGTCACCGCGTGAGCGAGGACGGACCCGACCTGGTGGTGGCAGGCGCGGGCGGCGGGCTCGTTGCTGCTCTCCGAGCCGCCGAGCTCGGGCTCGACGTGCTGGTGGTCGAGGCCAGTGCGCACTTCAAGCGGGGTAACAACACCGCGATGTCGACCGCCATGATCCCAGGCGCGGGTTCGCGATGGCAGCGTGAGGCCGGAATCGAGGACTCACCGCAGCAGTTCTTGGACGACGTGTTGCGCAAGACCAAGGGCACTGCCGATTTACGGCTGGCGTCCACCCTGGCCGATGTCAGTGCCCCGCTGGTGGAATGGCTCGCAGATCATGTGAAGCTGCCGCTCACCCTCGTGACCGATTTCTCGTACCCGGGGCACTCGCAATTGCGTTGCCACACTGTCGAAGGCCGGCACGGCAGTGCGATGCTCGAGCACCTTGCGCGCGCGGTCGCCGACGAGCCGCGCATCGACATGTTGACACCCGCGCGACTGACCGACGTGTCCGTCGACTCCGACGGGGCCGTCGACGGAGTGACGATCACGATGCCCGACGGCAGCGTCGATGTCGTTCCTACTCGTGCAGTCCTGTTGGCCACCAACGGCTACGGTGCCAACGCGGAGATGGTCGGGGAGCACGTGCCGGAGATATCCGCGGCCCGCTATCACGGCAGTGAGTACTCCACCGGTGACGCGCTCACCATCGGGCGTCGCCTCGGTGCCGATTCGGCGTATCTCGATGCCTACCAGGGGCACGCCGCGCTCTCCAAGCGGGCGACGACGCTCGTCGGCTGGGCGACGGTGATGCACGGCGGTGTAGTGCTCGACGTCAACGGCCGTCGGTTCGGTGACGAGACGACCGGCTACTCCGAGTACGCGGCCACGCTCGCGTCCAGGCCCGGATCCGAGGGGTGGATCATCATCGACCGGGCGATCTACGACAAGTGTTTGTCGTTCAAGGACTTCCAGCAGACCGTCGACTCGGGTGCTGCGGTGTGGGCCGACGATGCCGATAGCCTTGCGGCCGCAACAGGGCTCCCACCTGCGGCAGTGGCGGAGGAGCTCGACGCTGTGGAAAGGTATGCCTCGGGAGAGGCTCCGGACCCGTTCGGCCGCAGCTCTTTCGAGCACACTCTCACCGGGCCGTATGCCGCCATCAAGATCGTGCCCGCGTTGTTCCATACGCAGGGCGGCCTCGTCGTCGATGAGAACGCACGTGTACTGCGAACCGACGGGTCGGCCATCACCGGCCTGTTCGCCTCGGGCGGTGCCGCGATGGGCATCTCCGGCCACGGTGCTGCCGGGTATCTCGCCGGTAACGGATTGCTGCCGGCACTCGGACTGGCGTACCTCGCGGCAAGCTCGCTCCGAACCACTGAACTCTTGTGAAGAAACTCGAAAGGACCATCATGTCAACGCTGTTGATCACCAATGCGCGCGTAGTTCGGCCAGGATCCGACGCCCCCGACGAGGGCGAGTTTCTGGATCTGCTCATCGAAGACGGCAAGTTCACCCGTATCGAGGCGAACATCGATGCAGCATCCGCAGAGACCGTCATCGACGCGGCAGGCAAGGTCGCATTCCCCGGTGTGGTCGACGCACACCAGCATTGGGGCATCTACAACTCGCTCGGCGATGATGCCGAGACCGAGTCGCGGGCGTGTGTCCAGGGCGGCGTGACCACCTCACTGTCCTACATGCGGACCGGCCAGTACTACATGAACACCGGTGGTTCCTACGCCGACGTGTTCCCGAAGGTCCTCGACGCCACCGAGGGACGTCCCTACGTCGATTACGCGTACCACCTCGCGCCGATGTCGAAAGAGCACATCGACGAAATTCCTGCGCTCATCGCAGATCACGGCGTCACCTCGTTCAAGATCTTCATGTTCTACGGCAGCCACGGGCTCCACGGGCGGTCGACCGATCAGAGCGAATTCCTGATGACGCCCGAGGGGGAGCGCTACGACCTGGCGCACTTCGAGTTCGTGATGCGCGGCATCCAGGCGGCACGGGAGCAGATGGGCGACAAGGCCGATCACATCTCGCTGTCGCTGCACTGCGAGACCGCCGAGATCATGAGCGCGTACACCAAGATCGTCGAGGAGGAAGGCACCCTCGAGGGCCTGGCTGCGTACAGCGCGTCACGGCCACCGCACTCGGAGGGCCTCGCCGTCACCATCGCGTCGTTCCTCGCGGACGAGACGCAGCTGCCCAACATCAACCTGCTGCACCTGTCCTCGCGCAAGGCGTTGACTGCGGCGATGCGGATGGCAAAGGCGTTCCCGCACGTCAACTTCCGCCGTGAGGTCACCATCGGGCACCTGTTGGCCGATATCGACACCGCCTACGGCCTCGGCGGCAAGGTCAACCCGCCGCTGCGTCCGCGCGACGACGTCGAAGCGCTGTGGGAGCACCTGCTCGCAGGTGACATCGACTGGGTCGTCAGCGATCACGCGTGCTGCAAGGACGAGAAGAAGTTCGCCGAGGACCGCGGCGACATCTTCGCCGCGAAATCAGGCTTCGGCGGTGCCGAGTACCTGCTGCCCGGACTGGTCAGCGAAGGACGCAAGCGCGGCCTGAGCTGGCGTCGCATCGCCGAGCTGACCTCGCTCAACCCTGCCCGGCGCTACGGCCTACCGGGCAAGGGAGACATCGCCGTCGGGATGGACGCAGACATCGCTCTGATCGACCCGGACCATACCTGGACCGTCCGTCCGGAGGATTCCGAGTCGGCGCAGGAGTACACACCGTTCGAGGGATTCGAGCTCGGTGCCAAGGTGACCGACACGTTCGTCCGCGGTCAGCGGGTACTCACCGACGGTGCCGTCGCCGGTGCTCCCGCAGGCCGCTACCTGCACCGTCCGTACCTGTGACGGGCCCACTGGAGGGCATCAAGGTACTCGACATCTCGACGATCCTCGCCGGCCCCCTCGTCGCGCAGATTCTCGGCGACTTCGGGGCGGAGGTCATCAAGATCGAGCACCCCACCAAGCCCGACGGTATGCGCGGACACGGCTTGGACAAGGACGGTCATCCGCTGTGGTGGACGATGATCAGTCGCAACAAGCGAACGATGACCCTGAACCTCGGAAACGCGCACGGCGGAGCGATCTTTCGTCGCCTCGCCGCAGAAGCCGACGTGGTGGTCGAGAATTTTCGGCCGGGAACCCTCGAACGCTGGGGACTGGGATACGACGTTCTCTCCGAGCTCAACCCTGGATTGATCCTGTTGCGTGTCACCGGCTTCGGTCAGACCGGACCGTACGCCACGAGGCCTGCCTTCGGCACGCTCGTCGAATCGATGAGTGGGTTCGCGCATCTGACCGGCGAAGCCGATGGGCCGCCGACGCTTCCGGCGTTCGGGTTGGCCGATTCCCTCGCCGGGATTGCGGGTTCGTCTGCCGTCTCGATGGCTCTGCTGCACCGCACCAACAACGGCGGTAAGGGCCAGCAGATCGATCTGGATCTGTTGAGCCCCATCATGGCTGCGGTCGGGCCGGGCGTCATCTACGCCGATCAGCTGGGGATCGATCAGGAGCGAACAGGGAACCGGTCGAGCAACAACGCGCCGCGAAACCTGTACAAGACCGCGGACGGGCATTGGTTGGCGATTTCGACGAGCGCGAATTCGATAGCCGAACGCGTGTTGGTGCTGGTGGGTCACCCGGAGGTGCTGGACGAACCGTGGTTCGCCACCGGGCGTCAGCGCGCCGCCCATGCTGACCTTCTGGACGAGTACGTCGGCGGCTGGATTGCCGAGCGGACCAAGGACGTGGTGATCGACGAGTTCGAGAAGGCCGGAGCGGCAGTCGCTCCCGTCTACAAGCCGAGCGACCTGTTGTCCGATCCCCAGGTCAACGCCATCGAAATGGTGACGACCGTCGAGGACGACGACCTCGGCCCCGTGCGCATGCAGAACGTCATGTGGCGGATGGGTGGCAGCCCCGGCCGGATCAGGTACACCGGCCGCAAGCACGGTGCCGATACCGACCAGGTGCTGACCGAAATCGGCTGTAGCGCCGACGAGATCGAGGCGATGCACCGCGACAGCATCGTGTAGAGCGCGGCGGGTGATCGCGATGTCCGGTCACCCGCCGAGTTCACATCGGAATCTGCTGCACCACGGCGGCGACGGCTTCCACCTGGTCCGCGATGCGTGGCCCCCACCGACTCGACAGGTCCTCGTCCATCGGGAAGATCCTGCCGTCTCGGACGGCGGTCATCGAACCCCACCCCGGCCGAGCCGCGACCGATTCGGCTGTGACGCCGCAGCATTGGGCGTCGGCGAGGAAGACGATATCGGGATCCGCGGTGATCACCGATTCGGCGGACAGCTGTGGGTAGTCGCCTGCGCCGGAGCCGTCGGCGATGCTCGTCAGGCCGAACAGACCGTAGATCTGGCCGACGAAGCTCGCGCTCGACACGGTGTACAACGTGTCGTCGAGTTCGTGGAAGTACGTCAGCGGTTCATCACGATCCGGAACGCTCGCCACCGCGGCGTCGATCCTGGACCGCATCTGCGCGACCACGGCGTCGCCGTCGGCGTCGTGCCCGGTCGCATCCGCAACGCGTTCGATCTGGGAGTACGCGTCGTCGAGGCTCGTCGCGGCCGGGACCAGCAACGTCGGAATACCCGCCTCGGCCAGAGTGGACGTCACGAGGCCGAGGTCGGTGGAGGTGATCACCAGATCGGGGTCGTACGCGACGATCGCCTCGAGGCTCGGCGTGAACGCCGACAGCCCGGTCTTCGGAGCGTCGGCGGGATAGTCCGACTGATCGTCGACGGCCGCCACCTGCTCACCCGCCCCGACGGCATACAGGGTCTCCGTCGCCGTCGGGCTGAGCGAGACGATCGAACGAGGCATCGCGTCGATGGTGACGGTCCCGCCGTCCGAGCCCGACGCGATCGTCCTCGGGAACTCCCCGCCCGACGCCGTAGCCGAGGTGGCGGCCGGCGGGGAGTCCGTGGTCGTGCTGCCGCAGCCGGTCGCGACCAGCGCGACGACCGCGAACCCGGCTGAGATCATTCGTGCCGATCGACGCTGCACTGCCACTCCTGAGTTTCCGATGTCTCCTGGAGCGCCAACACTATCGGGTCGCGGTCAGCGCCCCAGGCTCCGTGCCAGGTACGTGCCGGTGTGGGTGTCCGAGACCACCAGTTCGTCGACGGTTCCGGTGAAGGTGATCAGACCGCCGTTGTGCCCGCCGTCGGGGCCGAGGTCGATGACCCAATCGGCGGCGGCGATGACGTCGAGGTTGTGTTCGATGACGATCACCGACCTGCCCTCGTCGACCATCCCGGACAGCAACGCGATCAGGTTCGACACGTCCGACGGGTGCAGACCGGTCGTCGGCTCGTCGAGGACCAGCACCGGCGACGACCCGACCAGTTCGGTGGCGAGCTTGAGCCGTTGCCGCTCGCCGCCGGAGAGCGAGGACAGGTTCTGGCCGAGCGAGAGGTAGCCGAGCCCGACGTCCCGGCACCGGCGGAGGATGTCACGGATCTTCTTGACCTCGAAAAAGTCCTGAGCGTCCTCGACGGACATCTCGAAGATGTCGGCGATGCTGATGCCGTCGACGGTATGCCGGATCGCGCCCGAACGGAATCTCCTGCCCTGGCACGTCTCACAGGTGCTCGTCACCGGGTCGGTGAACCCGAGGTCGGTGAAGATGACGCCACTGCCTTGGCAGTCGGGGCATGCGCCGTCGGAGTTGGGCGAGAACAGCGACGGCGGCTGGCCGGTCTTCTTGGCGAAGTAGGCGCGGATCGGGTCGAGCAGACCGGTGTAGGTCGCGGGGGAGGAGCGACGCGATCCGCGGATGGGTGCCTGGTCGATGATGACGGCGTCCGGCGCGGCCTCACGGAGGTGGCCGTGGATGAGGCTCGACTTGCCGGAACCCGCCACGCCGGTGACGGCGGTCAGCACTCCGAGCGGCACGTCGACGCTGACGTCGCGCAGGTTGTGCGTGCTCGCACCGGTGATGCTGAGCCAGCCCGAAGGCGCACGGGGAGTACGCAATTCGACGCCCTCGCGGCGCAGCGCGGCGCCGGTCCTGGTGTCGGCGCGGCGGAGTTCGTCGTAAGTGCCCTCGAACACGACTGTGCCGCCTGCCTTTCCCGCGCCGGGGCCGATCTCGACGATGCGGTCGGCGATGGCCATCACCTCGGGGTCGTGCTCGACGACGAGGACGGTGTTGCCCTTGTCGCGCAGCGCGAGCAACATGTCGTCGAGGCGGTGAACGTCGCGGGGGTGGAGGCCTGTGGTCGGTTCGTCGAAGACGTAGAGCATGTCGTTCAGGGTGGCTCCGAGGTGGCGGACCATCTTGATGCGCTGGGATTCACCGCCCGACAGCGACGACGTCGCCCGGTCCAGGCTGAGGTAGCCCAGACCGAGATCGACGAGCCTTCGTAGCTGCGTGACGATTTCGGCGGTGACGGACCCCAGTCCGTTGATCTGCCAGCCGTCGATGCGGTCGGCGAGTTCGGACACCTGCATCGCGAACGCGTCGGGCAGAGACAGGCCCTGGAGGGTTGCGCCGCGGATGGCCTCGTTGTAGCGGGAGCCGCCGCAGGACTCGCAGACGCCGCGCGTGACGATGCGCTCGAACGCGAGCTTGGCCTTGCCCTTGAGGGCATCGGCGTCCTTCGCCAGGTAGCTGCGCCGGAACCGGGACACGATCCCCTCGTAGCTCTTCATGACGGCGTCGGGGTTCAGCACTTCGACCTCGCCGGGCTTGGCGTCGAAGAAGATGTGGCGCTCGCGGGCGGAGTACTGCTCGATCGGGACGTCGAGATCGAACAGGCCCGAGTCGGCGAACACCCGATACGGCCATTTGCCGACCTCGAAGTCGGGATGCTGGAACGGCCCCTCGCGCAAAGACTTCGACTCGTCCACGAGTTCGCCGAGGTCGACGACCTTCGCCTCACCGAGCCCCTCGCACTCGAGGCACATGCCGGCCGGGTCGTTGAACGAGAACGCGTTCGCGAACCCGATCGTCGGGGTGACGCCGCGGGACCACAGCATGCGCAGCCAGTCACCGATGTCGGTGATGGTGCCGACCGTCGACCGCGGGCCACCGAACAGACGCTTCTGGTCGACGATCACGACGGCCGACAGGTTGGCGATCAGATCCGCGTCTGGGCGACCGTAGGACGGAAGGAAGGTCTGCGCGAACGCGGTGAACGTGGAGTTGATCTGCCGTTGAGCTTCGGCAGCGATGGTGTCGAACACGAGTGATGATTTCCCCGACCCGGACACGCCCGCGAACACGACGAGCGAGCGCTTGGGCAGGTCGAGGTTCACGTCGCGAAGATTGTTCTCGCGTGCTCCGCGAACCATGATCGTGGACAGTTCGTTGCTGGATGGCTGGGCTGGGGTGGTCGGCTGGGCCTGGGTCATGTGCGCTGAGGTCGCCTTTCGCCGCCCCCGACGCTGGTTCGTCCGGGGCCGACGCAGTCTACCGTACGCCGTACGGAAATGCCGTTCGTGCGTCTGCAGTAACAGACTTCCCGGTCTGGCGATCTCACATGGGCGCCGGTTGCATCAGGCCATCGGTCGTGTCGAAAGGTATTCATGACCAGTAGTAGTCGTTTCCGCGTGCGATCGGCCATCGTGCTCGCCCTCCCGGCGATCGTCCTCGCGGGCTGCGGATCGCAGGACTCCACCGAACCCGAAGTGCGCACCGAAGTCCGGACGGTGACCGTCGAGGCAACGGCAACCCCAGCGGCTATCGCGCCGACGTCGGTCGACAGGATCGTCCTTCCGGACACCACTGCGCCCGAGCCGTCCGCATCGGAGCCGGCCGCGCCGGTCCTCGTTGCCATGCCTCCGGTCGTATGCATGAATTTGCAGTCCGCGCAGAATGCGATCCAGGCAGCCGGTGTCTTCTACTCCCGCAGCGCCGATGCCTCCGGCGAAGGTCGGATGCAGGTCAACGACTCGAACTGGATTGTCGTGGCGCAGGATCCGCCCGCAGGGACGCTGATCGGTGAGGGGGATGCTCTGCTGTCCGCGGTGAAGATCGGTGAGCCCAGCAACTGCTGAACTACCGGCCAATGCTGTGCTTGCCTGCTGGAGTCGGTTCCTGCTCGGTCGAGCTGTAGGCGAGGTGGCCTCCGATGAGGCCGCCGACGCTGGCTGTAGCCAGACCGGCCGCAGCCAGCGCCTTGGCGATGCCATCGGTCTGGTTCCGGCGACGTATGTACGAGCCGAGGAAGAGGAAGACGCCGGTCGCGTTGGAGGCCGCGTGGATCATCCCGACGCGTCGTTGGCGGGTGTTCATCGTCGACCAGTCCGCCCAGCCGGTGGCGATGGCTGCCGGTGCGGATGCCAGCCCGAGGGAGATGACCAGCTTGCTCGCCCTCGATTGGTGATTCATCAGGTCGAGGGCGACTGCGCTCGTCCAGCTGCCGATGGTGACGTTGACGAGAGCCGGGTGGATGGGGTGACCGATCCACCGTCCCCTCAGTGCGCCACCGACGGCGCTGTCGTCGAGGGCGGGCGCGAGAACGCCGTTGATCGCGTTGCCGGCACCGTCGAGAAAGGACGCCGATTCGAGGCTGTCGAGTGCTTGTTTCGTCTTCATGCCTTGCCGCATGCCCCGCTGACGCTGCGCGAACCGTAAGGGCAGCCAAACACGGGACGAGATGCTTGGACGTCCTATAACGTCGGGTGATGAGCAGCGGAACACGAGTGAACACCGTCGACGGCGTCCTGCGACGGTCGGCCGCGAAATTTCCTGACCGTCTCGCCGTGACCTTCGAGGGACGCAGCCACACATACGGAGAACTCGATACCGCGGTCACCCGCGCCGCCCGACGACTGATCGCGTTGGGATTGAACAAGGGTGACCGCGTGGCGGCGTACGGCGTCAACTCGGACGCGTACGTCGTCGCGTTCCTCGCTTGTGCGCGAGCCGGATTGGTGCACGTTCCGATCAACTACGCGCTGGTGGGCGACGAATTGCGGTACTTGCTCGACCAGTCGGGCTCCCGTGTGGTTCTCGTGGACCCGGCGTTGACGGCCACCCTCGACTCCGTTCGTGGAGACCTGACGATCGAGCACGTGATCTCACTTCCCGATGTACTGGGCACGGACGGCGACGGCTCCGAACTCGAACCCGCCGCCGATTCGACCGACCTCGCTCAGTTGCTCTACACCTCGGGAACGACGTCGAAACCCAAGGGCGCGATGATGTCTCACGGCGCACTCGTCGCGGAGTACGTCTCGTGTGTCATCGCGCTCGGGTTCACCCAGGACGACGATCCGCTGCTCGTGATGCCGATGTACCACTCGGCGGGGATGCACGTGTTCATGCTGCCGTATCTGTCGGTGGGTGCCACGGTCCGTTTGATGCGCAGGCCCGACGTCCCGGAGATCCTGCGCCGCATCGAAGAGGAGAAGATCAAGTCTCTGTTCCTGGCACCGACGGTGTGGGTTCCGCTCGCCAATCACCCCGACCTGGCCACGCGCGACCTCTCGTCGCTGAAGAAGGCACAGTACGGTTCGTCGATCATGCCCGTCACCGTGCTCACTCGGCTACGTGAGCGGTACCCGGACATCGAGTTCTACAACTGCTTCGGGCAGTCCGAGATCGGTCCGTTGGCAACGGTATTGCAGCCCGAGGAGCACGAGGCGCGGCCGGCGTCGTGCGGACGTGCGGTGTTCTTCGTCGAGACTCGCGTCGTCGATGCCGACGGCAACGATGTGCCGGACGGCGAGCCCGGGGAGATTCTCTACCGTTCTCCTCAGCTGTGCGACGGCTACTGGGACAAGCCGGAGGCGACGGCAGATGCGTTCTCGGATGGGTGGTTTCATTCCGGTGACTTGGTGACACGCGACGCCGAGGGTTTCATCACCGTGGTCGACCGGATCAAGGACGTCATCAACACCGGCGGCATTCTCGTCGCGTCACGCGAGGTGGAGGATGCGATCTATACCCATCCGGCGGTCGCCGAGGTCGCGGTGATCGGGACGCCCGACGACAGGTGGATCGAGGCGGTGACGGCTGTTGTCGTGCTCAAGGACGGCAGTGAGTTGTCGTCGCAGGTGCTGATCGACCATGTGAAGGGTCGGATAGCGCCGTTCAAGGTGCCCAAGACCGTCACCTTCGTCGACGAATTGCCGCGCAATCAGAGCGGAAAATTGCTCAAGCGTGAGCTGCGCAGCTGACCTGTTGTCAGGCTGCGCGACGTTTTCGTCGGTGATAGCTGGGGATGGGCCGTCTCGCGGGGTCGATGGATTCGGGTGGGATGGCGTAGGGGTGTCCGTCGTCGCCCATGAACAGTTGCCAGTCGCCGTGGTGGACGAGACGGTGGCATTCTCCGCAGACCAGCGCGAGATTGTTCAGGTCGGTGCGGCCGCCGTGTTCCCAGAATTTCACGTGGTGGGCTTGGCACCACTGTGCGGGGCGGCCGCACATCACGCAGCAGGAGTCGCGGATGGTCAGAGCGATGCGTTGGTCGTCGCTGGCGAGCCGGGTGGTGCGGCCGAGCGCGAGCGGGACGCCGTGGTGGTCGACGATGACGGGGGTCAGGTCGGCGTCGCAGGTGAGAAGTTCGGCGAGGAAGCGACTGATCGGCCCGGTCCAGTCGAAGTGGAACGGCCACTCGGCATCACCGGGCTCGGGCGCAGACTTCTGCCCGCGATGTTCACCGGCTCCAGTGCTGGGACCGACACGATCGCTGCGGGAATCACCGGTCCGTGAACTGGAATTGGAACCAGCACCGGCAGTCTCACGGACGTGGTGCCCGACGTCAGCGCCAGCAAGGGGAGGCGTGTCGGTATCGCCGGTCCTTGAGTCGTCGCCGGCATCAGCGCGGTTCCCGCTGACGCGACGACCGTTGCCACGATCGGGACCGACGCCAGCATCGCCGGTCCGTGAACTGGCATCGGAACCGGCATTGCTCGTGCCGTCGTGACCGTCGGCAACGGGACCCGTATCGGTATCACCGGCCCGTGAGTTGCCGCCGGTACCGGATGCCCTCGAACTCGTTGTTGCGCTGTTCGATTGCGTGTGTCCGCGGTCGGCGAGCAACTCCCGCAGCGGGACGATCAGGTGTACCGACGCTCGCGATCCGCCCGCCGATCCGCGGCTGGTGCCGCGGAGGTGCCGGTCGAGGATCTGATCGAGCGCGTCGGCCCGCCGCTTCGACGGACCACGCGGGTCGCGTTCACCACCGGGACCCGGGCGCGGGGCAGTCAACGGCGACAACGCCGTGAGCAGCTTTTCGGCCAGCAACCGGTCGACGTTGCCGCCGAGTTGATAACGACCATTGGCAAGCGGATGAACGTCGAAACGGTTCAGCTCCGGGTTCTCCGACACCGGTACCGGCGGCGGCCCCGGCGGAACAGGTTCGGGCCCAGCAGGTTCGGGCTCGCCTGACCCACCTGCATCGCCCGAACCACCCGCATCGTCGGTGCCAGCTGCATCACCCGCGCCACCTGCATCAGCTCGGCTCGCCTGTTCCCGCTCTTGTTCCCGCTCCCGTTCTCGTCGCTGCTTCTCGGCCTGCTCGTGTCGGGCTCTGGCGTCGTCGGCCGCAGAATGCGCCAGTGCCTGCGCACGGGAGCTGACCTGCCCGGCGGTGCTGCGCCTCGCGGTCTCGAGCAATTCCGCGACGACAGCGTCACGGCGCTGCTCGTCGAGGGTGGGGTCGGCGACCACCACGGTGGCGTAGCCGTCGGCGATCGCCG
>NZ_NPFP01000004.1:0-51928 GCF_002259145.1 Rhodococcus sp. 15-2388-1-1a | reverse complement strand
TCGCTAGTGTTGGGGGTCGGGGCGGGTGCGCACGGTGCACGCGCAATTCTGACGTATCTGGACAGCCCCCACCGCACACCCATCGTGTCGCGGACGGTTCGCCGCGCTCCCGGTCAGTCGCTGTCCACCACGATCGCCACCGGTGTCGACGCCATCCACTCGATCGCCGCGACGATGTCGCTCCCGGTACAGTTCTCCGCCATCGCCTATCGGGTTGCCACCGATCCCGGCACGGTCGCCACCCGAGGTACGGCCCGCACGGCCTCGCTCGTTCCGGAAACCGCTGCACAAGTGCGCTATCTGCGTTTCATCGGGCTGGTACCCAATCACGGCGTCACCGTGTTGTGCGATATCGGTAGCACCGGAACCACGGTGACCGTCATCGATCTCGCGTCCACGCGCACACTCATGACGCGGCGTACCGCGACGTTCTGCGGCGACGATCTCGATCACTCGGTGCGTAGGCTGCTCTCGTCCAACGGCGTTCGCGTCGGAATCGATGCCAGCCGGTCCATCAAGGAGCAACTGAGCATCGACTCCGTTGTCAGCACCACGGATTCATCCGGTACTGCGCGGCATGTGCTGACCCGCCGCGATTTCGACGATCTGATCGCCGGACCGGTGCGGTACGCGGGCATGCTGGTGGAGCAGACCATCCAATTGTCCGGTGCCAGACCGCAGTCCATCGTCGTGGTCGGCGGCGGCGCGAACATCACCTCGATTGCGCAGTCACTCGAGCTGCGGACCGGCCTGACGACTCTGGTGCCGTCGATGCCGGAGCTGGTCTCGGCCCGCGGGGCCGCCCTCCTGTCACCCGACAGGTAGGGCGGACCCGGGAGTGGAGCCTGCGGAACGACCGGTTGGGGTAGGAGTGGAGCCTGCGGAACGACCGGTTGGGGTAGGAGTGGAGCCTGCGGAACGACCGGTTGGGGTAGGAGTGGAGCCTGCGGAACAACCCAGAAGAGCAGTTAGCGGTGCTGGAAGTTCGGCGTCCGCTTCTCGATGAAGGCCGACATTCCTTCCTTCTGGTCCTCGGTGGCGAACGTGGAGTGAAACACGCGGCGCTCGAACAGAACACCCTCGCGAAGGCTCGACTCGAACGATCGGTTGACTGCTTCCTTCGCCATCATGACGACCGGTAGCGACATCTCGGCGATGGTGGTGGCGGTCGCGATGGCGTCGTCGAGGAGATCCGCGACCGGCACGATGCGCGAGACCAATCCTGCCCGCTCGGCTTCCTCGACCTTCATGTTGCGCCCGGTCAAGCACATCTCCATGGCCTTGGCCTTGCCCACCGCGCGGGTCAGACGCTGCGACCCGCCGATTCCCGGAATGACGCCCAGTTTGATCTCGGGTTGTCCGAATACCGCGGTGTCCGAGGCGATCAGAACGTCGCACAGCATCGCGAGTTCACACCCGCCGCCGAGTGCGTAGCCGGAGACCGCTGCGATCAGAGGTGTTCGAGCCGCTGCCAGTCGATCCCAGGCCGCGAAGAAATCGTCGAGGTACACGTCCATGTAGGACTTGGGCTGCATCTCCTTGATGTCGGCCCCAGCAGCGAAGGCCCGCTCGGAACCGGTGATCAGGATCGCGCCGATGCCGGAGTCCGCGTCGAGTTCTTCGACCACCGAGACGACCTCGCGCATCAGTTGAGAATTGAGCGCGTTCAATGCCTTGGGTCGATTGAGCGTGATGATGCCGACGCGTCCCCGACGTTCGAGCAGAATTGTCTCGTAGTCACTCACAGGCCTGCTCCGTTCGAGCGCTCGCGGATGTCGTTGATGATGCCGGAGAAGTCGACATCGGTGCCGCCCCCGGATGTTTCCTTGAACCGAGCGTACAACTCGGCTGCCCGTAGGCCGAGGACACCCTCGACACCGTTGTCGCGCAGTGCATTGGCAGCCAGACCCAGGTCCTTGTCCATGAGCGCCGCCGCGAAGCCCGGCTTGTACTCGTTGTTGGCGGGGCTCGTCGGGACCGGTCCGGGTACCGGGCAATTGGTCGTCAGTGCCCAGCACTGACCGGACGCAGTCGACGCCACATCGAACAACGCCTGATTGCTCAGACCGAGCTTCTCCCCCAACACGAACGCCTCGCTGATGGCGATCATCGACACCCCGAGGATCATGTTGTTGCAGATCTTGGCGGCCTGGCCGTTGCCCGCTGCACCGCAGTGCACCACCTTGCGCCCCATGACGTCGAGAACTGCTGCCGCAGAGGCAAAATCCTCTTCGGAACCGCCGACCATGAAGGTCAACGTTCCCGCGGCCGCTCCCCCGACACCACCGGAGACCGGCGCGTCCAGACTGCGGTGGCCTGCCTCGTGCACCAGCTTGTGCGCGGCATGCGCGTCGGCCACGTCGATGGTCGAGGAGTCGATGAACAACGTGCCCGGTGCGGCGGCAGGCAGCAGGTCCGCGTACAACCCGAGTACCAGTCTGCCGTTGGGCAGCATCGTGATGACGATGTCGGCATCGGCAACGGCGGCCACAGCCGACTCCACCACGGTGACGCCGTCCTTCGTGGCCTGCTCGAGCGCGGCAGGCACCAGATCGAAGCCCTGCACGGTGTAGCCGGCCACAGCCAGATTGGCGGCCATCGGTCCGCCCATGTGGCCGAGGCCGATGAAGCCGATCGTCTTCTTGCTCATGACTGCTCACCTTCTGTGTGTGCTTTCGACAGGCCCAGTTCCGCGTCCCCGAGAGGCGCGAAGTACCGGTCGACGTCCTCGCGCGTGACGTCTGCCAACGTACGCGGTTGCCATTGCGGGTTGCGGTCCTTCTCGACCACCTGTGCCCGAATTCCTTCGACGAGATCGTGGCTGGACAACGACGCGACCGACACGCGGTACTCCTCGTCGAGCACTGCCTCGAGCGTCGGCAGCGTCGCTGCCCGACGCAGCGACCTCAGTGTCACGGCCAGCGACACAGGCGATTTGGACACGATGTCCTCTGCGGACTTCTGCGCCTCCGGCACCGTGCTGGCGGCCAGAGCGTCGACGATGCCCTGGACGTCGTCGCCGGCGTAGCACTCGTCCATCCATCCCTGCTGTCCGGCAACGGTGGACTCCGGTGCCGGCTCACTGAACGTCGCGACGGCCTCGCCGACACTGACGCTCTCGAGTGCCGAGTAGAAGTCGTCCAGCTTGTCGGACGGGATGTAGTGATCGGCGAAGCCGACCGCGATGGCGTCGGCGGCATTCATTCGCGCCGTGGTGAGCGCGAAGTGGGTGCCGATCTCGCCCGGTGCACGCGAAAGTAGGTACGTGCCGCCCACATCCGGAACGAAACCGATTCCGACCTCGGGCATCGCGATCTTCGATCGCTCGGTGACGATGCGAGTGTTGGCATGTGCCGAGAGCCCGACGCCTCCGCCCATGACGATGCCGTCCATGATGGCAACGAACGGCTTGGGGAACCGAGCGATCGCGGCGTTGAGGATGTACTCCTCGCGCCAGAAGTCCTTGCTACCGTTGCCGCCGTCTTTCGCGTCGTGGTAGATCGAGACGATGTCGCCACCGGCACACAGTCCGCGCTCACCGGCCCCGGTCAGCAGCACGACGTCGACGGCGTCGTCGGTTGCCCACTGCGCCAACGCCGGTGCGATCTCGCGAACCATCGCATGATCGAGCGCATTGATGGCTTTGGGGCGGTTCAGGGTGATCCGACCGATACCACCGGAGACCTCGAGGATCACGTCGCTCATGCGGCACCCACGATCGATCGAGCCACGACCACCCGCATGATCTCGTTGGTGCCTTCGAGAATCTGGTGCACCCGAAGGTCGCGAACGATCTTCTCGACACCGTATTCACTGAGGTACCCGTACCCGCCCAGCAGTTGCAGCGCTCCGTTGGCGACCTCGAATCCGGTATCGGTTCCGAAACGCTTTGCCATAGCGCACATTTCGACCTTGTCGGGAGCGTCGTTCTGCAACGCGTCCGCGGCCCGCCACAGCAGTGTGCGGGCGGCCTCGAGTTCGGTCTTGAAATCGGCCAGTCGGAACTGAAGCGCCTGCGCATCGAGCAACCGTGCCCCGAACGCCTTGCGTTCGGCGAGGTAGGCAACGGCCTTGTCGAGAGCGGACTGCGCTCCGCCGACCGAACACGCGGCGATGTTGATGCGTCCGCCGTTGAGTCCGTTCATCGCGATACGGAACCCGTCGCCCTCGCTGCCGAGCATGTTCTCGGCGGGAATGCGGACTCCTTCGAGAATGACCTGACGAGTGGGCTGAGCGTTCCACCCCATCTTCTTCTCGTTGGCCCCGAAGGAGAGTCCCGCGGAGTCCTTCGGCACGATGAACGCCGAGATGCCACGCGGACCCGACGCGCCGGTGCGTGCCATCACCACGTAGACCTCGGATGTGCCTGCGCCGGAAATGAATTGCTTGACGCCGTTCAACACGTATTCGTCGCCGTCGCGCACTGCCTTGGTGCCGAGCATCGCGGCATCGGATCCCGCGCCGGGCTCGGTGAGGCAGTAGCTCCCCAGCTGATCCATCGCGCACAGGCCCGGGAGCCAACGCTGCCGTTGCTCGTCGTTTCCGTAGGTGTCGATCATCCAGGCGACCATGTTGTGGATGGAGATGTATGCCGCGATGGACGGGTCACCGGTGGCCAGTTGCTCGAAGATCCGCACCGAGTCGACTCTGGTCAGACCCGATCCACCCACATCCTCGCGAATGTAGATGCCGCCCATTCCCAGTCCCGCTGCCTTGCGCAGCACGTCGACCGGGAAGTGTTTCTGCTGGTCCCATTCGATGGCATTCGGTGCCAGGAACTCGTCGGCGAATTCGCGAGCGGTGTCGTTGATCGCGCGCTCGTCCTCGTTCAAGGTGAACATCGCCGGATCAGTCCATGTTCGGAATGACGAAGTGATTCTGTGCTGCCGCCTCTTTGGTGCCCGACGGCCAGCGCTGCGTGACGGTCTTGGTCTTGGTGTAGAAGCGGATCGAATCGGGTCCGTGCTGGTTCAGATCGCCGAATCCCGAACGCTTCCAACCACCGAACGTGTGGTACGCGATCGGGACCGGAATCGGCACGTTGACGCCGACCATGCCCACCTGGACGCGGGAGCAGAAGTCGCGGGCGGTATCACCGTCACGGGTGAAGATGGAGACGCCGTTGCCGTACTCGTGTTCGGTGGGCAGGCGCAGCGCGTCCTCGTAGTCCTTCGCGCGCACGACGATCAGGACCGGTCCGAAGATCTCTTCCTTGTAGATGCGCATGTCGGTGGTCACCTTGTCGAACAGCGTTGCGCCGGCGAAGAATCCACCCTCGTGGCCTTCGAGGCTGAATCCGCGTCCGTCGACGACGAGTTCGGCCCCCTCGTCCACACCGATCTGGGTGTAATCGTTGACTCGCTTCAAAGCATCGCTGCCCACGAGCGGTCCGAAGTCCGCGTCCTCGTCGTCGCTGCGGCCGATCTTCAGCTTCGCCACTCGCTCGGTCAGTTTGGCAACGAGGGCGTCGGCGGTCTCCTCACCGACCGGTACCGCGACGGAGATGGCCATGCAGCGCTCGCCTGCCGAACCGTAGGCGGCACCGAGAAGAGCGTCGGCAACCTCGTCGAGATCGGCGTCGGGCATCACCAGGGCATGGTTCTTGGCTCCACCGAAGCACTGCGCGCGCTTGCCGTGCTGCGCTGCGGTCTCGTAGATGTACTGCGCGATGGGAGTCGAGCCCACGAAGCCGATCGCCTTGACGCGGTCGTCGGTGAGGAGCACGTCGACAGCATCCTTGCCGCCGTTGACGACGTTGAACACACCCGGCGGCAGTCCCGCTTCGAGGAAGAGCTCGGCGAGCTTGAGCGGGACGGACGGGTCACGCTCGGAGGGCTTGAGGATGAACGCGTTTCCGCAGGCGATGGCCGGGCCGGCCTTCCACAGGGGAATCATCGCGGGGAAGTTGAACGGGGTGATTCCTGCTACGACGCCGAGCGGCTGACGCATCGAGTAGACGTCGATTCCACCGCCTGCGCCTTCGGTGTACTCACCTTTGAGCAGATGCGGGACGCCGACGGCGAACTCCACGACCTCGACGCCACGCTGGATGTCACCCTTGGCGTCGGCGATCGTCTTGCCGTGCTCGGACGAGAGCAAGCGGGCCAGTTCCTCGGTGTCGCGGGTGACGAGCGCCAGGAACTTCATCAGGACGCGGGCCCGACGCTGAGGGTTCCACTTGGCCCATTCACGTTGGGCCTGTTCGGCATCGGCGATGACGGCCTCGACCTCGGATACGTCGGCCAGGGGCACACGGGCCTGAACCTCGCCGGTGTTGGGGTCGAAGACGTCCCCGAAGTTTCCGGAGGTGCCTGCGACGTGCTTGCCGCCGATGAAGTGCGTGAGTTCGCGAGCCATGGGAGTGTCCGTCCTCGAGCGTGGAAGTGAAGTACGCCCATCCTATAGTCGGATGTCCATGTAAGTCCAGGAGTGGTCACATCCGGTCGTAGAACTGCCTCAGATCGGCACCGGCGCGACTGACCTCGGCCTCGGTCGAGCCGTCGGCGCGGAAGATTCGGCGCAGGATCAACGGATCGAGATCGTCCACCGCGGGGGCGAACGACACCTGGGGAAGTTCGGGGAAAGACGCGCGATCGGCGAACCAGTCATCGGGGTCGAACTCGTCGTCCCCGTCACCGACACCTTCGATCAGTTGATCGAGATCGACTCCACGCAACGTCAGGATGGTCGCGGCGGACGCGTCGATGTGCTCGGCGGCGATGTACATCAGAGCCGCCGCGTGTTTGCAGGGCCACCCGTCGTCGGGGCATGTGCAGTCGAAATCGAGCTGCCCCTTGTCGTGCGGCAGCAACACCGACGCCAGTGCCTGCGGAATGGCATTGGAGGCCAGCTCGGCCAGCATGCCGGGGTTCGATCGCACCCTGCCGACCAGCGCGGCTACTTCACCCTGCGTGAGCGGGTCGACGGTGACCGAGGCCGAGAACGGCTCGAGCTGACTGCCCTGCACCTCGCCGTATATCTGCCCGCGCTCGACACCGAGAGTGAGCACCTGCCCTTGGCGCGCATACGTTCTGCCCCGAGCAATCCGACCCGGATCCGCGAGGTCTTCCATGGCCGCCACGAAATGCCTGCCCCACCACGTCTGCCCGAACGCGCCGCGCTTGTTTCTGGACTCGATGCCGCCCTTGGCTTTTCGCCGCTTGCCGTACTGCGAGAAGTCGACCATCACTCCCCCACCGCATCCTCGCTGAGGCGGAACAGTTCCTGCAGCTCCGCGGTGTCCATCTCGGTCACCCAGTTCTCGCCGGTGCCCACCGCCAGATTCGCCAGGTCTTGCTTGGAGACGAGCATCGAGTCGATCCGTTCCTCCACGGTGCCGACGCACAGCAGTTTTCGCACCTCGACGTTCTTGCGCTGCCCGATGCGAAAGGCCCGGTCCGTCGCCTGATTCTCCACCGCCGGATTCCACCATCGATCCAGATGAACGACATGATTGGCGGCCGTGAGATTCAACCCGGTGCCGCCGGCCTTGAGCGAGAGCATCATGATCGGCGGACCGTCGTCGGTCTGGAACTTCTCCACCATCTCGTCGCGCTTGGTCTTGCTCACGCCGCCGTGCAGGAACGGCACCTCGGTGCCGAATCGTTCGGCGAAGTAGGGTGCCACGAGCTCACCGAACTCCCGGAACTGCGTGAACAACAACGCTTTCTCGTTGTCACCCAGAATCGAGTCGAGCATGTCCTCCACCAGACCGATCTTGCCGGAACGATGCTGCCCCCTCTTGAGCACCGGCGAGCCGTCGGACAGGAAATGAGCGGGGTGATTGCACACCTGTTTGAGACGAGTGAGCGCGGACAGCACCGCACCCTTGCGCTTCATACCCTTCGCGTCGGCGATCTGCGCCATCATCTCGTCGACGACGGCCTTGTACAGCGCAGCCTGCTCGGCCGTCAGGTTGGCGCGCACGGTCATCTCGTTCTTCTCGGGCAGATCCGAGATGACCGTCGGATCGGTCTTGACGCGACGCAGAATGAACGGCGAGGTGATGGCGCGCAGACGCGAGACTGCGCTCTCGTCGTTCTCTCGCTCGATCGGAACCGAGAATCGCTTTCGAAAGTCCGACGGCCTACCGAGCATTCCCGGATTGGCGAAGTCGAGAATGGACCTCAGCTCGTCGAGACGATTCTCGACCGGCGTTCCGGTGAGCGCCAGCTTGTGATCCGCGGGGATCGCGAGCGCCGCCTTGGCCTGCACGGTCCCCGAGTTCTTGATGTGTTGCGCCTCGTCGAGGACCACACGACGCCACGTCTGCTCCGCCAGCTGCTCGCGATCCTTGGCCATCAGCGCGTACGTGGTGACGATCAGATCGTGCTCGGCGATCGCCCGGTCGAGCTCGTCGCCCTTCGACCGGGCCGGCCCGTGATGCACCAGAACTCGCAGTGCCGGAGTGAATTTCGCCGCCTCACGCTGCCAGTTGCCGACCACCGACATCGGTGCCACCAGCAGCGTCGGCGTCGAACTCTTTTCGTGCGCGAGCAGTGTCAGCACCTGCAGCGTCTTGCCCAGCCCCATGTCGTCGGCGAGTACCGCCCCGAGACCGAGCCGACTCATGAACGCGAGCCAATCGAGCCCACGCTGCTGATACGGCCGCAGAGTCGCGTTCACACCGTCCGGTACGGGGATCGTCTCCGGCACCGCACCGGGCTCGAGCAACGTGGCCGCCCATCCCGAGGCACGAATGTCCTGGACCGGAGCCGGCGGTGGATCGGCCAGAGTCATCTCGCGCATCAGCGTGCTCAGCGCAGTCCCGTCACCGTGATGCTCGGCGACGTACTTGGCAGCCCGCGCGAGCTGACCGCCGTCGGCCAACACCCACTGACCGCGGAGCCGTACGAGATCGCCCTTCGAGACGGCGAGCCTGTTCATCTCCGCCTCGGTGAGCACCATGTCGCCGAGTTGGAGCTGCCAGTCGTAGGACACCAGTTCGTCCATGCCGACCGCCCGATCGGCTGCCGCTTTCGTCACCGCCGGTGACTCGACGCGCAGCCTCATCGACGGATCCAGCCTCGTCCAGGCCCGAGGCAACAGAACCGTCGTCCCGGTGGCCTGCAGTGCCGTCGCACCGTGTTCGACGAGGTCGATGACCACCGACGTCGGAAGCAACAGATCGAGGGTGCCTTCCTGAGACGGCAGATCGCGCAGTCTCGGGTACGCCGCCACGGCGTCGCCGAGCTTGCGCACGGCGATGGAGAGCAGAGTGGCATCGACCTTGCGGCTCATCGGAACCGGTCGCGGCGCTTCGCCATCGGCTCGCAGACACACCTGCAGCGTCCAGTAGGACTCCACTGCGTCCTCGGAGGAACTGTCGACGGCGTCATCGTCATCGGGTTCGAGCAGGCGGAGCACCAGGGACGGCTCGTCGACGGTGAGGCTTCCACGCCAGTTCTCGAGCAACGTCGACATCTGTTGGGTGCCATCGGCATACGGGTCGTCGCGAATCAGAGCCGACAACAGCGGATGCTCCGAGTCGGGTCTGCCCAGAACCGATCTGACGATCGGATCGGTGAGCTCCTCCACCATGTCGTCGAGGATCTTCTTGGGCCGCTCACCCGCACGCTGCACCGACGGCATCGCGACGGCGAGTTCGCTGAGCCAGGCACGTTGACGTTCGCCCCCGACCAGACGCCACCGCGGCC
This sequence comes from Rhodococcus sp. 15-2388-1-1a, assembly GCF_002259145.1. Taxonomy (NCBI): domain Bacteria; kingdom Bacillati; phylum Actinomycetota; class Actinomycetes; order Mycobacteriales; family Nocardiaceae; genus Rhodococcus; species Rhodococcus sp. 15-2388-1-1a. The sequence continues at coordinate 42,272 of NZ_NPFP01000004.1, read as the reverse complement.
ACCACTGCCCGTCCATCAACTTCAGGGCCGGAACGACGCGACCGCCGCGGACCCAGCGTTCGATTCCGCGGGCGACGTGCGCCAGGTAGCGGAGGTCACCGGAGATCGACGGGTGGTCGGACGGCGTCCGCAACAGCAGGTCGGCACCGTCGTGCGGGGCGAGTGCGATGGCCGGAACCTGTACCGGGGCCTGCGCGGTGGAAGTGCGTCCGGATGACGGAAACGACACCGCGGCACGGTGCCGGAACGTTCTGGTGAGCACGTGCGCGTGGGTCGGCGGCAGATCGGGTTCGTCGCCGGTGGTGATCTCGTCGTCCCACAGCATCAGCCCGGCACCGGGAGACCAGAGACCGTGCAGCATCGGTCCATCCAATCAGCAAGCACCGACACACTTCAGGTGAGGCGCTCCCGAGCGGGTCGTTGGGTGAGGCACAGTATGTACATGATCGCGTACGGCTTCAGTGAATACGGCGGACCCGACACCGAATACCTTCTGGACCTCCCTGTCCCAGAGCCGGGACCGGGGCAGGTTCTCGTCGCGGTCCACGCCGCCGGGGTCAATCCCGCGGATTGGAAGGTGCGGGCGGGCAACCGCAAGGACACCGTGCAGATCACCTTGCCCGCGGTTCTGGGTCGGGAGGTATCGGGCACGATCGTGTCGGTCGGCGGCGATGTGGCCGACTTCGCGGTGAGCGACCACGTGTTCGGAGCCACCGCGTCGGGATACGGAGGCTATGCGCAGTACACCGTGCTCAACGCGTCGAGCAGTGCCCACAAGCCGGAAGCCGTCTCGTGGGCAGCCGCGGCCACGCTGCCGGTGGCTGCCGGAACCGCGTACGACGCGCTGCGCCGACTCGCCGTCGGCGCGGGTGATTCCATCCTGGTGCTGGGCGCAGGTGGCGGCGTGGGTTCGACCGTTCTGCAACTCGCGCGAGCCGACGGTATCGACGTTCTCGCGGTCGCGAGTGCTGGCAAGCGGGAGTGGATCGAGAGCCTCGACGCAGAATTTCTCGCCTCCGGCCCCGATTTCGTCGAGTCGATGTCACGACCGGTGAACGGCATCATCGATCTCGTCGGAGGCGACAGCTTGCGCGCCGCCGCGACCGCAGTGACCGCGGGGGTGCCGATCGTCAGCGTCGCAGACCCGGTGCTCGCAGCGCAGTGTGGCGGTTCCGGAGTCGATCGCGACCGCACCACCGCGGCATTTGCGCGGCTGGCGGACCTGACCGCGTCGGGCGTCATTCGTCCGCGAATCGACCATGTGTTCCCGCTCGAACGTGCGGGTGAGGCTCTCGCCCTCGTCGAGGACGGGCACGTGCTCGGCAAGGTCGTCGTCGAGGTTCGCTGATGCCGGATTCGTGTCGGTGGAGAACTGTCGGGACCTTCCGGCACACTGCTGTCGCGAGGACCGATGACCGAACAACAAGATCGACGATGGGGCGTGCGTGAGAAAGCTGTGGGTGGCGGTACTGCTGGCGATCGCCGCGGCCGTGATGGCTGTGTTCGGCTCGTGCGACCGGCCCGTCGTCCCCGGCTTCTCCCCCGCCGAACCGGCTCCCGGTAGCCCCACTCGCACCCAGATCGAGCAGTTGCTCGCCCAGGTTCGTGTGGTCGCCGACCGACCCGATGCTCTCGGCTACGAGCGCGGGTGCAAGAGCGGCGAAGGGTGTGTGTTCGGCCCGGCATGGACGGACGACTACGACGGGCCGGGCGGCCACGACGGTTGCGGTACCCGCGACAACGTCCTGGCGCTGTCGATGACCGGGGTCGAGTTCCGGGCGGGCACCCGCGACTGCGTCGTGCTGTCGGGTTCGCTCGCAGACCCGTACTCCGGTGAGCCGATGCAGTTCACCAAGTCCGACGCCGGAAAGATTCAGATCGATCACGTCTACCCGCTGTCCGCTGCGTGGGATATGGGCGCGAACATGTGGTCGCCCGACAAACGCGTTCGGTTCGCCAACGACGTGGCGTTCAATCTGCTCGCGGTCAACGGAGCAGACAATCAGAGCAAGAGCGACAAGACACCCTCGCAATGGTTGCCGCCGAACGCGGCCTACCACTGCTTCTACGCGGGCAAGTACCTCTCGGTCGCTGCCCAGTACGAGTTGCCGATCACCCAGGACGATCGGAGTGTTCTCGCTTCGGTCGCCTCTACATGCGCGGCGTAACGTCTCAGCGATGGCAACAGCACACCCGCGCAGCTTCCTCGACCGTGAGACACAGCTCTGTATGTCCCTGTCCGGCCGACCGAGCAATATCGGAACTCGCTTCCACAACTATCTCTACGACGAATTGAACCTGAATTTCGTCTACAAGGCGTTCACCACCACCGACCTCGCCGCCGCGGTGGGCGGTGTTCGCGCGCTGGGCATCCGAGGCTGCGCCGTCTCGATGCCGTTCAAGGAAGATGTGATCGAACTGGTCGACGTGATGCACGAGTCGGCGAGCGCGATCGAATCCGTCAACACGATCGTCAACGAGAACGGCGTCCTGCACGCGTACAACACCGACTACCAGGCCGTCGCGAACCTACTCGCCGCGAGCGGCTTCTCGACCGACTACTCGGTGGCCGTCACCGGCAGCGGCGGTATGGCCAAGGCTGTCGTTGCCGCACTGCGAGATTCGGGTTTCACCCGGGGCACCGTCGTCGCCCGCAACACGAACACCGGCCCGGTGCTCGCCGAGACCTACGGCTACGACTGGTCTGCCGACGCAGTGGGCGCAGACTTGCTGGTGAACGTGACTCCGGTGGGTATGGCCGGCGGACCGGACGCTGATTCGGCACCGTTCACCGTCGAGCAGATCGACGCAGCGAAGGCCGTGTTCGACGTCGTCGCCATGCCGTCGGAGACGCCGCTGATCGTTGCTGCCCGAGCGGCGAACAAGCCCGTGATCACCGGCGCTCAGGTCATCGCCCTGCAGGCGGCAGAACAGTTCGTCCTCTACACCGGAGTGCGGCCGTCGGACGAACAGATCGCGCGCGCATCGGAGTTCTCGCGCAGCTGACTCACAGGTGCTGCCACCGGGGCTTGTTTGCATAGGCGTACCGGTAGTAGTCCGCGAGGGTGAGCGACGACGCCGCAGCCTCGTCCAACAGCACCGTTGCGTGCGGGTGCCATTGGATCGCCGACGCCGGACAGTGCGCCGACAGCGGTCCTTCGACGGCCGCCGCCACCGCCTCCGCTTTCGACTCCCCTGTTGCGATCAACACCAGGTGACGGGCCTCGTCGATGGTGCCGAGACCCTGCGTCAGTACGTGATGCGGCACGTCCTCGGGCGAGTCGAAGAAACGGGCATTGTCGGCGCGAGTCTGTTCGGTCAGCGTCTTGACCCGCGTCCGCGATCGCAGTGAAGATCCGGGCTCGTTGAAGCCGATGTGTCCGTCGGTGCCGATTCCGAGGATCTGAACATCGATGCCGCCTGCCGCCGCGATCGCCGCGTCGTACCGCTGCGCCTCCGCCGCGATGTCGTCCGCTTCGCCGTCGGGCGAGAACACTGCGGCGTCGTCCAGGTCGACGTGGTCGACGAAGTTGTCTCGAATGAACGAAAAGTAGGACTGCTCGGCTGCTTTCGCCAGTCCGATGTATTCGTCGAGGAGAAAGGCTCGGCATCGCGCGAACGACAGGCCGTCGTCCCGATGCCGTCGAGCCAACTCGCGATAGGTGCCCACCGGGGTCGACCCGGTCGCCAGTCCCAGCACAGCCGGACCGGCTCGCACCACTCGTTCGACGATGTCGGCGGCCGTTCGATCCACTGCGTCGACCCCCTCGAGGATCACGACCTCCATCTAGCTGTCCTCTCTGATTGCAGTTCCGCTTCTGATCACCTGTAGTGGCTCGAACGCCGCGTCGACCACCAGCACGTCGGCTCTCATGCCCTGTTCGAGGCACCCGATGTCGGAGCCGAGTCCGATCGATGCCGCCGGAGTCGACGATGCGGCCCGGACCGCTTCGACAATGGGTACGCCGGCGTCCAGCACGGCGCGGCGCACCAGGTCCAGCACGGTCGCGGTTCCGCCCGCGATCGGAGCGGTCTCGGAGTCTGCGTCGCGGGACAACCGTGCGACCGAGTGCTGGACGGTCACATCCAGTGGTCCGAGTCGGTAGCGACCGTCCGGCATTCCGGCCGCGGCCATCGCGTCGGACACCAGCGCGATCTGTGCGCCACCGACGAGATCGAACACCGCGCGCACGGTCTCGTCGGCGAGATGCACTCCGTCGCCTATCAATTCGAGCACCATCACGCTGCGGGCCGCGGCCGCCAGGCACTCGCTCACCGGGCCCGGCGATCGATGATGCCAGGTCGGCATTCCGTTGAACAGGTGCGTGGCCGTCATCGGACCGTCCCCCAGCGACTCGACAGCGCGTCGGGTGGTGAGCGCATCGGCGTCCGTGTGCCCGATGCTCGGCAGTATGCCGTTCTCCCGCAACATCTCTGCTACGGCAGCGAAACCGTCGATCTCGGGCGCAAGGGTCATCGACCGCACGGCTCCCCGGCCCGCGGCCAGTATGTCGCGCAGCAGTCCGGGATCTCCGCTGCGCAGCGAGGCCGGGTCCTGCGCGCCGCAGCGGGCGACCGAGAGAAACGGCCCCTCGATGTGGACGCCTGCGATGTCACCGGACTCGTACAGATCGGCCAACAGCGACGTCTGCTCGATCAGTCGTTCCGGCGGTGCCGACACCAGTGAGGCGAGCATCGTCGTGGTCCCGCGGGAGCGGTGATGCCGCACCGCCGTCATCAGATCGACGGCCGGTGAATCGGGAAACGAAGCCCCCGCTCCACCGTGGCAGTGCAGATCGATCAACCCGGGGAGGATCGTCGAATTCGTGTGCGGTGCTCGATCACCGGTCCATGCCGATGCCGGTCCGACCCAGGAGATCCGGTCTCCCGTCGACGCGACGACGCCGTCCTCGATCACCTGGTCGCGCGTGACGACACGCCCTCGGAGCGTCGTTGCAGTGGATGCGGTCATGCCCGGTCGGGTTCGAGCACAGCGTCGTCCTCACGTCCGGGGGTGCGCAGGTTCCACTTCTTGATGACGAAGCTGAACAGGAAGTAGTAGATCACCGCGTACACCAGGCCGATCGGAATGAGCAGCCATGCCTTGGTGGCGATTCCGTAGTTCAGCAGGTAGTCGATGCCACCGGCGGAGAAGAAGAATCCGTCATGGATTCCGAGGGCATTGGTCAGCGCCATCGAGGTTCCGGTCAACACCGCGTGGATGATGTAGAGCGGCCAGGCCACGAACATGAACGAGTATTCGAGCGGCTCGGTGATCCCGGTGACGAAGGCAGTCAGGCCGGTGGACAACATGATTCCGCCGACGATCTTCTTCTGCGACGGCTTGGCGTTGCGGTAGATCGCGAATGCCGCAGCGGGAAGTGCGAACATCATGATCGGGAAGAATCCGGTCATGAACACTCCGGCGGACGGGTCGCCGGCGAAGAACCGGTTCAGATCGCCGCGGACCAATTGACCGCTTGCATCCTGGTAGTCCCCCACCAGGAACCAGACGACGGAGTTCAAAATGTGGTGCAGCCCTGTGGGAATGAGCATGCGGTTGGCGAAGCCGTAGATTCCGCTACCCACCACGCTGTGGTCGGCGACGGTGTTGCCCACCCACTGGAGAGCGCTGTAGAAGAGTGGGTACACGAACGACATGATCACGGCGACGACGAGACCGGTGATCGCCGTCATGATCGGCACCAGACGACGGCCGCTGAAGAAGCCGAGATAATCCGGCAGCTTCTGTCGATAGAAACGCTGCCAGAGAATTGCCGAGAGCAGTCCGATGACGATGCCTGCCAACACGCCGTAGTCGATCACTGCCGGGTCACCGTTGGCATCGACCTCTCCGTCGAGCACGACCGGCGACATTGCCGTGAAGACTCCGTTCATCACCATGTAGCCGACCACAGCTGCGAGCGCGGTCGAACCATCGGACTTCTTGGCCCAGCCGATGGCGATACCGACCGCGAAGATGAGGGGAAGCCAGGTGAAAACCGACTGGCCTGCCGCGGAGATGACCGCAGCAGTGGTCTTCAGTGCGCTGAACCTACCCAGCAGGTCGTCCTGACCGAGCCGCAGGAGAATTCCGGCTGCGGGCAGAACAGCGATCGGCAGCATGAGGCTGCGACCGAACCGCTGCAGCCCGGCCAATGATCGTGATTCCTTCTTCGGCTCGGTATCGATCGAGTCCGTCTTCTTCGGGGTCATGGCGACCTTCTCTTCGAGGCTGGTCCTTCGAGGGCAATTTCGCTGTTGTGACCGGATGCCATCAGGGGTACTGTCCGGTCATTACCAGTTGTAGTTTGGCCAGGTGGCAGGCTCGTGTCAACCCGGCCATGTGATCCACCCGACAGATACAAGCCGACAGAAAGCGAGAATCTCCATGTCCAAAGCGGACGCGATCGTCGAAGGCCTCGGCGGTGCCGACAACATCGTCGAGATCGAAGCGTGCATCACTCGGCTGCGCACCGAGGTGAAGGACGGGTCGTTGGTGAACGAGGCGGCGCTCAAGGCAGCAGGTGCCCACGGCGTATTTCACAAGGGAACCGCCGTTCAGGTCATCGTCGGTCCCGAAGCGGACACGCTCGCAGAAGACATCGGCGACATCCTGTGAGCGCAAGGGCGATCCTCAGCCCGGTTGCCGGGCAGGTCATCTCGCTCGCCGACGTGCCCGACCCGGTGTTCTCGGCGCAGATGGTCGGCTCCGGTGTCGCACTACGCCCGGCTCCGAACGACGGGTCCGTCGAGGTTCGTTCACCGGTCGCGGGCACGATCCTCAAACTTCACCCGCACGCGTTCGTCGTCTTCACCGAGGACAAGGCGGGCGTGTTGGTGCACATCGGCATCGACACCGTGAAGATGAAGGGCGCGGGCTTCGAACTCGTTGCAGCAGAGGGCGATCGAGTCGAGGCCGGCGACCTCGTCGTCACCTACGATCCCGCAGCGATCGCGGCGGCGGGCTACTCGGATGTCGTTCCGGTGGTGTTGATGGATTCGAAGCCGGATTCGGTCACGAGTGCGAGCATCGACAACTCCGTGGCAGTGGGCGACCTTCTGTTCGAGCTGCCCTGATCTCACCGACGTTGCGGGGTGCGTCGCCCGCCTTCGACTTCCATCGACAATTGGTACCGATCGCAGCGGTACCAGCTCTCGGTATGTTCGAGCGGCTCGTCGCCGCTGAAGGAGACTCGGTCGAAATACAGCACGGGGGCACCGCGCTTGGTGCCGAGCAGGGTGGCGGTATCACTGTCTGCCGCAGTGGCTTTGACGGTCTGCTCGGCCCGGTCGATGGTCAACCCGTAGTGGATCTGGACGGCCTCGTACACCGACTTGCTCAGATCGTGCTCGATCAGTCCTGGTAGCAGGGAAGCCCGGTACCACGCGTCGTCGACGCTGACCGGTTCGGCGTCGGCCAGCCGTAGACGCTTGACGTGGTAGGTCTGTTCTCCGTCGGCCAGGCCGAGAGCACGAGTCGTTGCCGCCGAGGGGCTTTCGAGCCGCGCGAACAGCACCACAGTGGTAGGCGTCAGCCCCTGCGCGCGCATCTCCTCGGAGAACGATGCCAGGTGCAAACGAGACTGCACGGTGCGACTGGCCACGAATGTGCCCTTGCCACGGACTCGCACCAGATGCCCGTCGTTGACGAGCTGGCCGATCGCTTCGCGGACGGTGATACGGCTGACACCGTAGTCCTCCATCAGTTTTCGCTCGCTGGGCATCAGATCGCCGGGTTGCAGCTCCTTGGTGCAGCGGTGCAACAGAATTGCGCGAAGCTGTTCGTGCTTCGGGACTTGACTGTCCCTCAGATGTACGGGCATCACCACTGCGCCGGCCTTTCCGTCACTCGCCGAACCAGCGGTACGGACTGGTCCGGTCCAACCAAGAGACTACGTCACGTCGACGGTGCCCCGACAGCATTCGGCCACGGACTGGTGGCGCCGACTCGGCTCGAGGGGAAACGACGCGACAGGCGACGGCCCACAGTGCATCATCGTCAGTCGTGACCACAGCCGACGCCGCCGACAGACCGACGCCACTCTCGACCCCTGTCAGCGCTGGAATCGTGGCCTCACTGGTCGGCTTCACCAGCTCGTTCGCTGTCGTGCTGACGGGCCTGCGGGCAGTAGGTGCCAGCCCGACCGAGGCGGCCTCGGGATTGCTGGCGCTCTGTGTCACGCAGGCGGTGGGCATGATGTGGCTCGCACGCAGATATCGACAGCCCATCACCCTGGCGTGGTCGACGCCGGGCGCTGCGCTGCTCGCCGGAACCGGTGTGGTCGTCGGAGGGTGGCCCGCCGCTGTGGGTGCCTTCGTCACTGTCGGGGTGCTGATCGTCCTGACGGGCCTGTGGCCCAGACTCGGCGCTGCGGTGTCGAAGATTCCGGTACCACTCGCTCAGGCGATGTTGGCCGGAGTGCTGCTACCGCTGTGCGCGGCACCGGTCGGTGCGTTCTCCGATTCACCCGCTCGGATAGCGCCGGTGGTACTCCTCTGGCTCGTGGTACTTCGATTCAGTGCGCGCTGGGCGGTGCCCGCTGCGTTCCTCGCGGCGGCTGCAGTCATCGCAGCGGACTTGATCGGCGGCGGCACACCCATCGCGGCGTCCGATCTGATCCCTCGAATCGACTGGACGGTTCCGCACTGGACCTGGCAGGCGACGATCGGTATAGCGGTGCCGCTGTACATCGTCACCATGGCGTCGCAGAACATCCCGGGCACCACCGTCATGGCGTCGTTCGGCTTCCGAATTCCTTGGCGGGCGTCGATGACGGTCACCGGAACCGGCACTGTCCTGGGCGCATTCGCGGGTGGGCACACGATCAACCTCGCCGCGATCAGCGCTGCGCTCGCGGCGAATCCCAGTGCCCATCCGGACCCGAAGCGGCGTTGGGTCGCGGCCTTCTCCGCGGGTTCCTCGTATCTGGTGTTGGCGCTGCTGTCCGCGGCATTGGCAACCCTGGTTGCCGCAGCCCCGCCAGGCGTGGTCGAAACCGTTGCCGGACTTGCTTTGTTGGGAACTCTCGCGGCATCACTGTTCGGTGCACTCGAACATGCATCGGACAGAGAGGCGACCGTTCTGACGTTCCTCGTCGCCGCTTCCGGCCTGACATTCGCAGGAATCGGCTCCGCATTCTGGGCATTGGTCGTCGGTCTGGTGGTCCGAGCGATCCTGCGCCGTCCGTCCCCGGCGACGCCCGCTACCGACGCCACTGGTTAAGGTCACGTTCATGACCGATCAGGTGAACCGCGGGCCGGAGTTGTCGCACGCATCGGACTATCCGGCTCTGTGGCCCGTGACGACGCGATGGGACGACAACGACCACTACGGCCACGTCAACAACGTCACCTACTACGCGTATTTCGATACCGCCGTCAACGGTTGGTTGATGGAGACGACCGGACTCGATATCCGGACACTGCCGGCGATCGGTGTCGTCGCCGAAACCTCGTGCCGCTACCTGTCCGAGTTGAGCTTTCCGGATCGGCTTCAGGTCGGCCTGGCCGTCGAGAAGCTGGGCACCCGTAGCATCGTGTACTCGCTCGGGTTGTTCCGCGAGGCAGGCAACGATGCGTTGGAGCTGGCGGCGAAGGGTCGATTCGTACACGTGTACGTCGACGGGACAACGCGTAGACCGGTGGCGATTCCGCCCGAAATCGAGAGCGCAGCGCGGACTCTGGTGATCGGGACCGGGTCGATCTGACCGACTACAGGCCGATCTCGTCGGCTGTACGCAACGCCCTGGTGACGATGTCGTCGATGAGCGTCGTGGTCGGCCCGCCTGCCACGGCCCGGTTTCGCGAGTCGGCTTCCATACGGCGCATGACACCTTCGGCGATGATCGAGAGCTTCCACAACGCCAGCACCTGCCAGAATCCGACATCGGAGACGTCGCGCCCGGTGTGTTGCGCATACGACTCGACGAGCTCGGCCCGAGTGGGAAAGCCCGGCAGAGTCGACGCCATGAACGGACCGGCGACCCCGTCGTCGGCTTGCGGCCAGTAGGCCAGCAGGCCGCCGAGGTCCGCCAACGGATCTCCGAGTGTGCACAGCTCCCAGTCGACGACCGCCGCGACACGACCGTCTTCGCGAGCCGTGATGACGTTGCTGAGGTGGAAGTCTCCGTGTACCAGGGTCACTTCGTGCTGCGGAGGAATCCCCGCTGCCAATCGAGTTGCCAGCGAATCGATACCGGGTACGTCGCGAGTGCGCGAGGATTCCCACTGCTTGGTCCACCGGGCGAGTTGGCGAGCGGCGTACGGCTTGTGACTGGCCAGATCTGCCAGACCCGAGGAGTCGAGATCGACGCGGTGGATGTCGGACAGTGCCACCGTGAGGCCGAGCCCGACGCGGCGTCGGTGATCGGGGTCGAGTTGTTCGGCTGCCGCCACCGAGTCGACGACGATCCCGTCGACGAAACTCATCAGCACGAGCGGGACCTCGGACACCGAAGGATCCTCGGTGATCGCGATCATCTTCGGAACCGGCACCGCCGTGTTCTGCAGTCCGGAAAGAATTCGATGTTCGCGCACCACGTCGTGTGCGGACGCCAGCAGATGCCCCAGTGGTGGACGCCGAAGTACCCAGCTGCTGCCACCGGCGTCGCGCACGGCATAGGTGAGATTGGACTGACCGTTGCCGATTCGCTGGAAGGTGAGAGGCGAAGTTGCGCCGATCCCCAATCCTGCGATCCAGGTCGATACTGCGTCCTCGTCCAGTCCCACTGCGCCCATACAGAACCCTCACTTCGCCGCGCGACACCGTTGTCGACTGCCGTCATCGGAATTCGACCGATAGTAGCGAAGCGGAACCTGCCCTGGTGCGAAAGACTCCGGGCCCGGGGCGAGTCAGCTGGCGCGCACGAAGGCGGGGATCAGAGCCGGTGTGGCAACTGCTGCGGCCGGCACCGCTGCTCCGTGACGCTTGACGGCGATTTCGTCCACTTCGCCGATCAGCATTGCTACCAGCGTCTCCGGCTCGGCCGCCCACACCGAGGAGATGTTGCGTACCTCGGCGGGAGCGAAGAGGCCGCTGTTGGTCAGTGCATCGATCCACTCGGCGACTGCCTCGGCGGTGGGCTCCGGCACGGTGGATCGGTCGAGGGAATCCGCTTCGAACTCGTTGCAAAAGAACGCGCGGACCATGTCGAGCTGTCCCTGAGACATTGCGGTCATGTTCTTCTCCTTCGAGTTTCCGGCGTCCGTAGCTGTCGAGTACCCGATTCCGGCGGGCTGTGACGGGCACCACGGTCCGTTTCCAGATCGTTATCGATTTGGGTGTAACGGCCGAATCCGGGTTTCCGATGCGGCTGAAACTACGCCCTTTCGGACGGTCTCGCCCAGGGTGAACTGGACTATGTGAGTATCGTCACACACATGGACCCATCCAATCAACGCCTTGCAACGAAGTCATAGCTCGCATTGCGAAATGCTGTGACGGTGAACAATCGAAGGACAAACGCCCAGCTGAGCGGACCGAGGACCACCAGAGGGCGCGATTCGGCGGCAGGAATGCGAGCATCGCCGATCGGATCCACTCGATTCCATTCCAGGTCAGTGGCCCGCTTCACCCTCACAAACCAGTTTCCGCCCCCGAATGGATCGGCCAAACCAACTCGGAGAATTTGACTGGCGGCCACCGCTACTCGAAACTGCATGATTCCGCTCGGACCGTGCTGTGTGATCGAATCGTTACCACGGCAAGAATCAGCCGCTTCCCATGTTCCTCACATCCTGCGTTCAGCCGGTTCGGGCACCGTGGCACTCATGCCTCCACCGAGCCTGGATTCCGGACCGATCCGCGCATCCACCGACGCCGAGACGCCTGCCGTGCCGTCCAGCACCTCGAGCCGTCCACGCCGGCGAGCGGTCGTCGTGCGGGCGGCCGTGTCAGGTGCCTCCGCGGTCCTGCTGCTGATCTTCCTGATGTGGGCACCGCACGCCGCACCCTCGACGTTCGGGGAATCCATCCCCGGCTCGGCAGTGGCCGCTCACGTACTCGATGCGATCGATGTGACCGCCGTCTTGATCGCCGTGGCCGCGCTCGCGGTCGTGGCGCTGATACGCAAGCTGCCGTTCGGCATCGGGGTGGTGATCGCCTGCACCATCGGTGCCGTCGTGACCAGTGCGCTCGCCCGCGAGATCATGGGAGCCACGACGGCGTCCGCAGACCTTCCGAGCGGTCAACTCGTCGCTGTGGCCTCGCTGCTCGGAGCTGCATCGATGGTGGCGTCCGCGGCGTGGCGGCCCGTGATCCTCGGTCTGGGAACTGTCGCGACGCTCGCGGTGGCGGCGGCCGCCCTGATCGTCGGATCCGCGTCCATCACCGGGATCGTGAGCGCAGCATCGATCGTGTTCGTGTGGTGGCCGGCGTGCTCGATCGTCATGCTCTTCTCACCCGACGCAGCTGCCCGTGAAGCCCGCAACCCGCTCGACACGGCCGCGCTGGCCGTTCGACGCAAGACGGGGCGCTCCCGGTGATGAACAACGGGAGCGCCCCATCGAGGCTGCTGACTGCTCGCGACTAGAGAGCCTTGAGCTCCTCGGTCACCTCGGAAACCGATTTCTTCGCGTCACCGAACAGCATCGAGGTGCCCTCGGCGAAGAACAACGGGTTCTCGATACCTGCGAATCCGGACGACATCGACCGCTTGAGAACGATGACCGACTTCGATTGATCGACGTTCAGGATCGGCATGCCGTGAATCGGGCTCGACGGATCGTTGCGCGCAGCCGGATTGGTCACGTCGTTCGCGCCGATGACCAACGTGACATCGGTACGGGCGAACTCGTCGTTGATGTCGTCCATCTCCTTCATCGCGTCGTATGCGACGTCGGCCTCTGCAAGGAGCACGTTCATGTGCCCGGGCATGCGACCGGCGACGGGGTGAATGGCGTATTTGACCTCGACACCCTTCGACTCGAGCAGCTTGGCCATGTCTTTGACCGCATGCTGTGCCTGCGCAACGGCGAGGCCGTATCCGGGAACGACGATGACCTGGTTTGCGTACGCCATCTGGATGGCAGCGTCGGCTGCGGACGTGGCCTTCGCCGTTCCCCCACCTGCGCCGGCGGGACCTGCAGCAGCGTCACCGCCGCCGAATCCACCGGCGACGATTGCCGGAATGGATCGGTTCATGGCCTTGGCCATGAGGTTGGTCAGGATCGTGCCGGACGCGCCGACGATCATGCCTGCAACGATCATCGCGGTGTTGTTGAGCGCCAGACCTGCCGCCGCAGCAGACAAACCGGTCAGAGCGTTGAGCAGCGAAATGACGACCGGCATGTCTGCGCCGCCGATGGGCAGCACCACCGTCAGACCGAGAATTCCGGCTAGTACCAGAACCGCAACGATCCACCACTGCGACACCCCTCCGCCCGGAGTGGCGTTGATGCCGATGACCACTGCAGCGGCCACAGCGCCGATCAGCAGTAGAGCGTTGAGCGGCTGCTGCAATTTGCCGATGGTGATGGGCGAACCGGGCAGGGTCTCCTGCAGCTTGAGAAACGCGATCAGTGATCCCCAGAACGAGATCGACCCGATGATCGCCGCGAACAGCGACCCGATGACGATGTGGACAGTCGGTGATTCACCGTGCTTGAAGTTCGAGAATCCCGACGTGTCGAGGAACTCGGCCCAGGCGATCAACGCGACGGTTCCACCGCCGACGCCGTTGAACAGAGCCACCAGCTGTGGCATCGCGGTCATCTTGACCCGGCGAGCAGGCGGGATACCGAGCGCAACGCCGACGACCAGACCGACGACGATCAGAATCCAGTTGCCGGTGTCTCGGATGGAGATCAGCGTCGCCACGACAGCGAGGAACATGCCGACCGCGGCGATCTGGTTGCCACGCACGGCCGTCTTCGGTCCGGTCAGACCCATCAGGCCGTAGATGAACATGCCGAAGGCGACGATGTAGAGAATGTTGACGAGATTGTCCATCAGGAGTCAGCACCCTTCTTGGCCTCGGCAGGAACGGGCTTGGACTTGAACATGCCGAGCATGCGGTCGGTGACCACGAATCCACCGATGACGTTGACGGTTCCGAACACGAGAGCGACGAACAGGATGACCTGCAGGCCGATGGACGGATCGTCGACCTTGCCGAGCACCACCAGGGCACCGAGCACGACGATGCCGTGGATGGCATTGGTTCCCGACATCAACGGGGTGTGCAAGGTGTTGGGCACCTTGGAGATCACGGCGAAGCCGACGAACCCGGACAACACCAGGATCGCGATGTTCGCGAGCAGCGGGGTGTACATCAGTTCTCCTTCTCACGTGTCACGCAGGCACCGGCGAGAACCTCGTCCGAGAAATCGGGGGCGAGCTTGCCGTCGACCAACATGAGTTCGAGCAATGCCGAGATGTTCTTCGAGTACAGCTCGCTGGCGTGCTCGGGCATCGAGGCCGGCAGGTTCAACGGCGAGCAGATGGTGACATCGTGCTTGACGACCGTCTCGCCGGGCTCGGTGAGTTCGCAGTTGCCTCCGGTTTCCCCTGCGAGGTCGATCACGACGCTGCCGGGCTTCATGCCCTCGACGGCTGCGGCCGTGACCAGTCGCGGGGCGGGGCGTCCGGGAACCAACGCGGTGGTGATGACCACGTCGAATCCCTTGATGGCCTCTTCGAGAGCCTTCTGCTGTTGCACCCGCTCGTCTTCGGTCAGCTCACGCGCGTATCCGCCCTCGCCCGCGGCGTCGATCCCCAGATCGAGCCACTGCGCGCCGACGGAGCGAACCTGATCCGCCACCTCCGGTCGCACGTCGTACCCGGTGGGGCGGCCGCCCAGACGCTTCGCGGTGGCGAGCGCCTGCAGACCTGCCACGCCGACGCCCAGTACCAGCACGGTAGCGGGCTTGACGGTGCCAGCGGCGGTGGTGAGCATCGGGAAGAACCGGGTGGACTCCGACGCGGCCAGCAGCACGGCCTTGTAGCCGGCGACGTTGGCCTGAGAGGACAGTGCGTCCATCACCTGCGCCCGCGAGATCCGCGGAATCGCTTCGACGGCGAAGGCCTGTACTCCGGCCGCCTTCAACGCCCCGATGCTGTTCTCCGCGTTGCGCGGTGCCAGGAATCCGATGAGCGTCGAGCCCGACTTCAGCTTGGCGATCTCGGCGTCGGACGGCGGCGCAACCTTCACCACGACGTCCGCCGACCATGGATCACCGATGGTCGCTCCGGCGGCGACGTACAGCTCGTCGGGAATCAGAGCGCCGAGACCGGCACCCGATTCGACGACGATCTCCACGCCCTTACCCGTCAAGGAGGCAACGATCTTGGGCACCAGGGCGACGCGACGTTCGCCCTCCCCCGATTCCCGAACCACACCGACGACAGTCGTGGATCCCGAACCCTTCTCAGTGCTCTGCGATGTATCCAAATCTCCGTCTTCCTGCGTTGAATGGTGTCCACTGATCGGCCGATGGTCCCGAACGTGCGACGAGTGGACGAACCCATGCGACAAAGGCACAAGGTCCCTGATAGTAGCCAGAGGAGACAGACCGCGGGTAACCCGGAACACAGTCCGATTCGTTCTGAATCGAGTCCGTTCGGCATTCCGCGGTTACAGGACGAGCAATTGTGATGCACGCCATACAGGTCTATCGGTGATGATCGGACCCTACAGTGACAACCGTGGAATCTTGCATCTTCTGTGCCATCGTCGCCGGCGACGCCCCCGCGCACCGTGTGTTCGAGAACGACCACGCGATCGCCTTTCTCGACATCCGGCCGGTCAGTCGCGGACACCTGCTCGTCGTCCCGCGCGAGCACGCCACCGATCTGAACTCGACCCATCCGGACGCGGCCGCCGACGTGTTTCGCGTCGGACACACCCTGTCGCGCGCAGTGCGCCACTCGGACCTGCGCGCCGACGGAGCCAATCTCGTCATCAACGACGGCAAGGCCGCGTTTCAGACGGTCTTCCACCTGCATCTGCACGTGGTGCCCCGGTGGCACCGGGATCGCTTCCGGTTCGCGGCCGGGTTCGTGACGCGTCGCCTGAGTGAGCCCGAGCGTGTCGCGGACGCCGTTCGCGTCGGGTTGGCCCGGCTGAACGGCGAATCGACAGCATGAAGCTGTTCCTGTCGTCCTATCGATTCGGCGGCCACTCCGACGCTTTCGTCGAGCTCACCGGGCCGCCGTCCGATATCGCGATCATCGCGAACGCATCGGACGCGTGGCCCCTCGCCGCTCGCACGTCCTCGCTCCGAAGCGAGTTCGGTCCGCTGCGGGAGCTCGGGTACCGGCCTGCCGAGCTGGATCTGCGCGATTACGTGGGTCGGCCCGCCGCATTCGAGCGCGCACTCGACGGCTTCGGTGCGGTGTGGGTGCGCGGGGGCAACACCTTCGTCCTGCGCGCTCAACTCGCCCGCTCGGGTGCAGACGAGATCCTCACCGAGCGTGTTCGGCGGGGATCGATCGTGTACGGCGGATACAGCGCGGGCGCGTGTGTGGCCGCACCATCGTTGATCGGAGTCGAGGACGCGGACGACCCAGGCGAGGTTCGGCCCGCCACCGGTGTCGATCCGGTGTGGATCGGACTGGGCCTGGTCGATTACTCGATTGTCCCGCATCTGAATTCTGTTCTGGACGAGAACGATTCGGGGCACGCTACGGTGCAGCGCCTACGCAGGGACGGTGTCGACTGTCATGGGTTGACCGACGAACAGGCCATCGTCGTCGATGCGTCGGGGACGCGGTTGCTCGGTACTTGACCCTTACATCAGCCCAGGCGGGCAAGTGGTGCGAGCCGGTCCAGCGAGGACCATGCCAGCGAGCACCGCCTGGCGGTCATCTCGTCCGCGTCGAGCACCAGCATGTCGAACAACTGCCGAGGGGCCTGATGCCACGAGTCGGCAATGCGCGCGATGGTTGCTCGATCGAACAGCCCGGACTGCGTCAACGCCTGAACCCATTCGTCGATCTCGCCTCGGTGAATGCGCTCGATGGTGTCGTATTCGATTCCGCCCCCGAGGAATTCGTACGAGAACATCGCGGCCACGTAGTTCCAGGAGTCACTTCCGGGATCGATCATGGTGCAGCCTCCTTGTCGACTCGCACCGCGTGGGGTGCGAGGTTCGCTGCGCTGGACGCTAGCGTGGCGAACTACAAATTTGCGTGTCGGCGACGCATCGATCTGGTAACGCCTGAGGCTGGTGTTACTGATGTGACTCACTTCTATCAAACGCTCCCCCTCTGCCGTGCAGGGTGGGTAGAGTCCGCATTCGTGCGCACCAGGGCCGTTACAGCGTTGATCGCGGCGGTCGGGTGTGTACTGGTCGGATGCTCCGACACACCGGGCACCGAAGCCGATCCGGATCCGGCCGAGACGGCCGACCAGCCCGTGACCGAAGAGCTCTTCGTCGGTGAATGCGGGTCGATGGACAACACGGAAGTGCAGACACTCACGGCCGTTCCCGATCTGACGGTGGTGTCCGAGAACGCTGTTCGATGCCGATGGGAATCCGCGAGCGGCGCGTACGCGATGTTCACCTGGTACCGCGGCAGCCCCATCGACCGAGAGAGTTCCGTGGCCGAAGCCGTCGGCCGCACCATCGAGCGCATCGATGTGGACGGACACCCGGGATTCACCGCAGCAGCGTCGGGCGCGTCGTGCGAGGCCGGGGTCGAGAACGGGGACGGCTTCGTGCACTGGTCCGTCAACTACGTGGTCGACGGCCCCCGTGACTCCTGCGACGTCGTCGAAGATCTGGCCAGATCCACGATCTCGAAGGCGAAGTAGCCCGATGACGACGTTCCCTTCCACCGATTCCACCCGTCGCGTCCTCGCCGCTGTCCTCGTGACTGCGGCCGTCGGTACCGGATGCACCACCACCGTGACCGGTACGGCGGTACCCGCTCGATCGGGCGGCAGCGGACAGTTCGACAAGCTGCTCGAGGAGTGCATCGCCGTCCCGGATCCCACCATCGCCGAAACGGTGGGAGCAGACCTCGTCGATCAGTACTTCTACGGTGCGGTGTGCATGTGGACCGGGATCGGTGCAGGCGGACTCATCGACGTGACCTTCGCCTGGTTCGAGAACGATGCACTCTCGCGTGAGCGAGAGCTGGCCGATCGACTCGGCTACACCACCGAAGACGTTGCCGTTGGCGGCACCACAGCGTTCCTGTCGCGACGACCGGCCGACCCGTCGTCGTGCGGAATCAGCGCGGCGTACTCGGGCGTCATCACCTGGTGGGTGCAGTACCGAGGCGGCAGTCCGGCCGACCCGTGCGCCGCCGCCACCGAACTCGCAGAACTGACGCTGCAACGCAATCAGTGATCGAGCGTCGACCGACCCCGACTCCGCCGCACGCGCGGCCGTGACAGACTCGGGTGTCGACGGTCACATTTTCGACGTGAGGAGACCGAGATGTCGGTGACGACCGATGCAGATGCCCGCCTGAGCGAGCTCGAATCCCTTCTTTCGCCCGGCGCGGTGGTCACCGACCCGGACATCACCGAGGGCTACCGACGCGACTGGGCGAAGG
This sequence comes from Rhodococcus sp. 15-2388-1-1a, assembly GCF_002259145.1. Lineage (NCBI taxonomy): Bacteria > Bacillati > Actinomycetota > Actinomycetes > Mycobacteriales > Nocardiaceae > Rhodococcus > Rhodococcus sp. 15-2388-1-1a. Next base: position 23,767 of record NZ_NPFP01000004.1, on the reverse strand, counting down.
ATCCCGACGCCGGAACCCCGCTGGCCGTCGTGCGCGCACAGTCCACCGAGGACGTTCGTGCCGTGATGCGGTGGGCCACCGAGCACAACGTGGCGGTCGTCCCGCGCGGTGCCGGATCGGGTTTGTCCGGCGGAGCCACCGCCGTGGACGGCGGAATCGTGCTCACCACCGAGTTGATGCGAGAGATCACCGTCGATCCGGTGACCCGCATCGCCGTCGTACAACCCGGGCTGCTCAACGTCGAGGTCAAGAAGGCCGTCGCGGAACACGGCCTCTGGTACCCACCGGATCCGTCCTCGTTCGAGATGTGTTCCATCGGAGGCAATGCGGCCACCAATGCGGGCGGCCTGTGCTGTGTGAAGTACGGAGTCACCACCGATTACGTTCTCGGTCTCGAGGTCGTCCTGGCCGACGGTACCGCCGTCCGACTGGGCGGGCCACGCCTGAAAGACGTTGCAGGCCTGTCCCTTGCGAAGCTGTTCGTCGGCTCCGAGGGCACGCTGGGCATCATCACCGAGATCACTCTTCGATTGATTCCGGCGCAACCTCCCGCCAGTACGGTGGTCGCCTCGTTCGCGTCGGTGCACGACGCGACCACCGCCATTCTGGCCATCACCCGGAACTTGCGGCCGTCGATGCTCGAATTCATGGACCGCGCGTCCATCGGTGCCGTCGAGGATGCCATGAACATGGGGCTCGATCGCGAGGCGGCCGCGATGCTCATTGCTCGGTCCGACTCCCCCGGTGCCGACCGAGGTCGCGAGATCGAGATCATGGCGGCCGCGTGCACCGAGGCCGGGGCCTCGGATGTTTTCACCACCGACGACCCCGATGAGGGTGAGGCCTTCGCTGCCGCAAGGCGATTCGCCATTCCCGCGGTCGAACGACTCGGCAGCCTGCTGCTCGAGGACGTCGGGGTTCCATTGCCCGCACTACCGGCCCTGGTCGACGGAATCGCCGAGCTGTCCACGAAATACGACGTGCTGGTGGCGGTCATCGCCCACGCCGGCGACGGCAACACCCACCCTCTGATCGTCTTCGACCCCGAGGACGCCGACATGACACGGCGCGCCAACATCGCATTCGGCGCGATCATGGATCTGGCAATTTCGTTGGGTGGCACCATCACCGGTGAACACGGCGTCGGTCGCCTCAAGAAGGCTTGGCTGCCCGATCAGGTGGGTGAGGACGTCATGGAACTGACCCGCCGGATCAAGACCGCACTCGATCCAGCAGGCATCCTCAACCCCGGTGCGGTGCTGTGATCACCCGTCGACGGTGAAGCCGTCCGCCACCGTCAGTACCTCGTCGAGGATTTCCAGTCCCTGACGAATCTCGTCCTCCGAGGTCGTCAGCGGGGGCGCGATCTGAAGGCGGTTGCCTGCCACGAACGGCCACAGCCCACGTGACTTCGCCGCGGCGGTCACCGTGCCCATGGCCGCTGCGTCCTTGCCCGACGCGGCAAAAGGCACCAGCGGTTCCTTCGTCTCGCCGTCCTTGACCAATTCGACGGCCCAGAAGAATCCCTTGCCGCGCACCTCACCCACGCTCGGATGAGATTCGGCCAGCTTCGACAGGCCCGCACCGAGTACGTCCTCGCCGACGTGACGCACGTGCGGAAGGATCTTGTCGCGCTCGAACACTCCGATGGATGCCACGCCCGCGGCGCACCCGAGCACATGGCCGGAGTAGGTCAACCCTCCCGGATAGGCTTTGTGGTCGAACTGCGAGGCGATCTTCTCCGAGATGACCACTCCGCCGAGGGGGATGTACCCGGAGTTGACGCCCTTGGCGAACGTGATCAGATCCGGTGTCACATCCCAGGCCTGGCATGCGAACCATTCGCCGATTCGCCCGAACCCGACCATCACTTCGTCGGCAATGTAGACGATTCCGTACTTGTCGCACAGCGCCCGAACCCCGGCCAGATATCCGGGCGGCGGGATCAGCACACCGTTGGTGCCGATGACCGATTCCAGGATCAGTCCGGCGACGTTCTGCGCACCCTCGAGCACGATGACCTGTTCCAGGTGCGCCAGTGCTGCAGCCGTCTCGTCCTCGGGAGTCGTTGTGCCCCAGGGTGACCGGTACGGATACGGCCCGAAGAAGCGTACGACGTCGACGTTGGTCGGTTCGGTGCCCCAACGCCTCGGCTCGCCGGTGAGACCGATCGCAACTCCGGTTCCACCGTGGTACGAGCGGTACGCGGCGAGCATCTTCGTACGCCCGGTGTGCTGTCGCGCCAGCCGCACCGCATGCTCGACGGCTTCTGCGCCACCGGTCGTGAAGAACACTCGGTCCAGATCACCCGGCGCACGTTCGGCGATCAACGCGGCGAGTTCACTGCGCTTGTTGTTGGCCACGGTGGGAGAAATGGTCGTCAGAACCTGGGCCTGTTCGACGATGGCGGCGACGACGTCGGGGTGTTGATGCCCGAGATTGACGTTGACCAGCTGCGACGAGAAGTCCAGGTACCGCTTGCCCTTGTCGTCCCAGAACCACGACCCCTCTGCACCCTCGACGGTGATCGGATTCAGTTCGGCCTGCGCCGACCAGGAGTAGAACACGTGATCCATCTACTTGCCGCCTTCCTCCAGTGTGACCTCCATCGGAGCGTACGACTCCCCGGTGACATCCACACCGTCGGCCTTCAACAAATCCAGCGCCTGGCTCACGTACTCGTTGGTGTAGGCCTCGGCGTCGGGATCGGCGGTCAGCACCGTCGAGCCCTCGGCGTTCTTCGTCGTCTTGGCGATGTCGACGGTCTGCTGCCATGCCGCCTCGTCGATCATCCCGATGCCGTCCGCCGACGGCCAGATCAGCTTGTTGACTTCGTTGACCTGCCAGAGCTGATGGCTCGCGCCCAGTGTGGACCCCGCGGCGACGGTGATGTCGCGGCACTTCTCGACGTTGTCTCGGCAGAAGATCCAGCCCTTCAGCGAGGCCGCCAAGAATTTGACCGTCTGCTCCTGGTAGGCCTCGTCGGAGAGCTTGTCGGTGTTGGCCCAGATCGCGTCCTGCAGCATCGCGACGCCGTCGTCGTTCCAGTTCAGCGACGCGAAATCGTCTGCGGTGTAGAGCGCACCGGTTGCGGGGTTCACGGTCTCGAGCAACTGCGCGTACTCGTTGTACGACATCGCCTGCGCGGCGGCGATATCACCGGACAACAGTCCGTTCATGTCGAACTGCTGCTGCACCAACGTCACGTCGGAGGGACTGACCCCGGCCTTGGTCATACCGGCGAACAGCTCGAATTCGTTGCCGTAGCCCCAGTTTCCGACGGTCTTGCCCTGGAGGTCGGCCGGTGAGGCAATGTTCTGATCCTTGAACGAGACCTGCAATGTGCCCGACTTCTGGTAGATCTGGGCCACGTCGGTGATGCCGGCGCCGGCTTCACGGGATGCGAGCGCCTTCGGCACCCACGCGACGGCATAATCGGCCTGCCCCTGTGCGAGCACAGTTTGCGGGACGATATCCGTTCCACCGTCGAGGATTTCGACGTCCAGCCCCTGTTCCGCATAGAAACCCTGATCGACGGCGGCGAGGTAGCCCGCGAACTGGCCCTGTTTGAACCACTGCAGTTGCAGCTTGATCGTGGTGTCCCCGTCGGCGGTGGTGTCGGTGTCGGTCGTGGTGGTACTGCAGGCCGAGGCGACCACCGCCAGAGCCATGACGACGGCGAAAAGAGGTCGGGGGGTTCGAGTGATGTTCATATCCATCTTTCCTGGGGACGACGCCGGGACACGAGTTTCTCGAGCAACAGAACAACCACGAAGAACAGCAAACCGACTGCGATGGCACCCATCACGTAGGCCCACGCCCGGGGGTAGGCCGTGTTCGCCGCGGCGGAGGTGATCCGCGACCCCAAACCGTTCTGCAGTCCACCGAAGTACTCGCAGATGATGGCAGCAATGACAGCATTGGGAGCCGCAACCCGCAAGCCGGTGAAGATGTGCGGAACGGCGGACGGGAGGCGAACGATTCGGGTGAACTGCCAACCACCCACGGCATACGACGTCATCAGGTCGTGGTGCACAGCCGAGACCTGACGCAGTCCTTTTGCCGCACTGACGAATACCGGGAAGAACACGACGATGGTCACCACGAGTCGCCGCGGTAGATCGGTGGTCGAGGAGAACATCGAGTTGAACACCGGCGCAAGAGCGACGATCGGAACGGCTGCGGCACCCGCTGCCAACGGGGTGAGCAGCTCGTCGACGATCCGCAGGCGAACCGCTGCCATTGCCGCGAGGAGACCGAGCACCGACCCTGCGATCAACCCCACGAGAGCGTTGGTTCCCGTTGCCAGACTTGCCGATCCGATGTTACCGAGGTTCCGCACGAATTGCTCGGCGATGGCGCTCGGCGACGGCAGCAGGAACGACGGAACCCCGGCGACGACCGTGAGCAACTGCCACAGTGCGAGCGCCGCCGCACCGAACACCACCGGCGGCAACCAGACCTTCATCGCAGTTCCGCACTGCGAACCGTACGGCCGTGCAATGCGTCACGAACCGCGGTGATGGACGAGAAGAACTCCGCCGATTCGCGCGGATCCCCGTTCGTGTCGAATCTGTCGATCGTGAGTGTGTCGACGATCCGTCCCGGGCGTGGGGACATGACAACCACCCGATCGGACAGGTACACCGCTTCGGGAATCGAGTGGGTCACGAACACCACTGCTGCGCCGGACTCCTCGGCGATGCGCAGTAGGTCGTTCTGCATCTTCTCGCGGGTCATCTCGTCCAGGGCCCCGAACGGTTCGTCCATCAACAACAGTCCCGGTGTTCGGGCGAGCGCCCGCGCGATCGCCACTCGTTGCTGCATCCCACCGGATAGCTGGCTGGGAAATCTCTCTGCGAAATCGGTGAGTCCGACGAGGTCCAGCAGTTCGCGAACCCGTTCTGCCCGAGCGCGTTTGGGCACCTTGTGCAGTTCCAGCGGCAATGCGACGTTCGATTGCACTGTGCGCCAATCGAGCAGCCCTGCCTGTTGAAAGGCGATGCCGTACTTCTGTTCGACGCGGGCTCGGCGTGCCGACAGGCCGAACACCGATACCGAACCGGACGTCGGTTGCTCGAGATCGGCCACGATGCGGAGCAACGTCGACTTGCCGCAGCCCGAAGGCCCGATGAGCGAGACGAATTCACCGGGGGCGATCGCGAGCGATACATCCTCCAGCGCAGTCACTCCCCCGTCGAACGTCTTGCCGACGCCCTCGACGAGTACCGCATGCTCGGTCATGTCTGTGCCCTTCGCGCTGGTGCACGGCCCGCGTAGCGGCCCAGTGCGATATCGAGCAGCGACACCAGTGCGGTCACCACGAGTCCGAGCACCGCAGCGCCCAGAACGGCTGCGTACAAGCGGGATGCGTCTCCTGTTGCCTGCTGCGAGAACACGATGATCTGCCTACCGATACCGCCGGTCGTACCGGTGGAGATTTCGGCGACCACGGCACCGATCACGGCGGCCGCAGCAGCCAGACGCAGTGCCGGAATCAGATGCGGCACAGAGGCGGGCAGGCGCAGTCGAACCAGGGTGGTCCACCATCCGGACGCGTAGCTGTGCATCAGATCGAGTGCTGCTCGATCGGGTGCACGCAGGCCGCGCAGCATCCCCACTGCCACTGGGAAGAACGCGAGATACGACGCGATGACGGTGATGCTCATCCAGGGCTGCCACGCGTACCCGCCGATGGCGATCTTCCCGCCCCAGCCGGCGACGAGCGGTGCCAACGCGATCAACGGAACCGTCTGCGAGACGATCACATACGGCAACAAGGACCGCTCGACCCACACGAACCGTTGCATCGCCACCGCCAGCACCAGCCCGACCACCGTCCCCAGCGCGAACCCGAGTACCGCGAGCCCGAACGTGAACAGGCCACTGGACACGATCGCGGCACCGACACTGCGAGCCCCGGCGACGTTCACCTCGGGCTCGGTCAGCGCCGCCAACACCGACCACACGTGGGGTAACGCGCCGTCGTCGGTGCGCGGGAGCACCCGCACTCCGGCGACACTCACCCCGTTCGCGGGGACGAGCACTTTCATCAGCTCCCAGAACACCAGCAACACGCCGACGGCCACCACTGCCATCAACGGACGCCGCACTCCTCGATTCGCACCGGCTGGAGTAGCTGCCACCACCGAAGCCTGATCGAGAACACCCGTCACGACGTTGCCGTCACGCTCGGCCGAATCTGCGGAATGATGCTCTCTCCGTAGGCTTCGAGTGTCGCTGCCTTGGCGTCGTGCTGCAGGTACACCGAGAACTGGTCGACGCCGAGTGTCTCCAGCTCTTTCAGCTTGGCGATGTGATCGGCCGGGGTGCCCAGTAGGCAGAACCTGTCGATCACCTCGTCCGGAACGAATTCTGCGTGAGAGTTTCCGGCTCGACCGTGCTCGTTGTAGTCGTACCCTTTGCGCGCCGCGATGTAGTCGGTGAGTGCCTGTGGAACACCGCCGCCATCGCCGCCGTAGCGCGAGACGATATCGGCGACGTGGTTGCCGACCATCCCGCCGAACCAACGACACTGATCTCGGGCGTGTTCGAGCCCGGCATCGGTGCCGTCGGTGACGTAGGCGGGAGCGGCAACGCAGATCGAGATCGAATCGGGGTCGCGACCGGCCTGCTCGGCCGCGGCGCGGACCCGGCCGATCGTCCACGCCGCGATGTCGGGATCGGCCAGCTGCAGAATGAACCCGTCCGCCACCTGGCCGGTGAGCTCGAGTGCTTTCGGCCCGTACGCCGCGACCCATACCTCCAGGCTCGAGTGTTCCGCCCACGGGAACTGCACGGTTGTCTCACCGACCCGAGCGCTCCGCCCATTGGCCAGATTACGGATCACCTCGATCGACTCTCGCAGTGAGGCAAGCGTTGTCGGCTTACCGCCCAGAGCCCGGACCGCGGAGTCGCCGCGGCCGATGCCACAGACCGTCCGATTGCCGAACATGTCGTTGAGCGTCGCGAACGTCGATGCCGTCACCGTCCAGTCGCGGGTGGCAGGATTGGTGACCATCGGACCGACGGTCACCCGCCTCGTCGCCGCCAGAATTTGGCTGTAGATGACGTACGGTTCCTGCCACAGCAGGTGCGAATCGAACGTCCACACGTGCGAGAACCCATGTGTCTCTGCCTGTCTGGCCAGATCGATCACACGGGACGCCGGCGGATTGCACTGGAGCACTACCCCGATGTCCATGACTCAGATCAGATTCTGAGACAGGTCGCGTCGGACGAATCGTCCGTGTCCCGCAGTGCCGGAATAGGATCCACCGTCGACGATGATCCGGCCGCGAGAGATCACGGTGTCGACATGCCCGTCGATCTCGAAACCTTCGTACGCCGAGTAGTCCATGTTCATGTGGTGGGTCTTGTCGACGCCGATGCTGGTGTGTCCGTTCGGGTCGTAGATCACGATGTCCGCGTCGGCACCCGGGGTGATGACACCTTTCCTCGGATACATTCCGAACATCCTGGCCGGAGTGGTGCAGCACACGTCGACCCACTTCTCCAGCGTGATCCTGCCGCTCTTGACGCCCTGGAACATCAGATCGATACGATGTTCCACCGAGCCGATCCCGTTGGGAATCCTGGAGAAATCGCCGATACCCATCTCCTTCTGGTCCTTCATGCAGAACGGGCAATGATCGGTACTGACGGTCGCCACGTCTCCGGTGCGCAGGTACCGCCACAACTCGTCCTGATGCCCCTCGGCTCGCGACCGCAGTGGCGTCGAGCAGACCCACTTGGCACCCTCGAAGCCCGGTGCACCGAGTTGTTCTTCGAGAGACAGATAGAGGTACTGCGGACACGTCTCGGCAAACACGTTCTGCCCGTTGCCACGGGCCTGCGCAATCTGTTCCAGGGCCTGCTTGGCAGAGACGTGTACGACGTAGAGCGGTGCGCCGGTGACGTGAGCGAGCATGATCGCTCGATGCGTCGCCTCCTCCTCGAGCTGCCACGGCCGTGACGTGCCGTGGAAGTACGGGGCCGTGTCTCCACGCGCGATCGATTGAGCAACGAGTACATCGATCGCGATGCCGTTCTCCGCGTGCATCATCAGCAGTGCACCCGTTTCGGCGGCTGACTGCATGGCGCGCAGGATCTTGCCGTCGTCGGAGTAGAACACACCCGGATAGGCCATGAAGAGTTTGAAGCTGGTGACGCCCTCGGACACCAACTCGCTCATGGCTTTCAGGGAATCGTCGGTGACGTCGCCGATGATCTGATGGAAGCCGTAATCGATGGCGCACTGCCCCGCGGCCTTCTCGTGCCACTGCGCCAGAGTGTCCTGGACGCGCTGACCGGGGGTCTGAATCGCGAAGTCCACGATCGTCGTCGTGCCACCCCAGGCCGCTGCGCGCGTTCCGGTTTCGAAGGTATCGGAGGCGAACGTACCGCCGAACGGCATCTCCATGTGCGTGTGTCCGTCGACCCCACCAGGAATGACGTATTTGCCGGTCGCGTCGACGACGACGTCCGCCGAGGTCTTCAGGTCCGCGGCCAGGGAGACCGATCCGGGTGCAAGCACTGCGACGATGCTCTCACCGTCGATGAGCACATCCAATTCCTGTGCGCCGGTGGTGGATACCACGGTCCCACCGTGCACGAAGGTGGTGGCCATCAGGGTTGCACCAGCGGGCCGTATGCGTCGGGTCTGCGGTCACGATAGAAGGCCCATCGGTCGCGGACCACCTTGAGCAGGTCCATGTCGAGGTCACGCACGATTATTTCGGGTTCCGAATCCGACGCCACCTCGCCGACGAATTTGCCTTCGGGATCCACGAAATAGCTGGTCCCGTAGAAATCGTCGTCACCGTATTCGGATTCGATTCCGACTCGATTGATCGCGCCCACGTAGTACTCGTTTGCGACGGCCGAGGCGGGTTGTTCGAGCTTCCACAGGTAGTTCGACAGGCCCCGCGAGGTGGCCGACGGATTGAAGACGATTTCGGCACCGGCAAGACCGAGTGCGCGCCAACCTTCCGGGAAATGTCTGTCGTAGCAGATGTAGACACCGATACGCCCGACCGCGGTGTCGAACACCGGCCACCCCAGATTGCCGGGGCGAAAGTAGAACTTCTCCCAGAATCCGTTCACGTGGGGGATGTGGTGTTTTCTGTACTTGCCGAGATAGGTCCCGTCGGCGTCGACGACGGCAGCGGTGTTGTACAGAAGTCCGGGTTGTTCCTGCTCGTACACGGGCAGAATCATCACGATGCCGAGTTCCTTCGCCAGTGCGGCGAAACGGTCGACGGTGGGCCCTGGTACCGATTCTGCGTATTCGTAGAACTTCGCGTCCTGTAGCTGACAGAAGTAGGGACCGTAGAAAAGTTCTTGGAAGCAGACAACTTTCGCGCCCTGCTCGGCGGCGGACCGAGCAAACCCCTCGTGTGCCGCGATCATCGATTCTTTGTCACCGGTCCACTTGCTTTGGACCAGAGCAGCTCGAACTGTGGACATCATTGGCACTCCATCTCTCGCTGGCTTGCACCCTCAAGATATTTTGCGCCGTGTTACGGGATCGTTCGGCCGGTTTCGTATGTATTAATCGTCGGAACTGTTTTCACGAATGTGGAAGGAGTGCGCGCACAGCGTCGATGGAGTCCGCGGTGGCGAGGTTCTTGTCGGGTCGGTATCGCAGTACTCGCGCGAATCGCAGGGCAACGCCGCCCGGATAACGTGGGCTGACCTGCACGCCGTCGAGTTCGATTTCGACGATCAGTTCGGGGCGCAGGTACACGGTGTGCTCGTCGCGCTCTCGCTCGTGTTTCGGGAATTCGTCGGTCTGCCACTGCAACAACACGTCGGTCAGGCCTTTGAAGGTCTTCCCCACCATGATCGGGTCACCGCCGTCGGGATCGCGAGCTCCCAGGTGCAGGTTGGACAGGTAGCCGGTGCGCCGCCCGTACCCCCACTCGGCTCCGAGGACGACGAGGTCGAGGGTGTGTTCGGGTTTGACCTTCTGCCAGCTCTTTCCGCGACGGCCTGCGGCGTACGGTGCACCGAGAGCTTTGAGCATGACTCCCTCGTGCCCGGCGTCGAGTGCAGCGTCGAAGTGGGCCGCTGCTTGGTCCGCATCGGGCCGAACGGCACTGGGAATTCGGTGCCCCGGTGCCACCCGGTCCAGTGCCGCCAGCCGTTGCTCCAGCGGGGAATCGAGCAGATCGACACCGTCGAGGTGCAGGCAGTCGAAGAAATAGGGCTGCAGCAGGAGCTCGTGCGCGCTCTCGGCACCGAACCGGCTCATCGTTTCCTGGAAAGGCCTGGGCCGTCCGCTGTCGTCGAGCGCGAGGGTCTCCCCGTCCAGGACCACCGAATCGCACGGCAGCTCGAGAACGAGGTCCACCAGCTCGGGCACGCCGGCAGTGATGTCGCGCAGAGTCCGCGTGTAGATGCTCACGTTGTTTCCGGAGCGGTGCACCTGAATTCGCGCGCCGTCGAGTTTGTATTCGACGGTGACATCGCCGGACATCTGTTCCCAGGCACCGCGCAGAGATTCCGCCGGCGACGCCAGCATCGGCCGGACCGGACGACCGACCTCGAGCCGGAATGCATCCAGCGCGTCGACGCCACCGGTCATGGCGGCTATGGCCGTGGCAGGCAAACGACCCGAGAGCATGAATGCCCGACGCACCGGCGCTTGCGGCAGGTTCGTGGCGGCGGCAACGGCGTCGACCATGATCCCTTCGAGCGCGCCCTGGCGCAGCTCGCCGGTGACGAGCCGGATCAGAAACCGACGCTCCTCGGCCGTACTTCGGGAGAACAGGTCGGTCAATATCGCTACCCGCCGCGCAGCAGAACCCGCCCCCGAGGTCGCCGCGACCGAAGATATCGCCTCGTCCACCTCGGCAACCGTCAGTGTCGAGTCCGCGGCGGACGTCACGTCGAGATCGGCGAGAGTGCGCCAGCCGACCCCTATCCGCCCCTGCGGCAACTCCCCCGACAGCCACGACACGGCGGGCCCGATGTCACCGGCCTCGGCCTCGGCGAGCAGGGCACCGAGTTGCTCGATCTTGACCTTTCGCGAGCGCGTCGCTGCCACGGCACTGGACGTTTCGACGATCCTCGACATCAACACACCATCGAACTTAACCGCACCTACCGACAGGTCGCTGACATCCAATTGTTACCGGTGTGACTCGAGCGACCGGTGTTCTTGCTGTTACGTTCGATTCATGTCAGCAACGCCGTGCGACAGAACGCATGAGCGATGTGTCAGCTGAACCCGAGAACGCGGTCGCCCCATGCAGCGCGCATCTCGCCGTCGGGGTCGTCGACGAGAGTGTCGGATGCATCGATCACCAGCGTCCAGCGCGCCTGCTCGGTGTACGGGGCCCAATGCTTGGACGCATCCAACGCTGCGGGTACGCCGTACCGCGCGAAAGCGAGCCAGCGTCTCTGCATCCGCGCGGACACCGCCATCGCCGGCTTCCGGCCACCGAGCCAGAAGGTGGGGTCTCGGCTGAGTGTTCCGAAATTACCGAACACATACGGCAGTTCGGTCGCGTGTCCCGCTCCCACCCGTGCGGCCTTGAGCATCGGCGTCGCATGATCGAATCGGTACATCCATGTCGGCGAATGCCTGCTGTGCCCGTCGGCGATCCAGACGCTCGGCATGAGGAACCCCGCGTCGCGCGATATGGCCTGTGCCCCAGCGGGTTTGTCCCGGTCCGGATATGCGGCCATGATCTCGGCGACCCGATAGGCGGGCAGATCCGCGTGGTCGTGAGCGATGGCGCGGAACATCTCGGAGACGGTGTCGGAGGTGATCGGCATCAACGGAGACTTCATGAATCGAAAGATCGAGGGCTCGTCGTGGTTGGTGCCGATGATCAACGGGATCTTGTGCGAGAGCCCCTTCTGGAAGGCTGCCACTGGATAGCGCGGCACGATGTCTCCGTCGACGACCGGCGAAAGGCCGAGTGTCCCAGGAACTGTCGTCGGGATCTCGTAGCAGAGCGTGTCGCCGGCGGTGACCAGCCTGGTGAAATGCATATCGAACAGTTCACCGATGTCTTCCCGGTCGACGCCCACCAACTCCAGGAACCTCGACGCCACCGCGGCTCCGCGGTCGGGGCCGTACACCGAGGTCGCAGGCGCGCTCTGCACGATCGCTCGCTGGAACAGACCCTCGGCCTTGGGAGAGGTCATCAACGTGGTGACCGACGCTCCCCCGGAGGATTCACCGAACACCGTCACCTGATCGGGATCGCCGCCGAACGCAGAGATGCACTCACGGACCCACTGCAGTGCGGCAATCTGATCTCGCAGCCCCAGATTGGTCTCGAACGTGTGCTCGTCGGTGGAGAACGAGGACAGGTCGAGGAACCCGAACGGGCCGAGACGAAAATTGATGGTCACCACCACCACGTCGCCGTTCTCGCTGAGGTTTCTCCCGTCGTAGACCCGCTGGGCGGACGATCCGAGCGAGTACGCACCGCCATGGATCCAGACCAACACCGGCCGCAGTTCTGCATCGGGACGGGGAGCCCAGACGTTGAGCGTGAGGCAGTCCTCGGAAATCGACAGCGACGGATCGATCGGCACCGGACTGTCGCGACCCTGCGGAGCCATCGCACCGAATTCGAGGCCGTCGAGCACTCCAGACCAGGGCTGCAACGGACGCGGCGCTCGGAACCTGAGCTTCCCCACCGGAGGCGTCGCGTAGGGAATACCCCGCCAGGCCAGGATCGGCGACGCATCGGCAGCGACCGGATAGCCGAGAACGTCGCCGTAGGGCGTGCTCACGAGCACGGTGGAATCGGGCTCGGTGGAATCGGACGCGCCGGAGTCAGAGGCGATGGCCATGGAACCTCCCGTTCGGTCGTTGCCCAACGTACCAACATCAACCATCCCCTCGGCGACGATACGCACAGCGTCGACGCCCGCGAGCGAAGGAACCGTCGATGAAGAGAATCGGATGTGCCGCAGTGGCAGTCGTCGGGGCATGTCTGCTCGGAGCCTGCGGTTCGAGCGGCGGAGGCGACGGACCGATGGCGACCGTGATCACCGACCGCCCCACCCCGATCACCACGGCTCCCTCCGCCCCCTCTGCCGCGCCGGCATCACCGTCCACCGCAGCGACCACCACGCCGACGTCCACCACGGCGACACCGACGAGTCCTGCTGCACCCCAGGCGAAACCGCAGGACTACGCAGGCAAGGCACCCGGCTGGTACTACTTCTCGAGCCCCAGCGGAAAGTTCGAGTGCGGTATCGCCGTCCTCGAATCCTCGATCGCCGGATGCCACGGGTCGCTCCCTTCTTCGGCACCCGAGGTTCCCGGCAGCGGGGCGTCGGAAACGGCGGTGAAACCCAATGCCGTGCAGCTGATCGCTGGATCACCGGCGAAGTTCGAGAGCCTCGGCGATCCCAAGTTCCACCGTTTCGACGGTCCTGCGGCAGCCTTGCCGTACGGCGAGGAGCTCACCGTCCCCGGAAGCGGCTCCACCAACGGCCTTCGGTGCAGCGTCGACGAGCAGACCGGAGTCACGTGCACCGATCAGGTCGGCCACGGTTTCACCGTCTCGGACGATGATTTCGACCTTCGTTGACGGTCTCGTTCGCTCAGCAAATTACCAGGCGTAATGTCCGGGGACGGTACGACAATTCCTGCCGTACGGTCTCCCCAGCGGCCGACGCCCGTGCGCGCGGCCGGAAGGTGCATCACTCATGAATCAGACCTCGGACCGCCACACAGCGAAGGTCATCGGCGTCAGCATCGCCGCTGCTGTGGGCGGATTCCTGTTCGGCTTCGACAGTTCCGTCATCAACGGCGCTGTCGACTCGATCGAAGATCACTTCCTCCTCGGCTCGTTCACCACCGGCTTCGTGGTCGCGATCGCCCTCATCGGGTGCGCAGTGGGTGCCTGGTTCGCCGGCAGCCTCGCAGACCGTTGGGGACGCAAGAAGGTCATGCTGCTCGGCTCGGCCCTGTTCGTCGTTTCGTCGATCGGTTCGGGACTGGCGTTCAGCGTCCCCGACCTCATGCTCTGGCGAGTGCTCGGTGGACTGGGAATCGGCATCGCCTCGGTGATCGCACCGGCGTACATCGCCGAGATCGCTCCGGCCAAGTGGCGCGGTTCCTTGGCCTCGCTCCAGCAGTTGGCCATCACCATCGGTATTTTCGCCGCTCTGCTGTCCGACGCCCTCCTCGCGGGTGCCGCGGACGGGGCGTCCAACGACCTGTGGTTCGGCATCGAGGCCTGGCGCTGGATGTTCCTGGTCGGCGTCGTACCGGCGCTGGTGTACGGGTTGTTGGCAACCCTGATCCCGGAGTCTCCGCGCTACCTCGTCGGTCAGCATCTCGACGAGGAAGCCGCCAGAGTCCTCGCCGAGATCACCGGCGAACTGCATCCGGACGAGCGCGTCCACGAGATCAGGCTGACACTGCGCAAGGAGTCACGCTCGTCGTTCGCCGACATTCGCGGTCCGAAGTTCGGTCTGCAACCCATCGTCTGGGTGGGCATCACGATGGCCGTGCTGCAGCAGTTGGTCGGCATCAACGCGATCTTCTACTACTCGACGACGCTGTGGCGCTCGGTCGGCTTCAGTGAGGATCAGTCGTTCACGACGTCGGTCATCACCGCCGTGATCAACGTGGTCATGACGTTCGTGGCGATTCTGTTCGTCGACCGAATCGGTAGGCGCAAGCTGCTGATGGCGGGCTCGATCGGCATGTTCGGCGGACTCGTCATGGCGTCGGTGGCGTTCTCGCAGGCGACCGGCAGCGGCGACGACGTCACGTTGCCTGCTCCGTGGGGTGCGATCGCGCTGATCGGCGCCAATCTTTTCGTCATATTCTTCGCATCCACCTGGGGTCCGATCATGTGGGTCATGCTCGGTGAGATGTTCCCCAACCGCATGCGGGCCATGGCACTCGGCATCGGCACTGCAGCCAACTGGATGGCCAACTTCGCTGTCACGCTTGCCTTCCCGCCGCTGACGTCGTCTGTGGGACTGTGGGTGATCTACGCAGGATTCGCTGTGTTCGCCGCACTCTCGTTCTTCTTCGTCAAGGCCAAGATCCGGGAGACCAAGGGTATGGAGCTCGAAGACATGCTGGGCTGAACCCGGACCGCAGATACAGGGGCGGCAGCAGCGCCACCGGGTGACCGGTGTTACTGTCACTGTCGTTCTGACACGGGGTGTGTCCGCCGATGCGGATGCTGAGATCAAACCCGCCGAACCTGATGCAGGTAATACTGACGAAGGGATGTCAAGGCGATGACGCCTGTTGTATCTGCGGACCCGGTCCGCTTCACCGATCGACTGTGGAATGCCTCCGAGGACATTCGACGCGCGATCGACGACCTCGAATTTCTTCGACTACTCGGGGCCGGGACGCTTCCGCTCGACGCGTTCCGTCGGTACCTCGAACAGGACTCACTCTATCTCGGTGGGTACGTGAAGTCGCTGTCACTGCTGGCAGCACATGCACCGAACCCGTTCGCCGGAGCATTCTGGGCAAGCGCTGCCGCGAGCGCGATGGACGAGGCCGCGTCGCACGAGGCGATGCTGACCGGTGGAGCGCTGCCCCCGTCGACCCGGACGCCCGAGCCTTCACCGGCATGCCTCGGTTACACGTCCTACCTGACCGCGACGGCGGCAACCGAACCGTATCCTGTTGCAGCAGCAGCTGTTCTGCCGTGCTTCTGGATCTACGCAGACGTCGGCCGCTCACTCGCCGGTGCAGCGAGGGTGGTTCTCGATCGCGATCCCGACCACCCGTACGCGCAGTGGGTGGCCGCGTACGACGCACCCGAATTCCATGCCATCGTCGACGCTGCCAAGACCTTCGTCGATGACGCCGCAGCGGCCGCGACGCCGGCGCAGCGCGAGCAGATGATCGACGCCTTCGTCGTCGCGTCGCGGTACGAATTGATGTTCTGGGACAGCGCATTACATCCCACCCCATGGCCCCTGGCCGAGAGTGCGGTGTACGCATGAGAACCACTCGAATCCTCGCGGCGTTGGCGACGGCAGTCGTTGCCACGACCGGACTGGCGGGCTGCTCCGATTCGACGGACTCCGACACCATTCGGTTCGCGTTGGACTGGACGCCGAACACGAACCACACCGGCCTGTATGTCGCCCTGCAGGAGGGCTATTTCGCCGACGCCGGCCTGGACGTGGAGATTCTGCCGTACAACAACACCGCGGCGGACACTCTCGTCGATGCCGGAAACGCCGAGTTCGGCATCAGCACACAGAGTTCGGGCGTATTCGCGACCTCCGCAGGCGCGCAGACAGTGTCCGTCCTTGCGCCGCTGCAGCATTGGGCTACCGGCATCGGAGTTCGCGCCGATCGAGACGACATCCCGAGCCCGAAGGCACTCGACGGGAAGGTCTACGCCGGGTTCGGCGAGTCCGGTGAGCAGGCCGGACTCGAGAAGGTCATTCAGAACGACGGCGGCACAGGCGAATACGAAACGGTGGTACTGGGCACCTCGGCATACGAGGCGGTGTACTCCGGTACCGCCGACTTCACCGTCTCCTACTTCGCGTGGGAAGGCATCGAAGCCGAGCACAGCGGAACGCCGATGAAGTACTTCGACTACACCGACTATGGGTTTCCGGACGCCTACGCCATCACGATCAGCGGCAACGAGCCCTGGCTCGCAGCCCATCCGGACGAGGCCGAGAAGTTCGTCCAGGCACTTCAGCGCGGCTACCAACTCGCCGCCGACGATCCGGACAAGGCCGCACAGGATCTGATCGACGCCAATCCGGGAACCTTCACCGACGAGTCGCTCGTCTTCGAGAGCCAGGAGATGCTCGCAGCGAAGTACATGAAGGACTCCACTGGCGAGGTAGGACGACAGAGTCTCGACAAGTGGACCGCGTACTCGAAATTCCTCTACGACAGCGGTGTGCTGGCCGATCAGAACGGCGCGCCTCTGACCGCGGAGCCGGACTGGTCGACCTACTTCACCAATGACTACCTCGGCAATCGATGAGTCGGTAGCCGCTGACCGAGGTTCCTACTCGTTCAGCGGTGTCCGAGCCTCGCTTCGTTGGGCGTGGCCCGCGCTGACCGTCGTCGTACTGCTCATCGCCGCCTGGCAGATCTACGTCCAGATCAGCGGCATCCGGCCGCAGGTGCTGCCGTCTCCCGGCCGAGTGGTGGTCCAGGGTTGGGCGCAACGCGATGCGATCGCCGAGAACGCGGCGGCGACTCTGCAGGTGACCCTGGTCGGGTTCGCGGTCTCCCTGGCCCTGGCATGGCTGCTGGCCATCGCGGTGGATTTCTCGCCGTGGCTGCGGCGCGCGTTCGTACCCCTCTTCGTCGTATCGCAGACGCTTCCGATCATCGCGATCGCGCCGCTGTTGATCATCTGGTTCGGCTTCGGGCTGCTTCCGAAGATCCTGGTCATCGCGTTGGCCACGTTCTTCCCGATGGCCATCGGGCTCATCGAGGGTTTCGCGGCGGCCGATCGAGACGCGAGATCACTGCTGGCCAGCATGGGCGCCTCGCGCTGGCAACAGTTTCGATACGTGCGGCTACCGTCGGCGCTCCCCCGATTCTTCACCTCACTTCGCATCGGAATCACCTACGCGGTGGTCGGTGCGATCTTTGCTGAATATGCCGGGGCCAGTGCGGGACTCGGCATCTACATGAGCCAACAGAAGAACTCTTTTCGTACCGATCTGGTTCTCGCCGCGGTTGCCGTGACTGCCGTGATCAGCGTGGTCCTGTTCGTCTCCACCTTCCTGGTGGAGCGGTTCGTCGCTCCTTGGGCGCGCCACGGTTCGGCGGGTCTTCATGTCTGACTCCGACACCTGCATCGATGTTCGCGATCTCACCAAATCATTCGGCGACAAGCCCGTACTCGACGGCATGTCGTTCGGTGTTCGGCCCGGCGAGTTCGTGTCGATCATCGGCCCGAGCGGTTCCGGTAAGAGCACGGTGTTCAACATGCTGGCCGGACTCGACAGGCCCGACTCCGGCACGGTGCGAGTACCACCGTGCGCCTACATGCCGCAGAAGGATCTGCTGTTTCCGTGGCGTTCGGTGTTGGACAACACCACCCTCGGGCTCGAAGTGCAGGGCATTGCCAAGAAGGAGGCGCGGGCGCGGGCACGCGAGCTGTTCCCGGTATTCGGTCTGGACGGGTACGAGTCGGCCAGACCGTCCGAACTCTCCGGCGGCATGCGCCAGCGAGCGGCGCTGCTGCGCACGGTGGTGCAGGGACGATCGGTACTGCTGCTCGACGAACCGTTCGGAGCGCTGGACTCGTTGACCAGGAGCGACATGCAGGCCTGGTTGCAGCAGGTCTGGTCGGAGTTTCGGTGGACCGTGCTGATGGTCACGCACGACATCCGAGAAGCGGTCTATCTCTCCGATCGCGTGATCGTCCTCTCCCCCAGACCCGCCCACGTCCGACGGCAGATCGAGGTGACGCTGCCCCGCCCGCGCGGGCTCGAGATCGTCACGACGCCGCAGTTCGCGGCCGTGGAGAAACAGCTGATGGACGTTCTGCTCAGCACGCCGACCCTCTGACCGGTACCGCGCGAGTTCGGTCGACAGGGCTCAGTCGACACAGGGCTCAGTCGACACAGGGCTCAGTCGACACAGGGAATGCCGCCGTCGCTGTGCACACCCTCGTCAGGGGCTGCTACCGGATCCAGGGACGGATCCGGCGCAGCGACCTCGAGCGGGGGCAGCTCCGTTCCCGGATCGGGTGCCGCGGTGATCGGCGGTGCGGGCGGCGGCGCGTCATCGATCAACCGCGCTGCCTCGGCCCTGATGGCGTCGACGTCGACGAGGTTGACGTCCTGCCCGTCGATCGTGTCGTAGCCCGTGATCGGGAGCGTGTAGAAATCGATGTCGCCCTGCATGACTGCACCGGCTCCCCCTGCGAGCTTCACCGGATCCAGGGATGCGTCGATCACGACGTCGTCCTTGGTGCCCGCTACGAGCGCCCGGAGTTCGCCGATGTTCGCCATGACACCGGAGGAGCTGAGCTTGGCCATCACTCCGGCCACGAAGGCCTGCTGTCGCTTGGTTCGATCGAGATCGCCGTTGTCGAGGCCGTGGCGTTGCCGGACGAAGGACAGTGCCTGCGAGGCGCTCAGTTCTTGCGTGCCCGCAGCGAAGTCCGCCCCCGAGTAGTTGTCGTGTACCGGATTGTTCAGGCACACCTGAATGGGTCCGACAGCTGCCGCGACGTCGTAGAAGCCCAGAAGGTTGACTTCGGCAAAATGATCGATCGGCACGTCGAGCAGATCACGAACCGCGGTCAACGTCGACCGTCGTCCCGCGTCGCGCGCTCGTCGCTCCCGTTCGGCCGGATCGGTGACGCCCTCGTCGAGCAACTGTGTATCGGCGTCGGCTTTCGCAAGTCCGTACGCTTCCTTGATCTTTCGCTTGCCGTATCCGGGAACGTCGACGTAGTCGTCGCGAGGTATCGACAGCGCCGTCGCGCGCCCGCCGTCGGCCGGAAGGTGCACCAGCAACAGGGTGTTGGTGTTGTATCCCCCCACGTCGCTGTCGCCTGCATGCAGCGCGTCGGTGACGAACTCGGCAGGTAGGTCGTTGCCGTCCATGTCCTTGCGGCTGTCGAGGCCGATCAACAGGATGTCGGTGTCCTCGCCGTTGCCACTCGGATCGTTGTTCGCGATGCCGTCGAGCGCGTTCGAGGTGGTCAGTCCCGTGGTGGCTTCGCGGTACACCGCGAACCCGATTCCGCTGACCACGATCGAGCCCACTGCCGCAGTGGCGACGAAAACCCGGCCGATTCGGAGCGCGAGGCCTCGATCGCGCGACGGCTTCCTGATGCGATGACGCCCCGATCCACGTTCACCACGGGTGGTGTCGTTGCCTGGGCCGTTCGAGAGCACCTCGCCAGGCTACTCGGCTCTCACCTGGTGGTAGCTCCACCCAATCGCCGCGCGAGATCGTCGACGGCGGAGAACGCAGCCTCGAGATTGGCTCGCGCCTGCGGAATCTGCGGCGCGAGTGCCGGCACCCGCTCGGCGAGAGTCAGATCGACCGGGACGAAGTGGACGTCCATTCCCAGCGCGACTCCGAGCACCTGTCGCAGTTGTGCGGTGGTGTGGTCGGTGGACGCGTTGTCGGTACCGGGGGTGTAGTCGTTTCCCCGACTGGTCACCACGACCACGGGCTTGCCGACGAGAGGTGCCGTGTCGCTGTCGAACGGCACGGTGATGCCCGGAACGTGTACGTAGTCGATCCATGCCTTCAGGGTCGACGGGATCGACCAGTTGTACATCGGCGCACCGATCAACACCACGTCCGCCGAGATCAGTTCCTCGATCAGTTCGACCTGCAACGCCTCGGCGGATGGATCGACGGTTTCGTCGGCGGTTCGCAGATGAGGTGCCCAGTGCAACGCAGACGTGGGTAGGTGCGGCAGCGGACTCGAATGCAGGTCTCGAGGGATCACCGAGTGGTCGGTGCCGATGCCGTGCCAGGCGTCCGAGAAGCGGGCCGTCACCCGGCGGCTGATCGAGCCGACCGGGTCGGCGGACGAATCGAGGTGCAACAACTGCGGCACTGAACACTCCTCACATGCTGGGTGCTTCGAGCCTATGCGCACCGAGGCCGTTGCCCGCTCCTATCCTGGAAGAATGGACTTCCGATTCGTCATGCCTGCCCTCGAGTCGCGATCGGCCACCTCGCTGGCGGCGGTCGTTCACGAGCGGACCGGAGCAGACCTCGACATCAGTATCGGCGGTTCGGAGGTTCGGCTCGACGACGCAGCACGCGGCGCGGTGTTGGAACTTCTCACCCAGCTCGCGACCGGGCGGGCGGTGGCCATCGGCACCGTGGACGAGTTGCTGACCACCTCGCAGGCTGCCGAGGTGCTCGGGGTATCCGACACCTATGTCAGACGGTTGGCCGATGCGGGCGATCTACCGATCGAAATGCGCGGCACTCACAGACGATTTCGGCTCGAAGACCTTCTGCGACAGCGTGATCGATTCCGGTGATGTGCGCTTTGCCCGTCACCCGGCCTCGCGTTCGAAGTGCTCGGACTGGACGGTCATGAGATCACGGAACGCCTGCCCGGCAGCCAGCCAGAGTTGTTCGGAGTCGATGTAGTCCACCCCTCGGATATCGACATCACCCAGGTACGCGCCGACGTCGACCGACAACATTCCGATGACAGAAGAGACGTCGGCATCGAGATAGGTGGATTGGGTGTTCTGCAGCTCGCGGAACTGAGCCGAGAAGAACTCGGCCGGGATTCTCCGATCGACGAACTGGGCGATGAGGAACAGGAAGCGGGACGCGTGGGCGGAGCCCGTCCGGAAGGAATGTTCCATGGTGAAGACCTCTCCCCACGGTCGACAGCACCCCTCGCACTGTCGACCGTTGAGCTCGCTGATACCCGAATTTCGATGCACGGACGAACTCTCGAACATCGATTCGACCCAGAGGCTAAAACAGGGAGCTCGTCCTACCAGCGCAAGATTAATCGGACCTTTGTCCCGTTTTTACCGGAAAAGCCAATTTGGTGAGGAGTCACAACAAAGGGGTCGGGAGCTGTAGTTCTCTACTGAAAAGATCCCAGCGGAGCACGATCCGGAGTGTCCAGTTGCCAGAACTGCCAACCGTCGCGCTCCTCGACATCCCCACTGATATGCGTGGCCACTGCACTGGCAGCGACGGAGGGATTGTCGAATCGACGGCCCTCCATCGGTCCAGCGGTGATCTCGAGTCGCTGTGTCTCGGGATCGTAGCGACCACTCAGCCGATAGCCCTCGCAATCGGCGACCACCCGTACCCGGTTGTCGATCACTTCTTCCTCCACGGCCGCCTTGGACGACTTGCGAGGCGCCTTCACCCGTGGAGTACGAACCCACGTCTGTTCGGGGCCGAGATCCACCGATGTGTCCAACGTCGAACTCAGACCCAGCAGGTCCCAACGCTCGCTGCCGTGCAGCACTCGGTCCACCGCTATCGCGTGATGTCCGGTCCTGGTACGCAGTGGCGAATCCTGGACCCACAAGTCGACTTCTCCTCGTATGTCGGTGGCCATCTCTTCGGACGAGACCATGTAGAAGCGCGGCTCGTCGTTCGCCAGATCGACGAACACCCAATACGAGGAACCGGTGTCGTCACTCTCGAGCGATTCGTCCTGCCTGCGGGCCTTCCAATCTCCGGTCACCTTCGATCGCACGCGAACGATGCACGACGAGGTGCCGTCCATCGACCAGACCTGCACGGGATTGCGACGCGACGTCGTCAGCCGTTCCGCACGTCCACCGCGCTGAGCGACGGTTCGGATGAATGCCTTGATTCCCCGGTCGGATGTGTCTTCCACGGATTGCCACCTTCAGCCTCGAGAGCGCCCCGTACTTATGAAGAGCGGTGTTGCGACGGGTGGCGCTCGCACGACTCGGTTTCCCTCACCCTACTGCGTCGATGCCTGCTCGAGTAACCGCAGAACACCCCACAGGACGAGGTCCGGTTACCGTGGTGACAACGAACTCGGCCAGGAGGTACCACCATGGCGGTCAAGATCACCCACGACAGTGCCGACCGACGGTTCGAGATCCATGTCGACTCCGAGCTGGCGGGCTACTCGGAGTACATCGAATCGGACGGCGCGCGAACGTTTCATCACACCGTGACGCTCCCGCAGTTTCGCGGCCGAGGGCTTGCCGCTGCCCTCACCGAATACGCCCTCGACGACACCAGCACGCAGGGACTGCGCGTTGTCCCTACGTGCTGGTTCGTTCGCGACTTCATTGCCGCCGCGGGCGATCGCTACTCACATCTGATGGAGCCCTGACTGTCAGCGCCGGGACGACATCACCGCGAACTCGATCTCGGATTCCGATTCGCAATCGTTCTGGGCTGTTGTCTCCGTCGGATCACTCTCACTTGAATCCGATTCTGCGACAGTTGTTTCGGCAGCTCTCTCCGCTGCGACCCGACGCCGTTCGTAGTTCTGCGCGCCACGCGCGACGCGTTGTCGGTGTTCGTTCAGGATCTGTTCGTGCTGGTACATCTATTCTCCTACAGCAAGAATGGACGCCGAACACAGAGCATTGCTGTGCGGCGAAGTATTGGATCGACAGCTGCATATCGCCGGCCGGAACCGACCGATTCGGCCGAAGGCTCACTCAGAGAGCATGATCGGCAAGCATGGCAATCCGCGAGTAGACGACTCGACGGCCCACGTGATTCGTTCCTGCTGCCATTGTCCACCTCCACGGTCTCTGCGATGTGCCTGTGCCACGATCATGCACGGCCGCGGCGACGAACTCCACCGATTTAATTCAGCGAGCACGACGCGACAGCTGTCACCCACCAATCAACCTGTCGCAACAGCCATTTCGCAGACCGCATCGCTTTTCGGACAACGACGTGATGCGGAGACGATGTCATCGCACCGAGCCGGCACAGCACGCGCCGCGCGGTGATCCTGATATCTACCGTTGCCTGAGTCGTAGTCGAGTCTTAGAGTCCGCGAATGCGCGCGCGTTTGCCCTCGTATGCGCAGCTGCTTCCGGTGCCTCGTGCTGGCACCCGCGTTGCGGCCCCATGTGCGCAAATGCGCGCGCGTTTGCCGGAGGGGGTGGCATTGGTGCCGGGCAGCTCGGGAGGCTTGGAGCGGCAGTCGGGGTGCCGGCAGCTCCAGGGTCCGTCGATGTGACGGCAACGCCCGGCCTGTGTCCCTCGTGTCCGCAAATGCGCGCGCGCAATCACATCCCAACCTGTACCTATTCCCCGCGCACCTGACACACGCGCGCGCATTTGCGGACTCTAAGACTCGACTACGAC
>NZ_NPFP01000046.1:0-330024 GCF_002259145.1 Rhodococcus sp. 15-2388-1-1a | reverse complement strand
GGGTGGGTGGGCGGACAACCGATCGGCCGACGCCTCAGCCCGCCATTTCCTCGTACAACCGTTCGACGTCCGCATCCGTCCAGCCCGGCGGCTGGAGGATGTCTGCCCACATGTTCACCGCGTCGGCTCCGTAGCTGTGGCCGTGGCCGTCGTCGACGTCGGTGGAGAACACCTGATCGAACGTCAACTGCCAGAAGGTCACGAACGGGAACCACTGCACGCCTGGATCGACGTCGGCACCACGGGTTTCTCGTAGCCAGTCTGGCCGGTTCAGTATCAGATCCGGAGACCACCACACGATGGGATCGGATGCGTGCTGCCAGTACACGATTCGGGGCTCGTCCCATTGCCCGCCGATGTCGAGGTCACCGGACGAGCTGGCGAAACGAACGTGCTCGCCGCCGTCGATGACAGGCAGGATCTCGCGGGATCCGGCGTCGCGCCCACCGGTGATGCGCGCCCACTGCGGCGTGAAGTTGGGATTACCGACCCACAGGGCACCGTCGATGCGCGCGATCATGTCCTGCGCGCCGCTGAACGCATCCTGTCCGCCGTAGGCACCGAGGCTCTCGCCGAACAGCACCAGCTTCGGTCGCGAATCCTCGGGGAGCTCGCTCCACACCTCGTACACCGCCTCGAAGAGAGCCCGTCCGGCATCCTGTGGAGTCTGGCGGTCGGCCAGAAACGCCATCGGGCTCGGCAGGAACGAGTACTGCATCGACGCGATCGCCGAATTGCCGTCGTACAGGTATTCCAAAGGGCGAGCGACGTTCTCGTTCACCCACCCCCGTCCGGTGGTGGTCGCGACGCCCAGGACAGCGCGGGAGAACGCACCCGTGCGTTCGAGTTCTGCCACCACTCGCTCGGCCACGCCCTCGACGGTGTCCGCGGACTCCACGCCCGCGTAGGCACGGATCGGTTGCACCGCAGGCCTTCCGGTGAACTCACTGATCTCGTCCGGCGATACCCCGGACACGACGAAGCGTCGACCCTCCTGCCCCAGGGAATCCCACTCCTCGTTGGACGCGTCCGAACCCGACAGCTCGGCCGCGGTGGGCTTCTCGACGCCCTCGTGGTTGCCGCGGTCTGCAGTCGAGGCCGAACTCTCCGCGACCGCCACGATGCCGCGAATCAACGCGCCGTTGACGGCGAACACCACCAACAGGGCTACGACGACCACGCTGGCGATCCTCGCGACCGGCTTCGGCACGTACTGCTTGCCCCACCGCGTCAACGCCTGAGATGCCCGCCGCAGCAGACGACCCAACGCCAGCACGGCCACGGCAACCACCACGGAAACCACCAGCACCGCGACGTACAGCGGCCTGCCTGGATCCTCGACACCGACGAGCTTGCGGACGATCTGCTGCCACCACGACCCCAAGATCAGGAACAGCGGAATCGCCACCGCCGCGGCAACGGCCAACGCCCACCACCCGCGGCGACGCCACTGCTCGGACCAGTTCGGTGACACCCCACAGATCCGAACCACCCACGCGATGAGGCATCCGACGCCGTATCCGATCGCGACGCTCATTCCCGTGGCCACCGCCTGCAGATACCAGGCTCTGGGCAGCAGTGACGGAGTCATCGACAGCGCGAAGAACACCAGAGCAAAGAAAATCCCGACTGGATGCAGTGCGCGGCAGTACCGATCCGCCCGTGAATCCTGCCAATGAGAACGAATCGCGGCCGACCGCTGTGTGGTCATCCGCAGATCGTATTTGCCCGCCGACTGGGCCGCACCCTCTTCGACATGCAAGCATTCACCACATGAGTGTTCTGGTCTGCTTCCACGCACATCCCGACGACGAAGTATTCGGCACCGGTGGCGTGATGCGTCTCGCAGCCGACGCAGGCCACCGCGTCGTCCTGGTCACCGCCACCGACGGTGCCCTCGGCGAGTACCCCGACGGAATCCTCACCGACGGCGAGACACTGGCCGAGCGCAGACGCGTCGAGCTGGATCGTTCGGCCGCCGTTCTCGGAGTCTCCCGCATCGTGCGGCTGCACTACGCCGATTCCGGAATGGCCGGTACTCCGGAGAACGCGAACCCGGACGCGTTCTGCAACGTCGACGTCGACGCCGCAGCCCAACGCCTGGCCGACGTACTCCGCGAGGAGCACGCCGATGTCGTGACCATCTACGACCCGAACGGTGGCTACGGTCATCCGGACCACATCCAGGTTCACGTCGTCGGCAAGCGCGCGACCGAGATCGCCGAGACCCCATTCGTCTACGAGACCACCACCAACCGCGATCACATGCGCAAGTTGATGGAGGCCAATCCGCACTGGGGCGAGGAAGCGTCACCGCCGGACATGGAGACGTTCGGTCTGCCGGAAACCGAGATCACGACGGTGGTCGACGTGTCCAGCGTGATGGACGCCAAACGGGCAGCAATGGAAGCCCACGAAACACAGGTCGGCGACTTCGGACCGTTTCTGCAGATGCCTCTGGAGGACCTCGCCACCGCGTTCGGCACCGAATGGTTCAGAAAGCTACGCGGCACCGGTGGCGTCGGCCTCACGGAGACCTCACTCCCACTCTGACCTGGCCGGACAGCGGACGCAAGCGCGACGTACGCGTCGTGCAAGCGCCCGGGGCGATCGTTGGCCCCATGACCACACCAGCAATCGAGGCTCAGAACCTCGTCAAGACATTCGGTAAGCACCGCGCAGTCGACGGCGTCAGCCTGACCGTTCCCACCGGGGCGGTGTACGGCGTCCTCGGACCGAACGGCGCGGGCAAGACCACGACGGTGAGCATGCTCGCCACTCTCCTGAGACCCGACGGAGGCTCGGCCCGCGTCTTCGGCCACGATGTCGTCGCCGACGCCACCGCCGTCCGGTCGCTCGTCGGCGTCACCGGCCAGTACGCATCGGTCGACGAGGACCTCACCGCGACCGAGAATCTCGTCGTCTTCTCCCGACTACTCGGGCTCGGTCGCCGCGAGAGCAAAGCCAAGGCCGTCGAACTCCTCGAGGAATTCGGGCTGACCGAGGCGGCGTCGAGACCGTTGAAGATGTTCTCCGGCGGCATGCGTCGACGCCTCGATCTGGCAGCGAGCCTCATCTCGGCACCACCGCTGCTGTTTCTCGACGAGCCGACCACCGGGCTCGACCCCCGCACCCGAGCGCAGATGTGGGACACCATCCGACGCCTCGTCGCCGAGGGCTCGACCGTCCTTCTCACCACCCAGTATCTGGACGAGGCCGACCAACTGTGCGATCGAATCGCCGTCATCGACCACGGCCGCGTCATCGCCGACGACACCGCCGACGGGCTCAAGTCGTCGGTGGGTACATCCGCTCTCGCACTGACTCTGACCGACCGACACCGGATCGACGACGCCCGAGTGTTGGTTGCCGAGCAGCTGGGCGTCGAGGTGTCCGTCAGCCCCGAGTCTGCTCGACTCACCGCACCGATGACCGACACGTCGATGACCCCCGACATCTTGATTCGACTGCGCGACTTCGGAATCGACGTCACTGAAATCACCGTCACCAAACCCAGCCTGGACGAGGTCTTCCTGACTCTCACCGGCAAGAACGCAGACGAGGACGCAGCATGACAACCACCCTCACCCCACGAGCGTCGACGTACATCGACCCCGCCGACCGACCTGTCGTGCGACACATCGGCCTGGCCCGCACCGCCGCACAGTCCGCCACGATGGGATATCGCGGACTGCTCAAGCTCCGCCACAATCCGGAACAACTCACCGATGTGGTGCTGCTGCCGATCATCTTCACGTTGATGTTCAGCTACATCTTCGGCGGCGCGATCGCCGGAGACGTGAGCTCCTACCTACCGATGATCGTGCCGGGAATTCTTGTCCAGACAGTCATCACCGGTTCCGTCGTCACCGGCACCCAGCTGCGAGAAGACATGGACAAGGGTGTCTTCGACCGCTTCCGATCACTCCCGATCGCTCGAATCTCCCCGCTTGCAGGCGCATTGATGGCCGACGTCATCCGCTATTTCATCGCCGCGGTCGTCTGCTTTCTCACCGGATTCGCGATGGGCTATCACCCGGCGGGCGGAGCACTCGGTCTCCTCGGGGCGGTGCTGCTGGTGATGTTCTGCGCCTGGGCGATCAGCTGGATCTTCGCGCTCCTGGGCACCCTGATGAGCAAAGCCTCCTCGGTCCAGGGCATCTCGATGCTGGTGTTGTTCCCACTGACGTTCCTGTCCAACGCCTTCGTCGACACCAGCACGATGCCGAGCTGGCTCCGCGCCTTCGCCGATGTCAATCCCGTCTCACACCTGGTGACGGCGGTCCGAGAGCTGGCGAACAACGGGCACTTCGGTATTCACGTCGTGTACTCACTCGTCGGAGCCGCAGTCATCGTCGCGATCTTCGCCCCACTGACCGTCAGAATGTACATGCGCAAGGCCTAGACCAGCGCGAGCAACCGCAGAATTTCCTGCAGCGCACCATTTCTGGTGAATTCAGCGGCCCGAGCGAGCCCGGCATCGACCTCGCGGTCACCGGCAATCGCTCGGGCCGCTCTCAGATGCCGATCGATCTGCATCGTCGGGAAGTCCTGCCGACCCACCGCCTTCTTCGACACCGCCGACAACTGCACCCCCAATGCCCGATCTCCCCTGTGAATCTCGAACGAACCCACCGCACACGCCACCGCGCCGAGCATCGGAATGTCGTAGAAACCGCCCGGCACCAACACATTCCACGGCTTGCGCGTCAACGCCGCCACTGCATCGGCCACGTCCTCGGCACGACCGTGCAGAACGTGCGCGCCGACGGCTGCACACACCAGAATGGTCATGAACGGATCACTCGGATCCTCCGACGGCCAACCACCCAACGCCAAGGCTCCGCGAAAACCCTCGAGACCCTGCTCGACGGCACCGTCCTCGAGATCCGCCGCAGCCCGCGCCGCCGTCAGCGACGCGGAACTCGACCGCTGCTGAGCGCGATCCCAGCGGGCACCGATGTCGTTGTCCGAGGGTGGATCGAGGGTGATCTCCTGCCCGTGCGCCACGGCTTCCAACTCGTCGATCAATCCGCGTCCCTCGTCGACACGACCGGCCCCGATCAACGCCATCGCAAGAAAAGTGCGCGTCTGCACGCTCTCCTCGAAAGCGTGCATCTCCCACATGACGTCGGCCGAGATTCGGTAGTACTCCACGGCCCGTGCGTAGTCGCCCGACAGCCCGTACGAGCTGGCCAGCGTCTGCGCTGTCGAGCCGACGGCCCACAGGTCGCCCCTACGCCGTGCGATGACGAGCGCCTGCTCGCCGTCTCGGATCGACTCGTACAGGCGACCCGAGTTCTGAGCCAGCATCGAGCGAACGACGTACGCGTTGCAGCGAACGTCGTCGTGTTCGGATCGAATGGCAAGGGCCAGCTTGCGGGCCACACCCCGACCCCCGGCGTGGTGAACCAGAACCTCCGAGTTGAAGCGCAGCCCCGGCGACATCCCCACCCGACTGTGCAGCAGGTGCCGGAGGTCCACCCTGATGCGAGCTATCCGACGCAGATTTCCGCCGTAGGCGTAGTGCGCCGCCAGCACCAGCAGGGCCATCGCGGCATTGTCGTCGGGCGTTCCGAGCATCCCGTCACGCATGCTGGCCTGCACTCTGTCTGCCCAGTTGAGCACCTCCGAATGCGCCCCACGCATGGCCCAGAAATAGCCCAGTACCGAGAACAACGTGCACACGTTGTCCGAGAACTGTTGCCCGAACGAATGTCTCATCACCGACAGCAGGTTGTCGTGTTCGGCTTCCATGAGCGCGACCATCTCGGCCGGGTGCCCACCGGAGTAGCCGGCGGATACTCGAACCGCGACCGATGTCGACCACTCGCGCAGCCGAACTGCGACGGCTCCGGCCTCGCCACTGGCGTCGAGTTGCTCCTCGCCGTACTCGCGCACTGTCTCGAGCATGTGGTACCGAATACCGATCGGCGTCTCGACCACGCTGAGCATGGACTGATTCACCAGACCGTCGAGCGCAACCGAAACATCCTCCACTGCAGCCCATTGCGCCACCTGCCTCGCGGCGTCGAGATCGAATCCCGCCGGAAATCGACACAGTCGACGCAGCGCCGCCTGCTCGGTGGCGTCGAGCAGATTCCAGCTCCAGTCGATGACGGCATGCAACGTCCGATGCCGTTCCGGCCTGGTTCGATCCGCCGATCGCAGCAGCGTGAAGCGACGGTCGAGCCTCGCGTCGATCTCCTCGACGCTCATCGACTTGACCCGCGCCGCAGCCAGTTCGATCGCCAACGGCAAGCCGTCCAACGTACGGCACAGTCGGGCCACGGCGTCGGGTTCGAGGCGCGCCGACGGCCGGACCGCCCGCGCCCTGATGCAGAACAGTTCCGTCGCAGGCGAATTCGAGCCGGTGACACCCAACGACGGCAGGGGGAAGACCGACTCGGCCGTGATCCCCATCGGGGAACGCGACGTCGCCAGCACCGTCACCGCGTCGGTCGACGCCACCAGGGCGTCGACCACCACCGCGACCTCGTCGATCACATGCTCGCAATTGTCGAGAATCAGCAATCCCCGCCGCGTCGAGAAGACATCAACCAGTCGTTCCCGAATCGAATGGATCCGGGTGACCTGAAGCCCACCGACCTTGACGTCGGCCTCGGTGAGCCCGAGGGTCGCTCCGATCGCCGAGGCGACATCCTCCTCGCTGCGCAGCGAAGCCAGTTCGACGAACGCCACCGACATGTGGGCCGCAGCGCGGCGACCGAGCTCGTGTGCGATCCGCGTCTTACCCGCACCGCCGGGGCCGAGGACAGTGACGACACGAGAACTGCCGAGCAGTTCCTCGATCGCGTCGACGTCGTCGCCTCGTCCGATGAGTGCGTTCGGTGCGGCGCGCAGACCGATGATCTGCAGCATCTTCGGTGCGGTCTGTCCCAGAATTTCGGTGTTCACCGCGGTCACGGCCGGCGACGGGTCGGTTCCCAGACGTTCGGCGAGTTCGGTTCGCAACGCCACGAACACCGTCAGGGCATCGTTGGATCTGCCTGCGCCGTGCATTGCACGCATGAGGTCGGCGGTGGCGAGTTCGTCGCTTGAATCTGCGGCGACTCTCGCCCGTGCGAGCGGGATGGCGTCATCGAAACGGCGCAACCCCAGTAACGCCGAGATCTGTACGGACCTCAGCGCCGCCTCGAGCAGTTCGGCCTGTACTCGGACCGATTCCGGCGGCTCCCCTCGCCACAGGCTCAGGGCGTCGAGCGCGCCGTCGAGGGCGTCCTGCCACTGCGCAGAAGCGAGTCGAGCCTCGGCCGCACGGGTGAGGACACGCGCGCGGCCGAGGTCGGTCTCCTCGGTGTCGAGAGCCAACCGATAGCCGCCGCGATCGCTTTCGAGAACGCCCGCGGGCAACACCGAACGGAGCCGAGAGATCTGCGTCTGCAGAGCGTTCTTCGGCGAACGGGGAGGCTCGTCCTGCCACACCTCGTCGATGAGGACCTGTGCCGACCGCATGCGCCCCGGCACCAGCGCCAAGGCCACCAGCAGGGCCTGCGCCCGCGCACCCGGTACCGGAACGAGATCGCTGTCGATTCGGGTCGCGACGTCGCCGAGGATCCCCACCACCGGGAAGTCGCTGGTGAGGTGCTTCGTTCGAGGAGGCGCGATGTCGTTGGGCACTGCCACCAGATCGTAGGCCGATGATGGGACCCCCTCGACCTGACGTTCGGATTGTTTCGAGCCTCTAACCAAACCGCGAGACGGTACAGTGTTCACGTCGCCTGCCATGAGGGCGAGTTCTTCATACCTGAACACCGTCACCGAAATGGAGAGGCCGGAGAAGCGATGCGTTCGTCAGTGGGTGTGTCCCTGGGCACGTGCGGCATTCGCACGGCGCGGACCACCGAAGACGGCGCATGGACCGACGGCACCCCATTCGACGACTGGCAGCTCTCCCCTACGGCATCCGACGTCGCGCGCGTCGTCCGCGGCGTCGTCGACAGTCCGGACGCGCCCCAATCACTCGGCGTCGCCTATCGCACCCCCGAGGAACGCACCGAGATCGCCGACGCGCTGGCCGAGGAGTACGTCTCCGACGTCCACCTCATCGACAAAACCGGCGCGGCAATGGAGTACCTACGCCCAGGGCTCCCCTCCCACCACCGAACGATCGCGTTGTTCGACGCAGGCGAAACCGGAGTCGACGTCGACATCGTGGACGTCGAGTCCGGCCGCTCCTACGGTTCGGCGCGATCCACGGCCATCAGCGGTGCCTCCTTCGATGCAGTGGTCCGGGAACACATACTCGGTCTCGGCATAGTGCGTCCGCCCCAATCTCCGGACGAGGACAGTGCGCTGACGGCCTTCTGCCGCGGAATCAAGGAAGCACTGTCCTCGCACCTGACCACCAGCACACCCGATGGCGAGCACATCCTCCTCGAGCGCCACATCTTCGAGCTGTCCATTGCACGCTCCACCGAGGAGGCCGCCGAGACGGTGCGCCGACTCGGCCGCGAGGCCGAGTTCTATCCCGACGCGGTCATCGCCATCGGCGGGACGTCCAACGTTCCGTTGGTCCGGGCCACCCTCGAACGCTTCCTGCAGCTGCCGGTCATCGTCCCGGACAGGCCCGAGCTGGTCGTCGCCGGTGGTGCCGCAGTGCATGCCACCCATGTCGATGCGACCCACGTGCCACCCCTCGTCTCGCACCGTCCAGCACTCGCGCGACTCGGCATGATCGCACTACCGATCGCAGGCGTCATCGCCGCGATCGGACTGTTCACCGCACTCGGATCCAGCGACGAGAGTCAACCGCTGAGCACCCCCGCCAGCGTCGGTGATTCGGTTCCGCGAACCACCACGCCTGCGGCCTCCAGCACCACGACGGCCACACCGTCACCGATCCCCGACATCCCACCTCCCCCACCGACCACCACCGCGCCTCCGGCTGCTGCCGCCGATTCCTCGCCCTACGTGCAGTACCAGCAGCCGCACTACTACCCGCCTGCACCTCCGCCTGCCCCGACCGTGCCCCTGCCACAGATTCCGGGCGTTCAGATGCCCGTCATCCCGTTACCGGTATTGCCGCGCCTGCCGTTCTGACCGGCCGCGTTCTCACCCGTCGGACAGATACGGAAAGATCCTCGCTCATGGCCACCACTGCGCAATGGATCGAAGGTGCGCGACCGCGCACACTCCCGAACGCGATCGCCCCTGTCCTCGTCGGCACCGGTGCGGCCGTGTCGCTGGACGGAGGAGTGTGGTGGAAGGCGCTGCTGGCGCTGATCGTCTCGTTGGCTCTGATCGTCGGCGTCAACTTCGCCAACGACTACTCCGACGGAATCCGCGGCACCGACGACGATCGAGTCGGGCCCCTCAGGCTGGTCGGTTCGAAGGCCGCGTCCGCCGGAGCCGTCAAGAAAGCCGCCATCGGTTGCTTCGCAGTCGGTGCAGTGGCCGGACTGGTCCTGGCTGCGACGAGCGCGTGGTGGTTGGTCATCGTCGGACTCGTCTGCATCGCCGGTGCCTGGTACTACACCGGCGGCTCGAAGCCGTACGGCTACAGCGGTTTCGGTGAGATCGCCGTGTTCGTGTTCTTCGGTCTCGTTGCGGTTCTCGGCACCCAGTTCGTGCAGGCCGAGACGATCGACTGGGCGGGAGTACTGGCAGCGGTGGCCGTCGGATCGTTCTCGAGTGCAGTCCTGGTTGCCAACAACCTTCGCGACATCCCCACCGACACCGAATCCGGGAAGCTCACTCTCGCAGTTCGATTGGGCGACGCCCGCACCCGCTACCTGCATCTCGCGCTACTGGTGGTGCCGTTCGCGATGACCGTCGTTCTGATCGCTCGCACCCCATGGGCACTGGTCGGCCTGCTCGCGCTCCCCTTCGCCGCTCGCGCGAATTCCCCGGTGCGCAAGGGAGCTCACGGATTCGAGCTGATTCCTGCACTGCGCGATTCGGGCCTGGCGATGCTCGTCTGGGGCGCGAGCACCGGCGTGGCGTTGGCCTTCGCCTAACGCTTGTCGGGAACGAACGCGCCCAGCAGAAAATTCACGATCGAGATGATGATCGCGCCCCAGAACGCCGCGGCAAACCCG
Source organism: Rhodococcus sp. 15-2388-1-1a (assembly GCF_002259145.1). Classification (NCBI taxonomy): domain Bacteria; kingdom Bacillati; phylum Actinomycetota; class Actinomycetes; order Mycobacteriales; family Nocardiaceae; genus Rhodococcus; species Rhodococcus sp. 15-2388-1-1a. The sequence continues at coordinate 319,963 of NZ_NPFP01000046.1, read as the reverse complement.
ACGATCTCGAGGCCGTAGCCGGTCTGCGACGACAGCCAACCCGTCAACAACAGCATCAACGCGTTGATCACGAGAGTGAACAGCCCGAGAGTCAGAATCAGCAGTGGCAGCGACATGAGCTGCACCAGCGGCTTGATGAACGCATTGACGACCGTCAACACGGCCGCGATACCGAGCAGCACCACGATGTCCCACCCATCGCCGCGCCCCGAGCTGGTGACAGTGATGCCGTCCACGAATTCCTTGGCAACCCAGATGGCAACGGCGTTGATCACGAGCCGAATCAAAAAGTTCATGGCGCCATCGTAGGGTTCGTCAGCGCCCCACGGCTACGACGTATTCAGCGCTCCAAGTCGATGTCGACAGTTACTCGCCCACGATCGTCACGAGTCGCCACGGCAAGGCCGGAATGATGGACGCCGCCGAGGTCGATATCGACTCGACCGCCGTCGTTCTCGAAATTTCGCCACCAGTTCTTCTTGTCCGGCACGGCCACCGCAACTTTGACGTGATTGCCCGTTCGCTTGTAGGCCACAGGCAGTGAGAACTCCTTGCCGGATTTTCGGCCGGTGTAGGTCAGGATTCCCATCGACCGCCCCAGCACTCTGTCGAGTACCGGTGCCTTCATGACGACCACAAAAACCTTGTTGAACGCTGCTGCCGACTTCTGAAAGGTGTTCACTGTGCCGCCTCCGGGATTGCCCTGCACGTGCTGCCGAGCGTAGCGGCGTCGCAGGCCGATGGAGTCGTCACTGCGAGGACACACCGTCCTCCATCGACTCGGCCAATACATCGAGGGCTTCGAGGACCCGCTCCCGTCGCGCACCCAACGCGTCGAACAATCGGCCGTGAGCCGCGAGCTCGCGCGGAAAGACCTCGTCCACAACATCTTTGCCCGCGTCGGTCAACGTGATCGACGCAGACCTCCGATCCTCTGCATTCTGCACGCGCTCGAGGAAGCCGCGACGTTCGAGCTTTCCCAACGCCTTGCTGACTCCGGCGCGCGTCATGCCGAGCAATTCGGCCAACCGAACTGCCGTCACGGGTTCGGTGCCGTAGCGCAACGGCACCATCAATTCGACTTCGGCCACCGTGACGCCGGCCTCGGCGTAAATCGGTTCGACGGCCATCTCGAGGAGCGCGACGATGCGCTTGATCTGGGCAACCACCTGCATCGGCGAGGCGTCGAGGTCGGGGTTGAACTCCGCCCACCGTGCGCAGGTCAGCTCACGAAGCGATGCGTCGGTCATCGTCACCACCAATATTGTTAACCGGTTGACAGTTCTGCTACGTTCACAGCCTAATTCATCTCATCGACTCATTCACGAGGAGGCGTCTTGACGTACGACACCGTGGTGATCGGCGGCGGCCCCGCCGGACTCAGTGCCGCGACACTGCTGGCTCGCGCACGACGACGGGTGGTCCTCGTCGACGCCGGGCATCCACGCAATGCGCCTGCAGATCACGTTCACGGTTTTCTGTCGCGTGATGGCGCATCCCCCAACGAGCTACGCGAGGCCGGCCGCGACGAGGTCATCCGATACGGCGGAGAGATTCTGCAGGGCAACGTCACTCGCATCGACGACAGTTTCGCGGTGCACCTCGAGAGCGGCTCGGTCCTCGATTCCAGATCGGTATTGATGTCCACGGGGCTGCGGGACGAACTGCCCGACATTCCGGGCGTACGCGAGCACTGGGGCTCGGGGGTCTTGCATTGCCCGTACTGCCACGGCTACGAGGTGCGAGATCAACCCATTGCCGTGATCGGCGGATCCAATCGACCGTTCACCGTCCATCAGGCCTCGCTGATTCGCCAATGGTCGTCGGACGTCATCTTCTTCACCAACGGGATCGAACTGACCGAAGACGAACGGATCGGACTCGACGCCCGGTCCGTCGGAATCGTGGACGTACCGGTGTCTCGGCTCGTCGCGGAAGACGGCGTAGTCGAAGGCGTGGAACTCGTCGACGGCACCGTCGTTCCCAGAGCGGTCGTCTTCGTCGGCCCGACGTTCGTCCCCAACGACAGTCTGCTCACCCGAATCGGATGCGCGCAGCTGGAGAACAGATGGGTGGCAACCGACCCGACCGGCCGCACCAGCGTGGACGGACTGTGGGCAGCGGGCAACGTCTCGGACTCGCCGGCACAATTGATCAATTCGGCAGCAGCTGGCTCTCGGGCAGCGATCGACATCAATCACTACCTGCTGGCTCTCGATGTCGCCTTGGCCGTTCGCTCGCGATGATCGTCTCGTGATCAGAACTTGTCGGTGGTCGGTTCTACACTTCTCGGCAACGGGTCGAATACGAGTTCGACTCTTCGTCGCTGGGGGGTGACATGGGGCTACGCGAGTCGACGTGGATGGCGCACGATCACTGTGCACTCGCCGACGTTCTCGGTGCGCGCCGGACGATAAACGCCGCTGCCGCATCGGAACTGGCGCTCATGGACGACTACGTTCATGGCCGAACACTATGCGCCTCGCCGTGGGACACAGGAGTGACCGAAAAGGATCTCTACAGCTCGGCGATCTGCGAACTTGCTGCGGCACTGTCGTCCACCTTCGCCGCCGTTCACAACAAGCTTCAAATGTGGCGTCAACTGCGTCCCCTCGTACGGAACAGTTTCATCGACGGCTCGCTCGACATGGAGCGGGTCAAGACGATCCACGACCATCTGCTTCATGCGCGTCCGGAAACAGTCGTCGCCATCGAAGCCGAGGTTCTCAAAGCTGCCGCAGAAATGGCACCGGGCACCCTGGGTCGCGAGATCGACCGACTGCTCACCGAAGCCGATCCGGATTGGGACCGCGAAGTACGCAAGCGTGCCGCGCGCACAGAGAAGCGCATCCGGGTTCGTCGACGGGCACGAGGACTGTCGAGCCTCACCGCCGTGATGACCGACGGCGAAGCCGACGAACAGCTTTCGCGAATCGGTGCCGAAGTCTCCCGCTTGCACCCCGAGGATCCGCGTTCGGACGATCAACGACGGGGCGACGCACAGACTGCACTGATGCGCGGCGAGACACTGCTGTGCGAGTGCTCGACGTGCCTGACCTCTCGAGGTGACGTCGCGGATCCCGAGGCTCCCGAACACGGTGAGCCGGTGGCAGTGAAGCCCGAACGTTCGGACGCAAATGCCGACGCCACCGGTGAAACAGCCACCGAGGGAACGAGTTCCGCACCGCCGGGACCCGAGCGCCCGACGAGGGAGCAACTGGACAAGTCACCGACGGACCCGCTCCCACCCGATGCACGGCCACCCGACGCACCGCCGCCTGTTTCAGCGACTCGATCGAGACCGGGCGGAGGGACCTTGATCGAACGCTGGCGTGCCATCGTCGAGAACAATCCTCGCGCCGTCCACGCCCTACACCCCGACGGACACGGAGGCATGACGACCCCGCCGCCGGGGGCACTGACCTACGCGCCGAGCAGGGCCCTTGCCGCGCAGGTTCGGGCCGAACATCCGTACTGCCTGCATCCTGGCTGCAACGTGCCTTCGGAGCGGTGCGACCTCGACCACATCGTCGAATTCGATCGGCAGAATCCGGAGCGAGGGGGTTGGACGATCCAGACGAACATCGGCCCACGCTGCCGGCTCCACCACAACCTCAAAACGCGCAAGCTCTGGCGCACCGAACTACTGCCGGAAGGTGTCCTTCATATCGTCGACCCTCTCGGAAATCACTACTTCACCGCGCCGACCCTGTGAAAACCGATCGCATAGGGTTGGTTCGGTGAGCACCGCGAATCTGACCCGGACCGAAACTCGTAGGCGATCGCGCCACATCAGCGGGGTGAATTACCGCGTTCACCTGGATCTTCTACGCGCAGAGGATGCGGACCTCGACACCTTCGAGACCGTGACAACCATCGAATTCGACGCGACCACGGCTGCGACATGGGTGGATTTCATCGGTGCAGCAGTCGACGAAGTCACCGTGAACGGCATCGACACGGCGGTCGATTACGACGGCTCACGGATTCAACTGGTCGGGCTCGCCGAGCACAACATCGTCCGGATTCGTGCGCAGGGACGGTACAGCCGGTCGGGTGAAGGACTACATCGGTTCGTCGATCCCGTCGACGACAACGTCTACCTCTACACGCAGTACGAACCGGCCGATGCACGCCGGGTGTTCGCGAACTTCGAGCAACCGGACCTCAAAGCCCCATTCACTCTGACGGTCACGGCTCCACCGACGTGGACCGTGCTGTCGAACCGCGAGGGAACCACCGCCGACACGGTCACCACATTCGCGCCGACCCTGCCGATATCGACCTACATCACCGCAGTTGCGGCCGGTCCGTATCACCGCATCCAATCGTCCTGGACGCGAGGCGAACTCACCGTCCCCCTCGGAGCCTATTGCCGCGCGTCTCTCTCCGAGTACTTCGACGCCGAGGACATCTTCGACACCACGAAGCGGGGCCTCGACTTCTTCCACGACAAGTTCGACTACCCGTACCCGTTCGGAAAGTACGACCAGATCTTCGTTCCCGAGTACAACCTCGGCGCGATGGAGAATCCCGGCCTCGTCACGTTCACCGAATCGTACGTATTCCGTTCTGCGGCAACCGAAGCTCAGTACGAAGCCCGCGCAAACACGATTCTCCACGAGATGGCGCACATGTGGTTCGGCGACCTCGTCACGATGCAGTGGTGGGATGACCTGTGGCTCAAGGAATCCTTCGCGGACTTCATGGGTGCGTACGCGTCGGCCGAGGCCACCCGATTCACCGATGCCTGGGTCAGCTTCGCCAATCGGCGGAAAGCGTGGGCGTACCTGCAGGATCAGCTCCCGACCACCCACCCGATCGTCGCGGACATCACCGACCTCGAGGCCGCGAAGCTCAACTTCGACGGCATCACCTACGCCAAGGGGGCGAGTGTCCTCAAACAACTCGGGGCGTTCGTGGGTGCAGACGCCTTCTTCGCAGCGTCCCGCACCTACTTCCGCACCCATGCTTTCGGGAACACCACACTGACCGATCTGCTGAGCGACATGTCCACCGCGAGCGGACGCGACCTCGACACCTGGGCTGCAGCATGGCTGCAGACCACCGGTGTCTCCACGCTCAGTTACACCGGCGATGCCGTCGAGCAGACAGATCCGCGGCCTCACCGAATTGCCGTCGGGCTCTACGACCTCGACGAGGCCGGGAATCTGACGAGAACCGACCGTCGAGAGCTCGACATCACCGAGGCACGAACGCCGGTCGACTTTCCCGATGCCGCGCTGGTTCTACTCAACGACGACGACCTGACGTACGCCAAGATCCGATTCGACGAGCGCTCGACTACCACCGTGCGGAACCACCTCGATCGCATCGTCGATCCTCTCGCCCGAGGCCTGGTGTGGTCGGCGCTGTGGAACTCCACCCGTGACGCCGAGCTGTCTGCACTCGAATACATCGACATTGCAACCCAATTCGCACCGAACGAACCCAAGATCGGCCTGCTGTCAGCGGTCACGGCGAACGTGGCGTACACCCTCAAGCACTACCTCCCGAAGGACCGACGGGCCGAACCGATCCGGCAGTGGCTCGAGGCGTCGTGGACGCAACTGCACGCGAGCGAGCCTGGGAGCGATACCCAGTTGGTGTGGGCGCGAGCCACTGCGGCCGCAGCCCAACTCGACGGCTCCCGCGCAGCCGACTTGCGCGCACTTCTCGACGGCACGGCTACGGTGTCGGGCCTACGTCTCGATCCCGACCAGCGCTGGTCGTTCTGGTTGGCCCTGGCCGCAACAGGGAACGCGACCTCGGCCGAGCTCGACGCAGAGCTGGCCTCCGACGACACCTCGTCGGGACGTACCGCGCACACCGCAGCGGCGACGGCGATACCCGATGCCGAGGTCAAAGCGAGGGCGTGGACTGCGATCACCGAGCGCGACGATGCGTCCAACGATGTTCTCGACGCCTTCATCACCGGCTTCGGAGCGGGGCACCGACCGGACCTGACCCAGCCTTACGACAACCGGTACTTCGAGTCCATCTCCTCGTTGTGGACCTCGCGCAGCATCGAGATCGCCAGGCGAATCGTCGTCCGCCTGTTCCCGCAGCAGTCGTCGACGGAGGCCGCGGACAGCTGGATCGCCGAGCACGAATGGGCACCGGCGGCCCTGCGGCGCTTGGTGATCGAGCAACGAGACCACTTGGCGAGGAGCCTGCGGGTGCAGGCGCGGCTATGGTGATGACCATGCTCACCACCGACTCTCGTCGCTCACTTGCCACGTCCGCACTCGCTGCCGGAGGTCTGCTCGGCGGCTTCGCCGTTGCCCGGAAGTCGCAGAATCGTCAGCTCGGCGGAGCGGTTCTGGCAGCCGTCGGCGTGGCCTGTACGACTCGGTGGCAGAAGTCTTCCGGTTCGACCCGCGCCGGTGTGCTGCTCGGGACCTACCTCGTTGCGTTCGGTGCTTCGCACCCGCTGGCCAAGAAGATCGGTGCCTGGCCGGCGGTCGGGGCGGTGTCCGCTGCAACTGCGGCGGCATCGATGGCGGTGAGCAAGTAGCTCGCCTCAGAGCACCCCGGTACGAATGAACTGTTCGAGGGCTGCGGTCGGTTCGTCGAGATCCATCCCCTGGTTCGAGACCCAGGTGTCGTCGAAGTAGGTCTGCGAATACCGATCTCCGCCGTCGCACAGCAGCGTCACCACACTGCCACTGCGGCCTGCGGCGATCATCTCCGCGATCAATCCGAAGGCACCCCAGATGTTGGTGCCCGTCGATCCGCCCACTCGTTTGCCGAGTGCGTCCGAGGTGAATCGTGCGGCGGCCACGGAGGCGGCGTCGGGCACTGCGATCATGCGATCGATCACCTGGCCGACGAACGAGGGTTCCACGCGCGGTCGGCCGATGCCCTCGATCCGGGAGGACAGTCCTGTCTCGTAGCCCGCGTCCCCGGACTCGTAGCCGCCGATGAACGCCGAATTCTCGGGGTCCACCACTGCCAACTGCGTTGCATGCCTGCGATATCGGATGTAGCGGCCGATGGTGGCGCTGGTTCCTCCGGTCCCCGCACCGACGACCACCCAGTCGGGAATGGGGCATTCCTCGAGCCGAAGTTGGTCGAAGATGGACTCCGCGATGTTGTTGTTTCCGCGCCAGTCGGTGGCCCGTTCGGCGTGCGTGAACTGGTCCATGTAATGGCTGTCGGGCTCGGCCGCGAGTCGATGCGCCTCGGTGTACATCTCGCCGGGCCGATCGACGAAGTGACACCTTCCGCCATGGGACTCGATGAGTGCGACCTTGGCCGGGCTGGTGCTCCGTGGCATCACGGCGACGAACTTCAGTCCGAGCAGTCCGGCGAAATACGCTTCACTGACGGCAGTGGAGCCCGACGATGCCTCGATCACCGTGGTGCGTTCGGTGACCCAGCCGTTGCAGATTGCGTACAGAAAGAGCGACCGAGCCAGCCGATGCTTCAGGCTGCCGGTGATGTGCGTCGACTCGTCCTTGAGGTACAGCGAGATTCCCCAGGCTGCGGGGAGGGGGTATCGCAGCAGGTGCGTGTCGGCGCTGCGCTGGGAATCGGCCTCGATCAACCGGACCGCGTTGTCGACCCATGCCCGTGATCCGGAGTGATCGACCGACCTGGTCATTTCTTGCCGTCTTCACCGCGCAGCTTCGACTGCAGGTCCGCGCGGGCGGCGCGCCTGTCCTCGTCGACGGCTGCGATGGATTCGTTCACGCGGATGCGCATGTTCTTGAACAAGAGCAGCGACAGTGGCAGCGAGATCAGCACCGAGAAAATCGCGGCCACGAGTACCGGAACTTCGACGCCGAAGAGTAAACCGACGCCGACGATGACGGCGGCGATCACGATGACGAGCGCCAGTCGCGCGAAGGTGTAGACACCGAGGTTGACGGCGAGAGACTTCTTCGCCGACCTACCTGGCGCGACATTTTCGCTGGTCGGATCGTTGCTGTCGGCATTCGTCGCGTCACTCACGGGTCCCAATCTACCGGGCTCGGCCGGCACTCCGACCCACCCCCGGCATGACCGATTTGTCCATTACCTCCCCTTTACCAACCTTGTATCAGTCGAGTACCTAGGGGTTCGAGTGCAACCATGGGGATCGAACGCAGCAGACCGATATCTCCGGTTCGACGCATATGCGCCGAACCGAATCGTAGGAGGACACGACAGATGAGCGCACCCACATTCCACAAGGCTCAGGACTCACTTCTCACGCCGGGTCAGGTAGCCGCGCTTTTTCACGTCGATCCCAAGACGGTGACACGCTGGGCACACGCCGGCCGCCTCGGATCGCTCCGCACTCCGGGCGGGCACCGTCGATTCCGTGAGACCGAGGTCATGCAACTGCTGACCTCTCTGACTACGGAAGCCGGCGCACACCACTGATTCGCAAGACACGGAGAGCACACCGCCCGCGGTAGCCGCACCCTGACGAACTCATCGAACATTCTCAGGAATCTTCGACGCTCGACGGGTGCGGGGGCCGTTGCATCACGGCTACCCTCGTAGTAGGAGGTGCGTCGTGATCTATCTATTGGCGTTGATCGGCTTGGTGGCAGTGATCGTGCTGTTCTGGAAGGCATTCGGACCCAGCACCCAGGCTCCACCGACCCGCACTGTCGGACCCGATGACGATCCCGATTTTCTGTGGCGAATCAACCGTGAAGCTCGCCGCGGAGGGAAAGACGGGACCGAGGCCGGTACCGAACCCAGTGAGTAAGGTCCGGTAGTTCTCAGTTGCGGTGGGAAGCGGTGGGCGCGTCGGGGAATCCTGCCGCTACCGCCGCCGCGACTTCCAACAGTGCCTTTCGTGTGCGACCACGAAGACGATCGAGTTCGATTTCCGCCCCCTCCTCGAGATGCGGGTCGAATGGGATCGTCCGCACTCGAGCGCACCGCTGCTCAAAGTGTTCGACAACTTTGTGCAGATCCACTTTTCCGGCTCTCGGCCGAACCCCGTTGACCACCGCAACCGATTTGGCGACCAGTTCGCGGTAGCCGTGCGCATCCAGCCAATCCAACGTTGCCGATGCACTCCGTACGCCGTCCACCGAGGCCGAGCTGACCACCACCAGAGTGTCGGTTCCCTGGAGAATGCTCTCCATGGCAGAGTGCATCAGACCGGTGCCGCAGTCCGTGATGACGATGCTGTAGAACTTCTCCAACAGCGACGCGGCGCGATCGTAATCCTCACCGCTGAACGCCTCCGAAGCCGCCGGATCCGAATCGGATGCCAGTACTTCCAGCCGATGCACATTCTGCGACGTGTAGGCCCGGACGTCGCTGTAGCGGTCCAGAGACTGTATGTCGCGCAACAGGTTACGAACGGTGGCGGTCGTCTCGGGCGGTACCTTCTGCCCCAGCGTTCCACGATCGGGGTTGGCATCGATAGCGATCACCCGATCACCTCGAATCTCGGCGAACGTCGAGCCGAGTGTGGCCGTCGTCGTGGTCTTACCGACACCCCCCTTCAGCGACAGCACCGCGACGCGATAACACCCGGCAAGGGGCCGATCCACCTGCGCGGTCAAAGCCAGCCGTCGCTGCTGGGTGGCACTGTTACCCACATCCAGACGACCGCGGGACATCGAATACAGCGCCCGACGCCACCCCGACACCGGCGGCGCATTCCCTGATCGGACGAGCAACGAACTGCCGAGATCGAGCGAGGACACCTGCTGCGGGACCAGGTGCTCACCCGTCCGACTCGGGTCAACGGCCGGCATCGCTCCTGGCGCGACCATCAACGCGTCGCCCGGGCCACGCCCAAGCGGCTGAGGCTGGCTCGGATGTGTCTGATGCTGATTCTGCGGTTGCGGCCACTGACCGGGCTGAGGCCCCCACTGATTCTGGGCGTTCCACTGATTCTGGGCGTTCCACTGATTCTGGGGATTCCATTGCCCCTCCGGCGCGAACTGCCCATGCGGGTTCTGCGGTACCCAATTGTTCTGCGCCCCACCCAAATTCTGCGCCCCACCCGAAATCTGCGACCCACCGAAATTCTGCGACCCACCGAAATTCTGTGGAGCCCAATGGTTCTGAGACACCGGGTTCTGAGACACCGGGACCTGGGGCGGGGGCGGTCCCGATACGACGGGCGGGCTCGGGATCTGCCCGGCTTCGGGCGGTGAGGGTGCAGGAATTGGTTTCACGGGGGTCTTCGGCGGTGCCACGGGCGTCGACGGTGTTGCCGTTGCGGTCTTGTCCACCTCGGCCGGGGTCGCGGCGACCGCGGCATCCTTCGCCGGTGCAGACCCGTCCTTCGGTTGGGCAGCGGATTCGGCGGCCCTCGGTGCAGGAACCGGCGGCGGTGTCGGCGCGGGCTCGGGCTGCGATACGGGCGGGTTGTCGATGCTTTCGGGCGGCATGGTGATGGGGGTCGATCGAAATGGCTCTCGCTGCGCCGCGGCCTTGGCCTCCGGCTCGGCTACGGCGGCGGTTGCGCCGGCCGCCAGATCGGATCGAACGGGAGGTGTCGCCGGCAGGGGCACGTGTTCTTCGGGGGCGTCGTCGTCCAGTGGCCGGACGGGTTGCCAGTTGTTCTCGTGCCGATCGGCCATGACCGATTCCCCCCAGTTCGCGTCCCACATCGAAGATCCGTGCTCGGATGTGTCCCCCATCGAGCCGGATCGGACGCTACCAGCTGGCAGGCCAGAGTGGAGCCTGCGGAACGACCCGAAGATTCAGGAGTGGAGCCTGTGAACGAGGAGAAGGTCAGTTCAGTCCCGCGTAGCTGTGCAGTCCCGAGACCACCATGTTGATGATGAAGAGGTTGAAGAGCATGGCGGTGAATCCTGCGATGTTGATCCAGGCGGCGCGGGTGTTGCGCCATCCGGAGGTGGCGCGGGCGTGCAGGTAGGCGGCGTAGATGATCCAGGTGATGAACGACATCGTCTCTTTGGGATCCCAGCCCCAGAAACGTCCCCATGCGGCTTCGGCCCAGATTGCGCCGAGGATGACGCCGGCTCCGAAGAGCGGGAAGGCGACGATGGTCGTCTTGTAGGCGAGTCGGTCGAGGGCTTGGGCGTCGGGCAGCTTGGAGGCGAACTTGCCCCAGAATCCCAGGCTTTCCTCACCGAGGGGCTGCTTGATGCGCAGCAGGAACAGCAGGGAGGCGACGCCGGAGACCAGCAGAATGCCGCTGCCGACGCTGACGATGGTGACGTGGATGGGCAGCCAGTAGGAGCGCAGCGCGGGGACGACCGGAGCGGCGTCGGCATAGAGCTTGGTGGCGGCGAAGAACATCAGCACGATGATCGGTGCGAGGACGAATACGAGCATCGGGCGCATCGTCTTCTTGCGCAGCGCGACCACCGAGGTGAGGGCCGCGGCTGCGGTGGCCATGGTGACGAACTCGTACATGTTGCCGAGCGGGAAGCGGTGGGTGGCGAAGCCGCGGAGCACCACCGAGGCGATGTGCAGTGCGAGGGCCGGGGCGAGCAGTGCGAAGCCCATGCCTGCGAGTCGATCGGAGAGCGGTCGCTTCGGCGTTTCCACGACGCGTCCCGGTCGGCTGTCGGCAACGGGGGCACCGGCGCCGACGAGTTCCTTGGCCTGGACGGCCGTCGCCTTGGCGGAGGCGTACTGGGCGATGAGCAGGACGAATGCGAGCACGTAGATGGTGAACGCTGATTCGAAGGACCAGTCGCTGTACTGCGAGAGGGTCTCGTTGATCGGCATCGGTCAGTTCTCCTGTTTCGAGGTGTCGCCGAGCAGGCGGGTGCACAGGCGGTCGAACTCTTCGCCCCACCCCGCCTGATCGGTGCGTGCAAGTCCGCCGAGGTCTACTACAGTACGTCGTGCCTGGGCGTCGGCCGTGAGTCGGACCCAGATTCTGCGACGCTTGATCACCAGTGAGACGAGCAGTCCGCCCATCATCGTGAGTGCGAAGACGAGCACCCAGGTCTGCGCGGGGTCGTGCGAGACCTGAAGGTTGACGAATTCCTTCGCTCCGTCGAACGTGACGACGGTGCCGTCGCTCAGCGTCGCGGATTCTCCCGGCATCAGGTTGACGCGGTCCTGTTTGACGAGGCGTCCCTGGGCGATCATTTCCTGGTCGAGCGAGAAGATGGACTGCGGCAGTCCGGTGTCGAGTCCGGTGTCACCCTTGTAGATGTCGATGGCGACGGCTGGGTCGTTCATGGCGGGGAAGCTCGACGACAGCAGACTGCCGTGGAACGACGCCGTCGGCGCGAACAGCCCTTCGATGGCGATCTGGTTCTTCCGGCGGTCCAGGGGGTCGGTGTAGAGGCCGCCGGGCGGGTCGACGCGCAGCACTCCGCTGGAGAGGAACGTCGTGGCGTCCGTCGGCTGCCATTGGATGGTGTCGGTGCGGGTTTCGCCGTTGGGGAACGTCACGGTGAAGGTCGGTGCGTAGCCGTGGCCCTGCAGGTAGACGCGGTCCCCTGCTACACGCAGTGGGTGGTTGACCTGAAGTTGGTCGTCGCGCCAGACGTTGTCGGTCAGGTCCTGACCTGCCTGGTACTCGATGTTGGAGGTGAACATCTCGGCCTGGCCGTTGTCGAGGTAGTCGGCCGTGAAGTCCTTGACGCGCACGCACAGTGGTTCGAGGTCGGTGCCGTCGACGAGGTTGCCTGCGCGGAACGAGTCGTAGTTCGCCGGGGTCGAGGTGCAGAAGCCTGGGCCGTCGTCGGCGATGACGATGCGGTTGCCCTCGTAGCCGAGCAGCTTGCCCATGGCGATGGCGGCGAGCAGTCCGACGAGCGAGAGGTGGAAGACGAGGTTGCCGAGTTCACGGACATAGCCCTTCTCCGCCGACAGCGTCACTGCTCCGCCGTCTTCGGTTCGCTGGGCGACGCGCCAGCCGCGCAACTGAGTGCGCACCTGTGCGGCGATCTCCTCCGGCGTTCCGTCGACGTCGTAGCGGGTGTGGTGCGGCAGGCGCGAGAGGTTGCGGGGCGCGCGAACGGGCTTGGTGCGCAGTTGCTTCGCGTGCTCGATGCAGCGCGGCAGGATGCAGCCGATCAGCGAGATGAACAACAGCGCGTAGATCGCGGTGAACCAGAAGCTACCGAAGACGTCGAACAGTTCCAGCTTGTCCATGATCGGGCCGAGGGTCGGGCGGTTGGCGATGTATTCGTCGACCTTGCCCGCGTTGAGGCTGCGCTGCGGCACCAGGGCACCGGGCACCGCGGCGAAGGCCAGCAGGAACAGCAGCACCAGCGCGGTGCGCATGCTGGTCAGGCCACGCCAGGTGTTGCGGACCAGGGCCACTCCCCTGCCCAGCATCGATTGCTTGTGGGGCGGCGACGCTTCGGTGCGCTCTTCGGTGTCGGCGGTCATATCGGCAACACCACATCGGAGACGAAGGCGTCGCGCACCCAGCCGACGAATTGATCCCAGGCACCGGTGACCAGTGCAATTCCTACCGCTATCAACATGATTCCGCCGAACACCTGTATCTGTCGTGCGTGTGTACGTAGCCAGCCGACGCCTCGCAGCGCGCTGACCGAACCGAACGCGAGGATCACGAACGGTAAGCCGAGGCCGAGGCAGTAGGCCACGATGAGGACGACACCTCGCGCTGCCGTCGTGCCGTCGGTCCCTGCGGCGAGTGAGATGACGCCCGCGAGCGTCGGCCCCAGGCACGGAGTCCATCCGAGTGCGAACACGCCGCCGAGCAGCGGCGCTCCGGCCAACGAGCCGATCTGCTTCGGCTCGAAGCGCACGTCGCGCTGCAGGGCCGGGATCAGTCCGACGAACACCAGACCCATGGCGATGGTGACGACGCCACCGATCCGCATGAGCAGTTCGCGGTTGATCGCCAGGACGGAGATCGCTCCGAACACCGACGCGGTGGCGAGGACGAACACGACGGTGAATCCGAGTACGAACAGTCCTGCCGCTCCGGCCACGCGCAACCGGCCGCTGCGCACTTTCGTCTTCACCGCTGCCTCGTCGGCGCTGACGGCCGGGGCGTCGGCTCCGACGACTCCGGCGAGGTAAGACAGGTAACCCGGCACCAGTGGAACGACGCACGGTGATGCGAAGGAGACGAGCCCGGCCAGGACGCAGGCACCGAGGGCCAGGATCAGCGGCCCGGAGGCCGCGGCTTCCTGGAAACTCGCGCCTATCCCGGCGAGATACATCGTCTCGGTCACGGCTGCACTGGCTCCTCGGCTGCCACGCGCTCGACGACGGGTTGCAGGTCCTCGGCGAGCAGCTCACGCAGGAACACTGCCGCGACGCGATGCTGCCGGTCGAGTACAACGGTGGTCGGGATGACCGAGGTCGGGACGCCGCCGAGCGCGTTCAGGGTGCGCATCGGCGGGTCGTAGATCGACGAGTAGCTCACGTTGTTGCTGACGACGAAGTCCTGCGCGGCGGTCTGCGACTCGTCGCGCACGTTGATGCCGAGGAATTCGACGCCCAGGGACTTGGTGGCCTCGTAGACATCTTCGAGGTCGTCGGCCTCACCGCGGCACGGACCGCACCACTGGCCCCAGACGTTGAGGACGACGACGTCACCGTCGTAGTCGGACAACGAGGTCGTCTTGCCCTCGGTCATCAGATCCGGCCCGGACAGTTCGCCGATGGTGCCGCGCTCGTCGGGCTCGTAGAAGATGTCGGTCTTGCCGCCGGGTGAGACGAACTGGAAGGTGCCACCCTGCGCCACTGCGTCGGTGCCGGTCGAGCAGCCTGCGACAAGAGCGATCGCAGACGCTGCACAGACGGCGAGGAAAAATCTACGCACCGGAGATCCTCGGATCGGATGCTCCCGCGGGCTCGGAGTAGACGAGGTCGACGAGCTGGTCCCCCTCGTAGACCAACGAGGTCAGTGACGCGAGCCCGCACTGACGATTGCGCGGGTCGTGCCAGAGCCGGTCACCCTGCAGGAATCGGCGCAGTGTCCACACCGGCAGCTGGTGGCTGACGCAGACGGCCTCGTGCCCGACGGCTTCGACGCGGGCCGCGTTGACGGCGGCGAGCATGCGGTGTGCGATCTGCAGGTACGGCTCGCCCCAGGACGGGGTGAACGGGTCGCGTAGCTTCCACCAGTGCCGTGGTCGGCGCAGTGCTCCGTCGCCGACGGCCACGCGCAGCCCCTCGAATTCGTTGCCTGCCTCGATGAGGTTCTCGTCCTCGGCGATCGTCAGGCCGTGAGCCGCGGCGATGGGTCCGGCGGTCTCCTGCGCGCGCAGGAGCGGCGATGCCACGACGTGGGTGATGTCGTGGCCGGCGAGCGCGTTCGCCACCGACTTGGCCTGAGCCTGGCCGGTCACCGACAGCTTGAAGCCCGGCAACCGCCCGTACAGGATGCCCTTGGGGTTGTGCACCTCGCCGTGTCGGAGGACGTGCACGATGGTGCGCGTCGTCGAGTGCGGATGTGCTGCGGGGGCCTCGGTCACGTCGGGGTCCTGTTTCTCGTTGGTCGGGTGGGGAAATCAGTTCTGTGTAGACGTCACAGCGGAGCCGTGGCGGCGGCCGCTGCTTTCGCGGCGGCGGGGGCTGCGTCGGCGATGATCTCGAAGGCTCGGTCGTCGAGGGCAGCGGAGACGAACCAGGCCTCGAATGCGCTCGGCGGCGGGTACACGCCGCGCGAGAGGAAAGCGTGGAAGAACGCCGGGTATCGCCACGTCTGCGCGGCCTTGGCCTGCGCGTAATCGGTGACGGGACCATCGGAGAAGAACACACTCACCATAGTGCCCGCGAACTGCACCTGATGGGTGACGCCTTCGGCCGTGAGGGCGTCGCCGAGCAGTGTTCCGAGTCGCTGCGAGTTGGTCTGCAGCTTCTCGTAGACGGCTGCGTCGGCCAGTTGCAGGCTTGTCAATCCGGCGGCGACGGCGACGGGGTTACCGCTGAGCGTGCCTGCCTGGTACACCGGCCCGGCCGGCGCCAGGTAGGCCATCACGTCCGCTCGACCGCCGAATGCGGCGGCAGGCAGACCGCCGGACATCACCTTGCCGAAGGTGTAGAGGTCGCCCGCGACACCGTCGATGCCGTACCAACCGGCTGCGCTGACGCGGAATCCGGTCATCACCTCGTCCATGATCAGCAGCGCGCCCTGCTCGGTCGCGAGGCGGCGCAGCCCCTCGTTGAAGCCGGCGACCGGCGCAATCGCTCCCATGTTGCCTGCGGCTGCTTCGGTGATGATGCACGCGATCTGGCCGGGATTGGCCTCGAAGGCTGCGGAGACGGCGGCGAGGTCGTTGTAGGGAACGACGATGGTGTCCGACGCCTGTGCGCCGGTGACGCCGGGCGAGGTCGGCAGCCCGAAGGTGGCCAGTCCCGAGCCTGCGTCGGCCAGTAGGGCGTCGACGTGGCCGTGGTAGCAGCCGGAGAACTTGAGGATCTTGGTGCGGCCGGTGAAGCCGCGGGCCAGGCGCACTGCGCTCATGGTGGCCTCTGTGCCCGAATTCACAAGACGAACCTGGTCGACGGGGCCGACGCGGCGCACGATTTCCTCGGCGAGCTCGATTTCTCGCTCGGTGGGTGCACCGAACGACAGACCCGTTGCCGCTGCTTTCTGGACGGCCTCGACGATGGCCGGATGGGCGTGCCCATGGATCATCGGACCCCAGGACGAGATGAGGTCGACGTACGACTTTCCGTCGGCGTCGGTCATGGTGTATCCGCTGGCCTGCGTGATGAAGCGAGGCGTTCCGCCGACCGACGCGAATGCGCGTACCGGCGAGTTGACGCCGCCGGGGATCACAGCACTTGCGCGGGCGAACAGCTGGGCCGATACGGGGGCGTCGTCGCCGGGGGAAACAGTCACGTCTTCCAGTGTCCCAGGTTCGGCGAAATCACCAACTACAGGGCGTAATAATCGACGAAACAGGGAGGGGACCTGGTTTCGGCGATTGAACGCCCCCGCCTCGGGTATTTACTTTCGATGACAAACACCGATGGCGTCACCACAGTCGCCGAACTGATGTCCGAAGCCGGACTCTGCATGTTCACCACCGTCGGCCGAGACGGCCACCTCATCTCTCGTCCGATGGCGCTGCAGGAAGCCGAGTTCGACGGCGACCTGTGGTTCTTCGCCGCACACGACTCCCGCAAGGTGGCCGACATCGCGGCGAATCCGACGGTCAACGTCTCGTTTCAGTCCGGCGAAGGCTGGGTGTCCCTGTCCGGCACCGCGGCCGTCGTCGAGAACCGGACGAAGGCCGAGGAACTGTGGAACACCCGGGCGGCCACGTGGTTCGAGAAGAACCCCGATTCTCGTGAGGTGGCACTGATACACGTGGCTGCCGAAGGTGCGGAGTACTGGTCGACCCCCGGATCGAAGGTCTCCAACCTGATGGCCTACGCCAAGGCCAAGATCACCAACGAGCGGCCGAATATCGGCGAACACGCGGTCGTCGAGCTCGAGCTACCGCACAATTCGACCGACTAGTTCCGCTCGTGCCGGGGTGCTGTCGGGGGCACGTCCGGATCGCCCACGACGTTCCGGTGGCCTGTGACGTGGCGGTCGTCCGTCACATTGCGGTCGCCGGCGATGTCCCGGCCATCTGTTGCATTGCGGTCGCCCACGACGTTCCGATCGCCTGTCACATTGCGGTCGCCGACGATGTCCCGGTCATCTGCGACGTGCCGGTCATCTCGCACGTTGCGGTCGTTCGACATGTTCCGGCCGTTCTTGACGTCCGGGTCGATCCGATTCGCGCGCTCGAACTGCGAGTCGACCTCGTCGCGGGACGACGCGGCAACACCCTGATGAGACTGTGCCTGCTGCGCAAGCTTCTCCGCCTCGGCGGCTTTGACGTCGGCCTCGGCCTGCGCACGACGCGCCTTGGCCTCACTTTCGCGAGCCAGCAGCTCACGCTCCTCTACGATGGCCGCTTGATCGGCTGCCTTCTCGCGAATGTCGTTCGCTTCCAGCCTCTTTCGTTCCTTGCCTTTGCGCGCCACGATCAAGGCGACGGCAACAATCAACACTACGGCGACTACTGCAACGATGATCCACACTGCGGTACTCATAATTGGAACTCCCGATCTGTTTCGAATGCCGAAGCGGCAGACGTTCCTCGTCGGTTACCCGAGTAACGAATCAGTAAACTCGCCGAAGATCGTGCGGGCGAGCGCACCGAATTCCTTCTCGTCCAACGCGCCTGCACCGCCGGGCACCGATGCGATCAACTCGACGCCCGTCACGAGTGGCAACTCCTCCAGGTTGACCCGCGCCGCCAAACTCGGTTCGGTCGGCCACGACCCGATGACCAGGCCGGCACACGTCACGCCCGCTGCACGCACAGCTGCGACGGTCAGCGCGCTGTGATTGAGCGTTCCCAGCTCCGCCCCTGCCACGACCAGCATCGATGCGCCGACGGCACCGGCGATGTCGAGCACGGTGAACCCTTCGACACCCAGGCGCACCGCCACTCCGCCCGCGCCTTCGACCAGCACGAGGTCGTGGGCCGCGTCGAGCGCGCGCACAGTGTCGACCACAGCGTCGAGTTCGAGCATCGGCCGACCCGATCGGCGGGCAGCGACATCCGGAGCCAGCGGCTCGGGGTACCGCGCCAGCTCCACTCCTCGAACGCCCGAAAGGCGTTGCACCACATCGATATCGGCCTCATCGGAGTAGTCACCTCCGACGCCGGTCTGCGCCGGCTTGCACACCGCGACGGTCCGTCCGCCTGCCCGTGCTGCCGCCGCGAGTGCTGCGGTGATCACGGTCTTGCCGACGCCGGTCGACGTTCCGGTCACGAGCAGAACCGTCACCGCAGAACCGCCGCATTCAACACCGCCGCGAGGACCGACGCGGCACGGTCGACATCGGAGTCGGTGAGATCGGCGCGCGCTGTCAATCGCAGCCGAGATGCGTTCGGGGGAACCGACGGTGGCCGGAAGCATCCGACGCGGACGCCGAGCTCGAGGCAGTCCCCCGCCGCGCGCACCGCACGCTGCGCGTCGCCCAGGACCACCGGAACCACTGCCGATGCGGTCGGTTCCACTCCTGCTGCAGTGGCCAGTTGTGTTGCCCGAGCACCGATTGCAGCCACACGATCGGGTTCGTCTCGCAGCACTGTCAGCGCGGCCGATGCCGCGCCGACGGATGCAGGCGCGAGGCCGGTGTCGAACACGAACGTGCGCGCACCGTGCAGCACCTGAGTGCGAACCGCGGCCGGCCCGAGAACCACTCCACCCTGCGACCCGAGTGCCTTGGACAACGTTGCGGTGATCACCAGGTCGGGTGCCCCGGCGAGGCCTGCTTCGTGGACGGCTCCCCGTCCACCGTCCCCGCGTACGCCCAATCCGTGTGCCTCG
Source organism: Rhodococcus sp. 15-2388-1-1a (assembly GCF_002259145.1). NCBI lineage: Bacteria > Bacillati > Actinomycetota > Actinomycetes > Mycobacteriales > Nocardiaceae > Rhodococcus > Rhodococcus sp. 15-2388-1-1a. Next base: position 300,739 of record NZ_NPFP01000046.1, on the reverse strand, counting down.
TCGACGACGAGCACCGCGTTCCGTCTCCGACACACCGCGTACAGCTCGGCCAGTGGCGCGAGATCGCCGTCGGCGCTGAAGACCGAGTCGGTCACCACGAGGGCCCGCTGTTCGGGACGCTCGCGCAACAGCTCGTCCACGTGGTCGGTGTCGCAGTGCCGAGCGACGGCCACTCGCGCCCGAGACAGGCGACAGGCGTCGATGAGCGAGGCGTGCGACGCAGCGTCGGAGATCACCAGCGCGTCTCGGCCCGCCAGTGCCGTCACGATCCCGAGGTTGGCGGTGTAGCCGGACGAGAACACCAGTCCGGCCTCGGCTCCGACGAACTCGGCGAGATCGTCCTCGAGGCGCTCGTGTGCCGTCGTGGTACCGGTGACCAGCCGCGATCCCGTGGATCCGGCACCCCATCGGCGCGCAGCAGCGCAGGCTCCGTCGATCACGGCCGGGTGCCTGGACAGGCCGAGGTAATCGTTCGACGCCAGATCGAGGATCGTGTCCTCGGCCGTGCGGGGGATCACGATGCGCTCGAGGCCGGCTTCACGTCGGGCGTGCGCGGTGGCGTCGAGCCAATCCAGAGCGGTCATGGCAGCACCATACTTGAACGCTGTTCAAGTATCGTCGCGCGCCACCGCCACCAGCGCTTCTGCGATGGCAGCCACCTCCGCGCCGGTGCAGATGAACGGCGGCATCGCGTACACCAGACGGCCGAACGGCCGCAGCCACACCCCTGCGTCGACGGCGGCTGCCGTGGCCCGTGCCATGTCCACCGGACTGCGCATCTCGACCACGCCGATGCCGCCGAGAACGCGAACGTCGGCGACTCCCGGCAGAGACCGGGCCGGTGCGAGGCCGTCGGCCAGCCCCGATGCCAGAGCTGCGACCTCGGCGCGCCAGTCGCGCGAGAGCAGCAATTCCACCGACGCCACCGCGATCGCGCACGCCAGCGGATTACCCATGAACGTCGGTCCGTGCATCAGGCCCCCGGCCTCACCGCCCGAGACCGTCTCGGCCACCTCGGTGGTGCACAGCGTCGCCGCCAAGGTCAGATATCCGCCGGTCAACGCCTTGCCGATGCACATGATGTCGGGCGCGACTCCGGCGTGGTCGGCGGCGAACAACTCTCCGGTCCGACCGAACCCGGTTGCGATCTCGTCGAAGATCAGCAGCACGCCGTATTCGTCGGCCAGGCGGCGCAGTTCCGCGAGATAGCGCGCGTCGTGGAACCGCATCCCGCCCGCCCCCTGGACGATCGGCTCGACGATGATCGCCGCCAGTTCGCTCGCGTGCTCGCGGAGTACCCGCTCGAATTCGGCGACGTAGCCGGCGTCGAACTCCGTGGGCGGAGCCGCAGCGAACACCTGCTTCGCGAGCACATCGGTCCACAGCGTGTGCATCCCGCCGTCCGGATCGCACACGCTCATCGGAGCGAACGTGTCTCCGTGGTACCCGCCGCGCCAGGTCAGCAGACGAGTGCGACCGTTCTCGCCGCGTCCGCGCCAGTACTGCAACGCCATCTTCACCGCGACCTCCACCGAGACCGATCCGGAATCGGCGAGGAACACCTTGTCGAGCCCCGCGGGGGTGATGTCGACCAACAACTCGGCCAACCGGGCCGCCGGAGCGTGTGTCAGTCCGCCGAACATGACGTGGCTCATCCGGCCCAGCTGATCGTGCGCGGCGGCGTCGAGCACCGGATGCCGGTAGCCGTGCACCGCCGCCCACCACGAGCTCATCCCGTCGATGAGTTGCCTGCCGTCGGCCAACGTCAGCCGCACTCCCGACGCACTGTCGACCACCAGCGGCGTCGCACCCGCCGGAAACCGACTGTAGGGGTGCCAGAGATGATCGGAGTCGATTCGACGGACGTCTTCGGAAGTCAGCACGCCAGAGCACACTGCCACAGCACCCGACCGGCCGTACCGAGACTGGACGGGTGGCGAAATGTCCGAATCCACTAGCATCGCAGCATGACGACGCGCACCGTGACGAGACTCGTAGGGGTGGTCGTGGCCGCAACTCTGACGCTGACCGCCTGCGGGGGCACGTCCGCAGCGCCCGTACCCACCACGACCGCTCCTGACTTCGCCGTCGACACCTCCACTCCCGTGGGCGCACTCAACGAACGCATCCTGCGGTGGATCAACGCCGAGAACGCACCCGACCCTGCCGAGGTCGAGGCAGTCACCGGCCCCGAGCTGGCCGAGGCCGTCGCACCGCTGGGCGGGCTCGCCACCCCACTCGAACAGTTGCGCGGCGGCGCGCCGAACGTGGCGACGAGCTTCGAGGCCGGTCCGAACTCCGGCATTCTGCACTTCACCACCGCGGGCATCCCGGCCACGATCACGACGTCGATCGATGCCGACGGCAAGCTCGACGGCTTCCTGGCCCGGCCGGACACTCCCACGGTCTCGTCGTTCGACGATCTGGACGCGGCACTGTCGAAGGTGGCTCCGAACTACTCCTACAGCGCGTCACGGCTCAACGGCGGTGACTGCGAGTCGATCTACTCCACCAACGCGGACTCGGTGCTTCCACTCGGGTCGGTGTTCAAGCTGTACGTCCTCGGCGCACTCACCGACGAGATCGAGGCAGGCACCGTCCGGTGGGACGAACAGCTCACCATTCGTGACGAGACCAAGAGCGCGCCGTCCGGCGAACTGCAGAATCTGCCCGACGGCACGAAGGTGTCGGTCCGCGACGTGGCCGAGAAGATGATCTCGTTGTCCGACAACACCGCGACGGATCTGCTGATGGATCGCCTCGGCCGCGAGCGGGTCGAACGCCAGCTCGGGGTCATGGGGCATCACGATCCGTCGGTGATGACACCGATGATGGACACTCGGCAGTTCTTCGTCATCGGATTCGGCGATCCGAACATGCGAGCCGAGTGGTCGGGCGCAGACCCCGACTCCCGGGCCGAACTGCTCGAGCAGGCGGACGCGAGGCCGCTCGAGATCGACTTCGAGAACTTCCTCGACAACCCGGCGTCGGCCGACGGGGTCGAGTGGTTCGCCAACGCGCAGGACGTCTGTGCCGCGATGGGTTACCTGGCGACGAGTGATGCGGCCGAGGAGAACCGTCGCATCCTGGCGATCACCCCGGGCATCCAGCTCGACGCGGCGCTGTGGCCGTATTCGGGGTTCAAGGGTGGCAGCGCGCCCGGCGATCTGGCGGGCGCGTTCCTGGCCACCGATGCGTCCGGTCAGGACTGGATCGTCACCGAACAATTCCAGGCCGACGGAGCGATCGATCTGATCCCGTCCAGCTACGCGTTCCTCGTTGCTCAGGAGGCGTTCGCGCTCCTGAAATAGGTGTGATTTGTAACATCGATGTTACTGCTGCATTACACTCGCGGTCGTGGAGGCACAACACGAACCAGCCCAGCACGCCTGGCCGTCGGGCTTCAAGGAGTTCCTGGTCAGCGAATTCACCGACTTCAGCCCCCTGGTGAACAGGGCTCTGGAGGACAACTGTGCGTCGCTGTTCCACGACGGTCCGTACGCGAAAACGGGCTTCTGGCGCAACTGCAGAGCGGTGTTCAGAGAATTCGTCTGGCCGGTCTGACTTTCCGGCCCTCACGCGCGGCGGCTAAAGGTTACCGTCGAGTATGGCAACCACAACGGATCACCTTCGGAACACTCTGGACGGCCGCTGGCGAGATGTGAAGAACCAGGCGCGTCAGCAACTTGCACGCGACGAGTTCCGTCCGCACTACACGCCGAACACCGTCATCGCCCGCACGAAGGCAATGGAGCAGCTCAAGTTGCTCGCCGCTGCCGGTGCGGCCGACAACGGCTTCAAGAAGGAACACGGCGGCACCGGCGACGTCGGCGCAGCGGTGACGATGATCGAGATGCTCGCGATGAGCGACCTGTCGCTGATGGTCAAGGCCGGCGTCCAATGGGGTCTGTTCGGCGGTGCCATCGAGAACCTCGGCACCGAACGCCACCACGAGGCCTACGTCCCCAAGATCATCAGCCTCGATCTGCTCGGCTGCTTCGCCATGACCGAGACCGGACACGGCAGCGACGTGCAGTCGCTCGAGACCACGGCCACGTACGACCCGAAGACGGACGAGTTCGTCATCAATTCTCCGACGCCGTCCTCGCGCAAGGACTACATCGGCGGTGCCGCCGAAACCGCGACCGTCGCCGCCGTGTTCGCACAGCTCATCACCGCAGGCCCGGGCGAGGAGCCCGAGGGTCACGGCGTGCACTGCTTCTTCGTTCCGCTCCGCGACGAGAACGGTGACGATCTGCCCGGTGTCACCACCTCGGACTGCCAGTACAAGGGTGGTCTACCCGGCGTCGACAACGGCCGCCTCATGTTCGATCACGTCCGCATCCCGCGCGACAACCTGCTCAACAAATACGCCGACGTGTCCGACGACGGTACGTACTCCTCCCCCATCGAGAACAAGTCTCGACGGTTCTTCACGATGCTCGGCACGTTGATCCGCGGCCGCGTCACGGTCGGCGGCAGTGCCGCCGCAGCCGCCCGCGTCGCCCTCGACATCGCGACGCGATATGCGTTGCAGCGCAGGCAGTTCGCCGCACCCGATTCCGATCAGGAGGTCCTGATCATGGACTACCTGGTGCATCAGCGTCGATTGTTCCCGCTCATCGCCAAGTCCTACGCCCTGCAGTTCGCACAGAACGAGCTCGTGTCGAAGATGCACGAGCTGCAGACCGCGGACAACCCCGACGCCGAGGAGCAGCGCGAACTCGAGTCCAGGGCGGCAGGCCTCAAGGCCGCGAACACCTGGCATGCGACCGCCGCGATCCAGGAAGCCCGCGAAGCATGCGGCGGCGCAGGCTATCTCGCCGAGAACCGATTGATCTCCCTCAAGGCCGACACCGATGTGTTCACCACGTTCGAGGGCGACAATCACGTGCTCACGCAGCTGGTCGCCAAGGAGCTGCTCACCGCGTACGCGGACGACGTCAAGTCCATGAGCCCGGTCGAATGGGTCAAGTTCGCCGCCGACATGGTGGGCGACCGCGTCGTCAAACGCACTGCGGCCCAAGCGATCATGCAGACCATCCTCGATCGACGTCAGGACAACGAGGAGGAGGGGTCGCTGTTCAACCGCGGCACCCAGGTCAAGATGTTCGAGGATCGCGAGGAGTACCTGCTCTCCACCGTCGCACGCCGGCTGCAGTCCAAGTCCAAGGAGACCAGCCCGTTCGAGGCGTTCAACGCGGTGCAGGATCACGTGCTCCATGCCGCGAGCGCGCATATCGACCGCATCATCTTCGAGGCGTTCATCGCCGGTATCGAATCGTGTGAGGATCCCGCCACCAAGGATCTGCTCGACGAGGTCTGCGACCTGTACGCGCTGTCGGTGATCGAGGCGGACAAGGCCTGGTTCATCGAGCACCGCTACCTGTCCACCGAGCGATCCAAGGCCGTCACGCGCGCCATCAACGAACGGTGCCGCACCCTGCGTCCGCACGCCGAACTGCTCGTCGACGGCTTCGGAATTCCCGACGCTTTGGTCGGTGCCGCGATGCTCGGCGAGCCCGGTGCGGGTAGCGAGGAAGAGCCGGCCTCGAACCCCAGCCACGCGCACTGACGCGTAGCTGGGTTCAGCCGGGAACTACCGCGAAAACCCGGCAGGGACCGCCGGTCGCGCCCGCGTGCTTCGGTGCGCCGACGACGACCGTCGCCCCTGCCGGGGGCACCGCCTCCAGTTTCGCGAGCGCTTCGACTCCGTAGCGGCCTGCCCCGAGAACCGCTGTGTGAGCGGGGTATTCGCGGTCGTTCATCCGGTCGAGGCTGAGCGTGTCGACCCCGATTCCGACGATGTTGCGCTCCTGCACCAACATCTGCGCCGCCTCGCCGCCGAAGCCTGGAGCAGCAGGCTCGGCGAGCCTGTTCTGCCAGCGACTGTGCATCACCACCAACGCGCGATCCGGAATTCGGCCGTGCTCACGCTCCCATTGCGCGATGTCCTCGATTGTCACCACGGCGTCCGGATCCGACGCGGCCCTGGCCGAGATGTCCACCACGACCAGCGGGGCGATCAGATCCTCCAGCGGCAGGACATCGGCCGTCGCGCCGCCACGGACACGGTGCGCCGGGGCATCGATGTGCGTGCCCGTGTGCTCCCAGTACGAGAGCTTGTTCACCAGGAAGCCTCCCAACTCGTAGGCGGCGACCGGCCGCATCGAGAACGGTTCGCTGCCCGGCCACACCGGAAACGTCGGGCTCAGAGTGTGCGTCAGGTCGATCAGTCGGCCCGCCGGAATGGCCGACGCGACAACCGGTTCGGCGCGCACGGCTCCGGCCGTCGCAACGGTCAACGCGGCGGCCCCCAACGACCCGAACAGTGCCCTACGGCCGATTCTGCGGTGAACGGTCTCGACGACCTCGGGGCCGCACATCAGTCGGCAGCGGGGGTGACGAGCAGAACCTTGTCGTTCGATCCGTTGTCGGTGGTCAGCAGGAAAGCCCCGTCGTCGCCGAAGCTGGTGAGCGAGCGCAGTCGACCGTAGGAACCCACCAGGGCGTCGGCCTCGTCGACGTACTCCGTCCCGTCCTCGGAGAGCTTGAGAAACACGAGCTTCTCGTCCTGCTGACTCGATATCACCGCGGCTCCGTTCCAGGAGCCCCATCCCGCGCCGTTCGCGAAGGTCAGACCGGGCGTGGCGATGGCGGGACTGCCCGAGCTCCATACTGCTGCGAGCGCACCGGGCACACGAGTGGGATCGGTCATCGGCACCGACTCGTCGTAGATCACCGGGAGTCGATCGGGGCGGTAACCGTAGTTGCCGCCGGGCACCAGCAGGTTCAGCTCGTCGTCTCGGCTCGTCCCCTGCTCCACCTCGTAGATCTGATCGGTGCCGGGACGAATCGCCAAGCCCTGCACGTTTCGATGTCCCAGGGTGAAGATGCGATCCGGTGATCCCGCAGCCGCCGAACCGTCGGCATCGATGTGCAGAACCTTGCCGCCCAACGAGTTCCGATCCTGCGGAACCGTCGGCGACGCCGTGTCTCCGGTCCCGACGTACAGGGTGCCGTCGGGATGAGCGAGAATTCGGCAGCCACCGTGACGCCCGCCGTCGGCGACAGGAATGTCGTCGACGAGGGTGCCGGTGCGCGTGAGAGCGGTCCACTCCGGGTTGACGGTCCACGACAGGACGGCGATGTGGTTGTCGCTGCCACCGCCGGCACTGCCGGTTCCCGCACTACCGGTGCCGCCTCCGGAGCCCTGCACGCCCTGGCATGTGTAGATGGTTCGAGACGCGGCGAAATCCGTCGCCAGCGCGATGCCCATGAGGCCCGTTTCACCGGACGCGTAGAGGTCATCGAGGTCGGCGGCGAGCTCGCGGGTGGCACCGTCGACGTCGCGGATCACGAACCGCCCGGAACGCTCGCCCGTCAGCACCGTTCCGTCGGGCGCGACCACCGCATCCCACGGCTTCGCGAGTCCGTCGAGCACTGTGGTGACCGTCAGATCGGGGAGAGGATCGGCCTGCGCCGTCGCGGTAGTGGTACCGGCGAGCGTCAGGAAGACGCTGGCGGCGATTACTCCGGAACTGGACACCAGCTTGTTCATCCACACTCCTGACGACGATCGACGACCGGTCCGATATGACCGATATCACATGATCTTAAACACACTCGCGAGGATGCTTGCCGACTCACGACGCAATTCGGTGCCGGGCAGCAGAACGAGTCCACCGTGATCCCAGCTCACCCACAGTGACGGCAACCTCGGGTCAGCCGACCTCGGGCGTGACGAGCAATACCTGATCGTCGGATCCGTTGTCGGTGGTGAGCAGGAAGCCGCCGTCGCTTCCGAAGGGGGTCAGCGAGCGCAGCCTGCCGTAGGTGCCGTCCAGTGCCTCCGCCTCGGCGACGTACTCGGTTCCGTCCTCCGACAATGCCAGGAAGACGAGCTTCTCGCCCTGCTGGCTCGAGATCACCGCGGCACCGTTCCACGAGCCCCACTGCTCACCGTCGGTGAACGTGACGTCGGGGGTGGCGATGGTCGGATCACCCGAACTCCACACCGCAGGCAGGGCACCGGGAACCCGATCGGGGTCGGTCATGGGTACCGATTCGTCGTAGACCGACGGGCGTCGATCGGGGCGATAACCGTAGTTGCCACCCGGCACCAGCAGGTTCAGCTCGTCGTCTCGGCTCGTCCCCTGCTCGACCTCGAAGATCTGATCGGTTCCGGGACGAATCGCCAGTCCCTGCACATTGCGATGACCGAGAGTGAAGATGCGATCCGGTGCGTCGGCTGCGGCGGTGCCGTCGGCGTTGACGTGTAACACCTTGCCGCCCAGTGAGTTCCGATCCTGAGGAACACCGGGGCTCGCAGTGTCCCCGGTGCCGATGTACAGCGTGCCGTCGGGATGAGCCAGGATGCGGCAGCCACCGTGACGCCCGCCGTCGGCGACGGGAATGTCGTCGACGAGAGTGCCGGTTCTCGTCAGGGCCGTCCACCCCGGATCGACGGTCCACGACACGACGGCAATGCTGTTCTCGCCGCTGCCTTGGCGCCCCTGGCAGGTGAACACGGTTCGAGAGGACTCGAAATCGGTAGCCAGTGCGATACCCATGAGCCCGGTCTCACCGGCGGCGTAGAGATCGCCGAGGTCCGCGCTCAGTTCACGCTGGACTCCTGCGGAGTCGCGGATGACGAACCGGCCGGAGCGCTCTCCGGTCAGCACCGTGCCATCGGGAGCAACCACCACGTCCCAGGGTTTGTCGAGGCCATCGAGCACGGTGGTGACCGACAGGTTCGGCAGCGGCCCGTCGGGCGCGCCCGGGGAGGGAGCAGCTTCGGAAGAAGAGCCCGGCGACGACGAGGCCGCGATCGACTCGGTCGACTCTGCACTACCTCCCTGTCCGGTGGTGTCCGTCGAACAGGCCGCTACCAGGGCGACGCTGATGGCGATGACCGCTGCGCCGGTGACCGGTTTCTTCACGAGCGCTCCTGACGATGTTCGGTAAGTCCCATTCTTCCGGTATCACCGTTTTCACGACTTCCGAACCACCGACGGAGCGCAGTCGTGCTCAGGACACCAGTCGATACCCGGCTTCGACGACCGCAGCGTCCACCGTCGCGGTATCGAGCTTCGAATCACTGCTCACCACAACCGCACCGGAATCCACATCGACGTCGACGCCGGTGACTCCCGAGATCTCCGATACTTCTTCTTTCACCGACGCCGCGCAATGCCCGCACGTCATGCCCTCGACCGAATATGTCGTCTGCATCCGAAATCTTCCCCTCTTCCGTCAGGAACGAACCAGGCGCGCGATGGCCTCGGACGCCTCTTTCACTTTCGCGTCCGCCTCGGGTCCGCCCTGCCTCGCGGCCTCGACGACGCATCCGGCGAGGTGGGCGTCGAGGAGCTTCAACGAGACCGATTGCAGAGCCTTGGTCGCCGCGGACACCTGGGTCAGGACGTCGATGCAATAGCGGTCGTCTGCGACCATTCTCGAAATCCCGGCCACTTGGCCCTCGATACGACGCAATCGCTTCAGCAGGTCGTCCTGCTCGGCGCTGTAGCTGCTCATAACGCCCAGCATACCCCTACCCGGTAGGGGGTGCGCTACTTCGACGCGACTCGACGAACGCCGTCGACCATCAGCAGTCCGGCCACGATGACGGCCAGCGCGGCCAGCGCGATCCAGGAGCCCGAGTAGAACGTCCCCGAATACGCCGGGGACACATCGGGAACCGCGGGAAACTCGGTGGTGCGCACGCCCGCGTTCCAGCACGCCACAGCTCCGATCACCGCGAGCAGAGCACATACCAGCTCCGCCCACCCGAGGGACTTCCTCACAGGTACTCCCGCTTCGCCGTTTCGAGGGCCGCACGCAACCCGTCGTCGTCCTTCGCCCACGCCTGCACCAGTCCGCCGCCCACCAGACGCAGCCCGATGCCGTGACGCTTGCGCGGTACACCCGACAGCTCCCCGAGTACCCGCGCGGTCTCCCACTTCTTCGGCTCGTAGTCACCGTCGGCGTACTCCGCAGGCGGCAGGATGTCGTCTATCTCGTCCAGATCGACGGTCTCGGTTCCCTGCCTGAGCCGACGCGTGGTGAGTTCGACGCTCACGTGCATCCGCGCGGCACGCAGCTGGACGTATGTGAGACCGACGAGGATCAGCGAGAACAGTGCGAGGGCGAACCAGTGGATCACCGGGCCGGATGCGAGTTCGACCGCGAGGACCACGAGGCAGAACACCGGCCCCCACGCCAACATGCGCCACCGACCACCGGGCTCGTGGAAGAGCACGGGATCGTCGATGGGAGTCTCGCTGTTCATGTCACGGTTCATCTCACTGCTCACGGACGAACCACTCCCGCGCCGACGGCCGATAGACCAGAACGGCTGCGACGACCAGCGCGACGGTGATCACCAGCAGCACGAACGGAAACACCAACGCGGCGAACGTCAGCAGCAGCGCGACGGCTCCGGACAGGGCCACGAGGGCGCGTCGGAACCTGCGATCTCCACCGCGAACCGGGCCCGACATCAAACCGACGGCCAGGCCGACCACTCCGAAGATCACGCCGAGTCCACGAAACACCGTCAGGAAGGAATCGATCTGTTCGTCCGTCGCACCGCCGGTGGTGAACGACGCGCGGATCTGGTCGGCGGGGAGCGTCAGGGCGATCATGCACACGACGATCAGCAGCACCGCCGAGGCCAACCACAGCCAGTAGGCGGCGGAAACCACTCGGGGACGGGCGATCGGTGCGTCGGTGTCTGCGCTCACGCCAGACATCCTGCCACCGTGGGCGAGAGGTACGTTCGGCCGGCAGAGATTCTTTCCCGCCGACGCGACGCGCTCAGCCTGCAGAGATTCCCAGAGCCATGATCGCGATGGCGGCCGATACGGCGAGCAACAGTCCGAGCAGTGCCCAGCCGGGGCGACCGCTCTCGGCGGGACAGGGCTCACGATCGACAGCCGGTGCTGCGGTCGGCTGCGTGATGCTCGCTGCTGCAGGGGTGTTCTCTGCCATGTCGGGTCCGATCACTCGAGAAGATATCGACAGTGATGCTAGTCACACAGTCGGTACCGACACCGAGAACACGCCCGAAATTATCGTTTTCCCGAAGCGGCGACGAAGTATTCGTTGGATTCCCGACGATGCATCAGGTAGATCGCCCCGGCTGCCAGCACACCCTGGCCGATGCCGAGCACACTCATCACGACGTTCATCGCACCCGAGCTCGACGCAATGGAGAACAGCTCGAGGATCGTGGTGAACACGGTGAACGATCCGATGATGGTGAGCAGCATGCGCGCCCACATCTTGCCCGCACGCATTCGCTTGACCCAGAACAGGAACAACGCCCCGAAACCGAGCACGACGAACACCGTGACGACGAGCATCACCGTCACCATCGACTGCGTGGACTCCACCGTCATGTCGGCGGCCGCGTCCTGCGCTGCGAGATCGTCGAGCAGCGACTGTGCGAATTCCTCGCGCGCCCCGAACAGCGTCCACACCGAGAACAGCGCCGAGATCGCGCCGATCAGCGCCACTCCCCACCACAGGTGGCGTGCGGTCTCGACGTCGACGGGGGCCGGACGCGGGGTCGGCTCGAGCTCCGGTCCGGTCTGCGGAAACCCGTGTTCCATTTCCCAGCGCTGCCAATCCGGCTGCGGCGGCGGGTTGCCCGGTGTGTTGCTGTCGGGGTTGTTGTTCGGAGGATATTCGTTCACAACCAGCCCGCCACTTCGGTAGCCCAATAGGTCAGTACGACGTCGGCACCGGCGCGCCGAATGCCGACGAGCGATTCCAGTACCGCTGCGTCGCGGTCGATCCACCCGTTCTGCGCGGCGGCGGTGATCATGGCATATTCCCCGGAGATCTGGTACGCCGCAACCGGAACCGGTGACATCTCGGCGACGTCGCGAAGAATATCGAGATACGACATCGCCGGCTTGACCATCACCATGTCGGCGCCCTCGGCGAGATCGAGCTCCACCTCGTGGGTGGCCTCGCGGCGGTTGGCCGCATCCTGTTGATACGTCCGGCGATCGCCCTGCAACGAGGACCCCACTGCTTCGCGGAACGGTCCGTAGAACGCCGAGGCGTACTTCGCCGAGTACGCCAGCTGACCGACCTCGACGTGGCCGGCAGCGTCGAGTCCGGCGCGGATGGCACCGACCTGCCCGTCCATCATTCCGCTGGGTCCGAGCAGGTGCGCACCGGACTCCGCCTGCGCGACGGCCATGTCGACGTAGAGCAGCAGGGTGGCGTCGTTGTCGATGGAACCGTTCTCCCCCAGGACTCCGCAGTGCCCGTGGGAGGTGAACTCGTCCAAGCAGGTGTCGGCCATGATGACGGTCGAATCCCCGAGGTCGGCCTTCAGCCGCGCCAGACCCCGATTGAGAATTCCGTCCGGGTCGGTTGCGCCCGAGCCGGTCTCGTCCTTGTCCTCGGCCCTCGGTACACCGAACAGCATCACGCCGCCGACGCCGGCCGCGACGGCCTCCTCGGCCGCAGCGCTCAGCGAATCCAGCGTGTGCTGGTACACCCCGGGCATCGAGCTGATTGCCCGAGGCTCGGTGATGCCGTCGGCCACGAACATCGGCAGCACCAGATGCCGTGCCTCGAGCGAGGTCTCGGCCACGAGTCGACGCAGTGCCGGGGTGCGGCGCAGGCGTCGGGGACGGTCGGTGGGGAACAAGCGAACTCCTTACGGACCGGGTGTGCCGATCGTCAGATCCGCGGCCGAGTTACCGGCGGCGCGACTTCTTTCGCGGCGGGGGCAGTGCACCCTCGGCCCGCAGGCGAGCCGCGTGCTCGGCGAGAGCCTCGACCAGCGGTCCGACCTGTGCCGACTCGGGCTGCACGTCCACGCGCAGACCGAATTCGACGGCCGTCTCGGCGGTCTTGGGGCCGATGCACGCCACCAGTGTGCGAGCGTGCGGCTTTCCGGCGATGCCGACCAGGTTCCGGACGGTGGAGCTCGACGTGAAGCACACTGCGTCGAAGCCGCCGGTCTTGATCATCTCGCGGGTCTCGGCGGGGGGCGGTGCCGCCCGGACGGTGCGGTAGGCGGTGACGTCGTCGATCTCCCAGCCCCGCTCACGCAGGCCCTCGGCGAGAGTTTCGGTGGCGATGTCGGCGCGAGGGAGCAGCACTCGGTTGACCGGGTCGAAGACCTCGTCGTACGGCGGGAAGTCCTCGAGCAGTCCGAGCGAGCTCTGCTCACCCGAGGGCACTAGTTCGGGGTTGATGCCGAACGAGCGCACCTTCGCCGCGGTCGCTTCGCCGACACAGGCGATCTTGACGCCCGAGAACGCACGAGCGTCCAGGCCGAACTCCTCGAACTTCTCCCACACGGCGCGCACGGCGTTGGTGGAGGTGAAGACGACCCACTGGTAGCGGCCGTCGACCAGGCCCTTGACGGAGCGTTCCATCTGGGCCGGACTACGCGGGGGCTCGACGGCGATGGTCGGGACCTCGATGGGGATCGCTCCGTGGGTGACGAGGCGATCGCTCATCTCCCCTGCCTGATCCTTGGTGCGGGGCACCAGCACGGTCCAGCCGTACAGTGCGCGAGATTCCCACCAGGACATCTTGTTTCGGCCCGAGACGACCTTGCCTACGGTGACGACGAGCGATCCGACGAGCTCGGATCCGGCGTCGTTGAGGGTGGCGAGGGTGGCCTCGACGGTGCGCTGCTGGCGGGTGGTGCCGCGGACGGTGATGGCCGCGGGCGTCTGCGGTGCCAGACCGTGTTCGACGAGGGCACTGGCGGTTTCGGCCAGGTGACCCGATGTCGCGTGCAGCACCAGCGGGCCCGGAGCAGCAGCGAGCGCTGCCCAGTCGACCTCGCCGCGGACGTCGGCCTCGGTGTGACCCGAGCCGAGTGCCATTCCGGCGTAGCTGGGGACGGCCGATCCTGCGGGCAGACCGGGGAGCACCTCGAACGGCACGTGCGTGCGAGCGACGGCGCTGACCTCGGCGATCACCGAGTCGGTCGTGAGCGGATCACCGGAGACCAGGCGAACCACGTCGTGGCCGTTCTTGGCTTCGGCGAGAAGAGTCTTGGCGACCTCGGCCGGTTCGCCGAGTGCCGGACGAACCTCGACACCGTTCTCGCCCGTCTCCGGGTCACGCGGAACGTCGGCACCGACCAGGGCGGTGACGCCCTTGTCGACGTCGGGATCGGTGAATGCGAGCTCGGCCGCTCCGAGCACTTCCCGTGCCCGGACCGTGAGCAGAGCCGGGTCACCCGGCCCGGATCCCACGAACAGGATCCGTCCGTTGGTGTTCTTGCGGACTGGGCTCATCGGTTGTTCTCCAGTGCTGTCTTGTGTGGGTACTGCAGTTCTATCGGGGTTGCGGTGCCCCGTTTCGGAATCAGTCGAGCGGTGGCGATCGACTCACGTCGTACGACGGGACGGGTCGCCGTGCGTTTGGCGCGTCCGCGGACGGGTGCCGTTATGGCCCTAGACATGAGATCCACCCTGCACCCGAGAACCGGCCTGCGCTGGTTCGGTGACCGAAACGAGTTCGCGCGCACCGAGATCGAGCAGTTCGCGGGCCAATTCTCGGCCCAGCTCCTCGGCTCGATCGGGTGATCCGACGATCGATGCACGGATGGTGTCGCTGCCGTCGATGGCGGCGACGCAGCCCCGCAGGGACAGTTCGTCGAAGATGCGGCCGTCCTCGTCGATGGATTCGACGACCTCTGCGATCGCGCCCACCGGTGCGGTGCAGCCGGCTTCGAGTTCGGCGAGCAGTCCGCGTTCGGCTGCCACCGCGGCGCGTGAGTGTGCGTCGTCGAGGGTGGCGATCGCGGTCACGAGATCGGTGTCCTCGACGCGACATTCGACTGCCAGCGCTCCCTGGGCGGGAGCCGGGAGCAACTGAACCGGGTCGAGTGCTTCGGTGACGACGTCGAGTCGGCCGATGCGGGACAGTCCGGCGCGGGCGACGATGACGGCGTCGAGCTCACCCGACGCCACCTTTCCGATCCGCGTGTCGAGGTTGCCGCGCAACGGCCGAACGTCCAATCCCTGTCCGAGAGCGCGCAATTGAGCGATACGGCGCGGAGCAGACGTGCCGACCTTCGCGTCGGCGGGCAACTCACCGAGTACCAGACCGTCACGGGCGACCAGGGCGTCACGAGGATCCTCGCGAGCCGGGATGGCGGCGATGACGAACCGGTCGTCGGCCGCAGTCGGCAGATCCTTGTACGAGTGCACGGCGATGTCGACGGTGCCGTCGGCCAGGGCCTCACGCAGCGCCGCGGTGAAGACACCGACGCCGATCGTCTGCACGGGAGCAGCAGACAGGTCGCCCGCAGTCTTGACGATCACCAGTTCCGCTTCGACTCCGGCTGCCGCGAGGGCCACTCGAACGGTGTCGGCCTGGGTGGTCGCGAGAAGGCTTCCGCGAGTACCGATCTTGACGATGCCGGTCATTCGGCACGCTCCTGACCGGTGGTGCCGCCGGGGAACGAGTCCGAGCGTAGGTCGGTGCGACTTGCGGTGAAATCGTCCACCAGTTCCAGCGAGCCGATCTCCATCGGCGTGGCAACGGCGTCGACCGATCCGGGGCTCAGCTCGAACAACTCGCGCAGCGCAGCGGCGTAGGAATCCCCGCCCGGCGTGCTGGCGAGCTGCTTGACCCGCACGGTGGGCGAATGCAGCAGCTTGTCCACGACGCGGCGCACGGTGCGCGCCACCTCGTCGCGCTGCGGCGAGTCGAGACCGGGCAGCCGCGATTCGAGCCGCAGCAGCTCACCCTCGACCACCTCGGCAGCGCGCTGGCGCAATGCCGTGACGGTGGGGGTGACCTCGGCAAGTCGTTGTCCGGCAAGGTAACCCGAGAGTTCACTGGAGACGATCTCGCGGGCGGCCGACGCGTCGTTCGCCGCGGCGCCGGCAGCGGGATCGCGCTGCAGGGACTCCATGTCGAAGACGGTGATGCCCGGCAGACCCGACACCGCGGCGTCGACGTCGCGCGGCAGACCGAGGTCGCAGATGACCAACGGTCGATCCGAGCCGCGGCGGGCGAGCGCGAGGTGAGCGTCGGCGATGGAGACCACGGCCCCCACCGCTCCGGTACAGGTGACGAGGACGTCGGCCTCGGCGACTGCGTCGGCCAGGCTCTCGAGGGCGACCGAGGTTGCCGCGATGCCGTTGGAGACGGCGTTCTCGGCCAGGTGGTCGGCACGCTCGCGAGTGCGGTTGACGACGGTCAGCTCGCCGATGCCTGCGCGCCCGAGGTGGGCGACGGCGAGGCCGCCCATCGCTCCGGCTCCGAGGACGACGGCCTTGCGGCCGGCGAGGGAACCGTCGAACAGATCGGCGGCGCGGTCGAGGGCGACCGAGACCACCGAGGCTCCGGCGGCGTCGATTCCGGTTTCGCTGTGTACCCGCTTGCCCACGCGCAGGGCCTGCTGAGCCAGTTCGTGCATCACTCGGCCCGATGCCTGCTGCCCGTCGGAGGCGGCGTAGGCCGATCGGATCTGGCCGAGGATCTGCTGCTCGCCGATGACCATCGAGTCGAGGCCACTGGCCACGGCGAAGAGATGCTCGACGGCAGCCTCGCTGTAGCGGACGTAGGCGTGCTTGGTCAGGTCTGCGATCTCGAGCCCGGAGTGCTCACTGAGAACTTCGCCGACGGCGGTCAGCGCGCCGTGGAAGGCGTCGACGACGGCGTAGATCTCCACGCGGTTGCAGGTGGACACCACCATGACCTCGGAAATGCTTCCGCTGGCCATCAGCTTGTCGGTCAGTTTCGGGCGGTCGGTGTCCGTGATGGCGACACGCTCGAGGACTGCGACGGGAGCGCTACGGTGCGAAATCCCGACGAGAAGGACACTCACGGTGCAATCACCGATCCGTTTCTTGTCGAACTGTTGACTGGGCTTGGATTGCCGGCGATACGCGGGCCGTGACTGCGACCGAGGCGTGCCGTGGACGTGAGCGGTGACGATGCGAGCGGTGACGACGAGAGAGGCGGCGGCGAGACCGGCTGCGGTCGGGGCGCGCTGACGATGGCCGGAGCGGCGATATCGGCAGGCACGGAGACGTTGCGAGAGCTGTTGAAGGAGAGCACCTGCATCTCCACCGCCAGGTCCACGCGGCGCACCTCGACGTGTTCGGGGACGTCGAGAACCATCGGCGAGAAGCTGAGAATGCACTCGACGCCGCCCGAGACGAGCTTCTCGGCGACGCTGTGCACGGCCTCGTCGGGGGTGGCGATGACGCCGATGGTGGCTTCGAGTTCGCGGCAGGCGACCGCGAGTTCGTCGACGTGCCGGACGGTGAGGCCGTCGATGTCGGTGCCCACCCGCGCGGAGTCGCTGTCGAAGAGCCCGACCATCGTGAAGCCGCGTCGAGCGAATCCGCCGTAGCCGGCCAGCGCCTGCCCGAGATTGCCGACTCCGGCCAACACGACGCGGTGGCCGCGATCGAGTCCGAGTGCGCTGTCGATCTTGGCGCGCAGGCGGGCCACGTCGTAGCCGACTCCGCGAACGCCGTTGGGGCCGAGAAAAGAAAGATCCTTGCGCAGTTTCGCCGATCCGACGCCTGCCGCGGTGGCCAGTTCTTCACTGGAGACGATGAGAACGCCCTCGTCTGCGAGGATCGAGAGGACCCGCAGGTACGTCGCCAGACGGGTGACCGTAGCCTGAGGAATGACCCGCTCTACGCCGCTGGGCGACGGGCGCTCTTCGGTCACGTCTGGGGCTCCTCGTCCGAACGGCGTCGATGCCGGTCTTCACGCTGATCCTGCGTTCGTGTCTATTTCACGGACGCTGTTCACACCACGGTAACTGCTTGTGAACGAATGAACAAAGTTGCGCACACCGGCCCTCACCTGCACACGCGAGAGCAATCACACGTTCTTAGGGTGCCCTGCACGGGCGAGATCGGCCCGCAACCGCGGCACGTCTACCTCCCAGTAACTGTGTTCGATGCCGTCGAGCAGCACCACGGGCACTCGATCCCCGTACTCCGCACGCAGGTCAGGCGATTCCGCTGCCGCCTCGTCGACGTCGACGACGGTGACTGCCACGTCGAATTCACGGCACACCTCGCTCAACACCTCGAACGCGTGAGTGCAGGAATGGCAGCCTGCGCGGGTGAGAAGAGCCACGCCGGTGGGTGTCGTCTGCATCCGTCCACTGTGACACGACGGCAACGGAGACGAAGGTCACAGTCCCCGGTCCGGACGAGGGCGTCGAGTGCTGCCCTTCGCCTGCGTCCGGGCGACCCCGACTAGGCTTGCGGCGAGCGACTCGACTGGGAGGAGGACGGAAGTGAGCGACGGGGGAACAGACCTGCCGATCGAGGACACGCCCGATATCGACATGGTCGATACGAACGATCCGAGCCAGGACAAGCAGTTCAAGCGCCGCATCCGCAGAATCCGCAATCCGTTCGGTCCGACCGACGCCGAGGTTCGCGCCAACGTTGCAGGCCAGGCCAGTGCCGATGCCGCCCTGGCGTTGCAGATCGAGTCCGAGGGTGCCGTTCCGCGGGATCTGACTGCTGCGGCCTTCTTCGACGTGGACAACACGATGGTGCAGGGCGCGTCGATCATTCACTTCGCTCGCGGGTTGGCCGCACGCAAATACTTCACCAGCGGTGATCTGGCCCAATTCGCTTGGCAGCAGGTCAAATTCAGAGTCAGCGGGAAAGAGAACAGCGAGGACGTGGCCAGCGGACGAGAGAAAGCGCTCTCGTTCATCACCGGACGTCCCACCTCGGAGCTGACCAGGCTCGGCGAAGAGATCTACGACGAGATGATCGCCGACAAGATCTGGGCCGGTACCCGGGCTCTCGCCCAGATGCACCTCGACGCCGGTCAGCAGGTCTGGCTGGTCACGGCCACTCCCCTCGAACTCGCCCAGATCATCGCCAAGCGCCTGGGCCTGACCGGGGCCCTCGGCACGGTCGCCGAGAGCAAGGACGGGGTGTTCACCGGCCGCCTCGTCGGCGACATCCTGCACGGCATCGGCAAGGCGCACGCGGTGCGCTCGCTCGCGGTGCGTGAAGGTCTCAATCTCAAGCGCTGCACCGCATATTCGGACAGCCACAACGACGTGCCGATGCTCTCGCTGGTCGGTACCGCCGTGGCCATCAACCCCGATACCGATCTGCGTGAGCTGGCCAAGAACCGGGGCTGGGAGATTCGCGACTACCGCACCGGACGCAAGGCCGCCAAGATCGGCGTGCCCACGGCGTTGGCCCTGGGCGCGGTGGGCGGCGGGCTGGCCGCGGTGATCGGCCGTCGCAAGGCCTGATCCGTCCGGGTGCCGGCGATCAGAGCGTGAGCTGCATCAGCGTCAGGTCGAGCCAGCGACCGAACTTGACGCCCACCTGCGGCATCTGTCCGACGGTGACGAATCCGAACTTCTCGTGCAGAGCGATCGACGTGGTGTTCTCGGACTCGATGAACCCCACCAACACGTGTATGTCGTGTGCTTTCGCTCGCTCGATCAGCTCGCTCAGGAGCGCACTGGCCAGCCCGCGACGGTAGAAATCTCGGTGGATGTACACCGAGTGTTCCACCGAGTGCCGGTAGCCGCTCTTGACCCGCCACTGCCCGTACGACGCGTATCCGGCCACCCGTCCGTCGACCTCGGCCGTCAGGACGGGGTATCCGGCGGCGATCCGTCCTTCGAACCAGGCCGTGCGGTCGGCGAGATCGACCTGTTCTTCGTCCCAGATGGCGGTGGTGTTGGCGACCGCATCGTTGTGGATGTCGAGAATCTCGGGTAGATCGGCAGCGGAAGTGTCGCGAATATGCACTGCCACACGATAACCCGAGCGTCTAACCCAAGAAGACGTTGCGCCTCTTGGCCAGCAGTCGATACAGCGTGTGCTGAATGGTTTCGCGTACGTGGTCGGTCAACTCGAACAGCACCATCGGATCCTCGAAAGCGGTGGAGTCGTATCCGTCGGTGGGGATCGGCTTGCCGAACTCGATGTACCACTTGGACGGCATCGGGATCAGACCCAGCGGGCCCAGGTGCGGGAAGAACGGCGTGACCGGAAAGTAGGGCATGCCCATCAACCGAGCCAGTGGTGCGATGTCGCCGATCTTGGGGTAGATCTCTTCCGAGCCGACGATCGAGCACGGAATGATCGGTACACCCGTCCGCAGAGCGGCCGAGACGAATCCGCCGCGACCGAATCGCTGCAACTTGTAGCGCTCGCTGAACGGTTTGCCGATGCCCTTGAACCCCTCGGGGAACACGGCGGCGACCTCGCCGGTACGCAGCAGGCGCTCGGCGTCGGGGTTGCACGCGAGCGTGTGCCCGGCCTTGCGCGCGATCGTACCGACGCCGGGCATCTCGAATGCCATGTCGGCGGCCAACATTCGCAGAGGCCGGTGCGCCGGGTGGTGATCGCGCACGGCGACCGACGCCATCAGCGCATCGACGGGGATGACACCAGCATGGTTGGCGACGACGAGCGCACCGCCGTCGGACGGGATGTTCTCGATGCCCTTGACCTCGACGCGGAACCACTTGTCGAACAGCGGCCGCAGCAACGGAAGCCAGACCGCGTCGGCGAAGTGCGGGTCGTAGCCGAACTCGTCGACGCTGTAGTCACCGGCCAGACGCCTGCGGACGAACTCGGCGACCGAGGAGATCTGGTCGACGATCGTGGACTTGGTGTCGTCGATCATCGACAGCAACGGAGTCGGGATCGACGGCGTCACAGCCGACGCGTCGGCGGGAGCCGGGTCGAGCAACGGCGTCGGCTCTCGAGGATCGGCGTAGGCGGAAGGGTGCCGTTCACGCGAGCCCGCAGCCGCGCGGGCCGAGCGGCCGGACGTGCCGCCGTGCAATGGAATCACTTTGGCCACGTCGCTCACCTGTCCCCTCCCGAACTGCGCAGCGCTGCCAGGGCACGCGCCGTGGACGCGCCCGTTTCGACGGCCGAGACCAGTCGATCTTCGACGCTGTCCACCCATTCGGTTCTGATGACCGGCCGCAGCGCTGCGCCTCGGACGAAGTCGTCGAACGCCTGAACCGTGGTCCACCGCGGCTCGAAGCCGAGGACGGACCGCATCCGCGTGGTGTCGAGTCCACAGCCGAAATGGAAGTAGTCGAGCTGCTCGGTGGTGAACTCGCGCATCATGCCGCCCATCAGGGCACGGCCGACGCTCTTGAACAGCGGAAACGGTACCGGCACCTGAACGCGGCCTGCTCGGCGAATCGCCTGGGAGAGCATGATCGTGCCGTCGGCTCCGATGTTGAACGTGCCGGCCGACCCGCCGAGAGTCGCGCGCTCGAGCGCAGCCAGGGCGTCTTCCTCGTGCAGCAACTGCATGCGCGCGTCGCGACCGACGATGCTGGGGATGAGCGGCGAGGTCATGTAGCGCGAGATGGTGCCGTTCAGTCGTGGACCGATCAGCGGTGCCATGCGCAGGATCGACACCGCGATGTCCGGTCGTCGACGCCCGAGACCGCGCACGTATCCCTCGATGTCGATCGAGTCCCGCGCGTACCCACCGCTCGGGGGGCGTCGGGCACTCATCTCCTCGGTGAATTTCACCGGGTCCTTCGCGCTGCAGCCGTACACCGAGGACGACGAACGCAGTACGACCCTCTCGACGGTCGGTGACTTCTGACAGACCGCGAGCAGCTGCATCGCGCCGATGACGTTGAGGTCCTTCATCGTCGCGCGTCCACCGGATTTCGGGGGCTTGGCGACGGTGGCTGCGTGCACGACGGTGTCGACGCCGGCATTGCGAATCACTTTGCCGATCAGCGGATTACGGATGTCGGCGCGGACGAATTCCGCGCGCCCCATGCGGCGCAGCAGATCCTTGCTCGGAGAGACCGCATCGACGGCGATGACACGCTCGATGTTCGGATTCTGAGCCAGCCTGGTGACGAGGTAGCCGCCGAGGAACCGGCTCGCTCCGGTCACGAGGACCACTCGGGGCGCAGCCGATCCACGATCGCTCGGACTCACTGCGCACCCCCAACGTCGGTTCCGCTGCAAAGCCTACTGGATCATCAGGGGTCGGCGTGGGTGAGAAGCAAAGCCCGTTCTTCGAACGGAAGAAGCCCGCCACCGATGGTGACGGGCTTCCTCGTGAAGCAGATGACGGCAGGCTTATTTGCCGAGTTTCCTGCGCTGCACGCGGGTACGACGAAGCAGCTTGCGGTGCTTCTTCTTCGACATGCGCTTGCGACGCTTCTTGATCACTGAACCCATGCGGGTGTCCTCACGTTCTTCTCTAGCGTTTTCGCGCACGCCGTTTGCGTACGCCTACCTGACAACCAAGCCCAAGGGCCTCGAGCCAAAAGCCTTGGTCACCGAGCTGGCGCTGGGGCCACGTACTCGCCCACGGCTGCACACCGGCTGGCTGGCACGACGAGCGCCAATCCTACCGGTGTGAACCAGGACTTACGAAACCGGCCCCACGTGCACTACTAGCCTGCGTCGAAGTACGAGGTCTCGAGATAGTCGTGGACCGCCTTGGCGTGCACACGAAAAGATCGACCCACTCGTACAGCGGGCAATTCTCCGCCGTGCACCAGGCGGTACACGGTCATTTTCGAAACCCTCATCAGCGTCGCCACTTCGGCGACCGTGAGGAACTGCGTTCCGGCCAGAGCCGGTTGACCGTCCGGGGACGAACCCTTGGACGGCTTGTTTATAGACGCCATCAATCCACATACCTCCGGCACGTCTCATGCGGCAGGCTTCCCCTCCTGCCGAACAGACACGCACGTGCTGCCCCCGAGCCTATAGGGACAGATGGGGTTACTGCGACGGGTGTGGGGAAAAGATTTTTTATTCTGCTGTGATGCCCATCTCAATGGATCGGGCATTTGCGGCACCGAGGGCATCGAAAAACGCTGCTCGGAGGCCCTTTCGCTCCAGTTCACGGACCGCTGCGGCGGTGGTTCCGCCCGGAGAAGTCACCGCATATCGGAGCTCGCTCGCGCTCTCGTCGGAGCGATCGAGCATCGCCCCCGACCCCACCATCGTCTGAACCACGAGCGCCGACGCCACGTCGCGGGTCAATCCAAGGCCCACTCCCGCGTCGATCATGGCCTCTGCCACCAGGAAGAAATAGGCCGGACCGGAGCCGGACACGGCCGTCACGGCGTCGAGCTGATTCTCCTTGACCACGACCACCTTGCCGACGGCCGAAAGGATCGAGCGCACGAGTTCGAGGTGCTCGGCGCGGGCGTACTTGCCCGGTGCCAACACGCTGACGCCCTCCCCCACGAGCATCGGGGTGTTGGGCATGACCCGAACCACCGGGAAGCCGGCGGGGAGCTTGGGCTCGAACTTGGCGGTGGGGACCCCTGCGGCCAGGGAGACGATGAGCTGTTCGCGATCGCCGTCGAGCTCGATCTTCGTGATCTCGGTCAGTGCCGTCTCGACGTCGGCCGGCTTGACCGCCAGCACGATCACGTCGGCACCCTCCGATGCGTCGCCGACGGAGGTGGTCAGCACACCGAATTCCTCGGCGATCTCCTTGGCGCGGGCCTCGGACTTCTCGGCGACCACCAGATCGCGCACTGCGTGGCCGGACTCGAGGAGTCCCGCGATCAACGCCTCGCCGATCCGTCCGCCGCCGATCACTGCAATTCTCGTCATGCGAACAAGCCTGCCATGTCAGTTCGAGCGCGGCACCATCGCCAACTGTCTGCTCTGCACCACGACGGCACCGGTGGAATCGAGCACAACGTGGTCCTCCTCGAACCAGGTGCTGCCGATGACGGTGCTGGTCGCCGCCACGCGCAGCCAGCCCGGTGCCGGACGGCGGCGCAGGTAGGTCGTCAGCTGCACGGTCGGAGCCCAACCGAACATTCCGCGGTTCATGGTCACCGGAGCCGAGATGTCTCCGGTCATCAGTGCGAACAACACCGCCGTGTCGACGTCGGCCTCGTCGCCCGCGAAGGGTCGCACCCACAATCGAATCTCCGCCTCGCCCTGCTTACCGGTCAGGAACGACGCCGAGGACTCGTCGATACGCATCTCGCAGCCCTTGGCCACGTGCACGATGGACGCCATCGGATGATCGCCCGCAACCGCGAGGGTCTCCGCGGGCGGCTCCACGGCCATGGACGCCAACGACGTCGGCGTCTCGTGGTGAGGGTCGTCGGAATCGGGACGACCGAGGGTCACCACCGCCCGCACGGCAACGCGTCCGGCCTGGGTGAGTTCGACGTCGACGTGCGAGACCTGGCGACCGCGCTTGCGCACCACCGTCGTCAGCGCGACCTCGCCGGGATCGGGAGCGGCCAGGTAGCTCACGCTCACCGCGAGCGGCTGGATCTCGGCCTGATCCGGGTCCGTCGCGACGATGTGCTTGCGCGCTGCTGCCGCGCAGACGGCGAGCATCACGCCGCCGTGCACCTTCGGACCGATGGTCCAGGTGGAGTCGATCGCGCCCGCGAAGGACGCGGTGTCGGCGGCGACCTCGAGCGCGGTCAGGGTGGTGGCGGCTGTGAAGGGGCTGGCAGAACTCATTCCCGACAACTTACCGGCGGCATCAGGACAGGTGTGCGCGGGCGAACTGCAGTGCTTGTCCGAGCATCGAGGAACGCTCGGGGACCGTCCGCGCGTTCTGTGTGTTGATCTCGATCACTGCCTGACCCTCGAAGCCGCGGCGCACCAGTTCGGTGCACACCTCCACGCAGGGCTGACTACCGTGGCCGGGGATCAGGTGCTCGTCGACCGATGCGCCCCGGCCGTCGGCCAGATGCAGGTGCGCGATCCCCTCGCCCATCCGGTCGAGCATCTCGAGCGCGTCCGAGCCTGCGGTGGCCGTGTGCGAGAGGTCGAGCGTGTAGTGACCGTGGCCGACGTCCGTCGGGTCGTACGACGGCGAGAACGCCGACAGTGCTGCGCCCGGCCCACCACGTCGTTCGAGTCGCTGCGCGGATTTCTCCTTGCGCCCGAAGAAGCGGTCGGCGCGCATGGGAAACATGTTCTCCACCGCGACCACCACGTGTGAATTCGATTCGAGTTCGGCGACCTGATCGGCGAAGCCGTCGCTGTACTTGCGCTGCCACCGGAACGGTGGATGCACCACGACCGTCGCCGAGTCCAGCTTCTCGGCCGCCTCGACCGAGCGGGTGAGTTTGGCGACCGGATCCGATCCCCACACTCGCTGTGAGATCAGCAGACACGGCGCATGGATGGCCTGCACCGGAATCGAGTACTCCCGGGAGAGCGCGGCCACCGCGTCGACGTCCTGGCTGACGGATTCGGCCCACACCATCAGTTCGATGCCGTCGTACCCGAGCTCCGCCGCGTAACGGAACGCCGCCTCGGTGTTCTGCGGGTAGACCGAGGCCGTGGACAGTCCCACCCGAATTCGCTTCGCGCCCATCCGAGTGCCGACTCAGCCGGTACTGAGCTGGAAGGCGAGCGGACCGAGCGTGACGAAGACACCGACGGCGATCGCGATGACGATCGATATCAGATCATCGGTGCGTCGCAGAATCCTCACCACCGCGACGAGCCCGACGATGACCAGCACCGACAGCACCAGAGCGACCCACGGCAACACGTCCCACAGTTGCTCGAAGCCCTTGAACAGCAGCGCGCCGACGGCGATCGACACCACTGCCTGACCGATCAGCACCAGCCACTGCCGGACGGCACCGCCCTTGCCCTTGACCGCCGCTGCCCGGCGGTCGGTGCGCGAGGCCGCAGTCGCGCTGTCGGCCTCCGTGTCCGACGCGGTTTCGGTGTCGGGCTCGACGTCAATCGTGGTCTTTTCTTCGTCGTCGATCTCCGGCTTCACGAGATCGACGGTCTCGGTGGCGGCGGCCGCCTGGACCTCCGTCGGCTCGTCGGTCGAGATGTCCTTGTCAGCAGACCCGGCTTCTTTGTCGTCGGCGCGTCGGATGCGCGGGGACACCGCGGTCTTGGCCACGTCGTCGACGTCGACGAGCGCTGCTCGCGGAGCGACGTCGGTGTTCGGCTCGGCCACCTCGACCTGCCGCGATGCCCGGAATCCCACAGGCTTACGGGTCCGTCCCTGCTCGGCCGGGGTGGATCCGTACGGAAGCCGATCCGACGTCGGCGTCGAGGGCGCAGCCGGACGCTTGGCGCGTTCGGTGTCGTCGTGCGAGCGGTTGAGCAGGTCACCGGCAACCGTGGTGGAGCCGGACAGCAGCTCCGGCTCGGGCTGTTGCTTCTCGCGCTTGCCTGCCGGTTGGAACGGGGTGGGGCGAGTGGTCTGCGGCAGGGCCGGTTGCGGCCGGGAGGAGCCGGCGGCGGGTGCGTCGTCCTCGGGCGCATCGCTGCTCTGCGGCGCTGCCGGGGCGACGTCGGGGGTCTCGGGCTCGGACGCGTCGGGAGCCGGGGTTTCGACCACCACGGCGCTGCGGTTGCCGGGCTCGTCCCGGACGACGGGGATCTCACCGGTCAGCTCGGCGACGGAGATGCCGCCCTTGACGCCACGGCGACGGCGACCGCCTGCGCTCAGGTTCGTCTTCTGACCGTTTCGGGCCAGCAGCTCGGCAACCGAGATCTGTCCGGTGTCCTCCGGGTTGGTGTCGCTCATCTCGAACTCCCCACCAGATCGCCGTCGGTTTCGGGGTCCAGCTTCCTCAACATCAAACCTTCCTTCAGCGCCCACGGGCATATCTCGAATGACTTCGTTGTCGATGCCCGCATGCTCGCCTCCGCTACCAGAGCCCCGGCCACCCGTTGTGGCGACCTGTCGGCGCTGACACGTTCCAATTCTGCACGGTCGGCCGTCATGATCCGCGATACGAACGCTACGAGTCGCCTCGAGCCCGCGTCTGCACCGACGTCGAGCACCCCTATTCGCACATGCCCACGGTACTGGGTCTACCGTCGACGTTTGTGACATCAGGTCGTGAGCAGCAGTCGTTCGCTGCAGAGGTCGAGATGGATTTCCCTCGAGAATGGGTCGAGTTCCCCGACCCCGACAATTCGGAACATCTCATCGCTGCGGATCTGACGTGGTTGTTGTCCAACTGGACCTGCGTGTTCGGAACTCCGGCATGTCAGGGAACCGTCGCGGGCCGACCCGACGACGGTTGCTGCTCCCACGGCGCGTTCCTGTCCGACGATGACGACAAACGCAAGCTCGACGAGTCGGTGAAGTTGCTCACTCCGCAGGATTGGCAGCTCATGGACAAGGGTCTCGGCAAGAAGGGGTACGTCGAATACGACGATCTCGACGACGAGCAGTCGCTGCGTACGCGGCGCTACAAGGGTGCCTGCATCTTCCAGAACCGTCCCGGGTTCGAGGGCGGAATCGGGTGCGCGCTGCATTCGATGGCGCTGCGCAAGGGCATCGAGCCGCTCGAGGTCAAGCCCGACGTGTGCTGGCAGCTGCCGATCAGGCGCACCCAGGACTGGGTGACGCGGCCGGACGGCTCCGAGATTCTCAAGACCACGATCGGCGAGTACGACCGACGCGGCTGGGGCGAGGGTGGTCTCGATCTGGACTGGTACTGCTCGGGCTCGCCCGATGCGCACGTCGGATCGAAGCAGGTGTTCGAGTCCTACAAGCCGGAACTGACCGAGCTGCTCGGTAAGGCCGCCTACGAGGAATTGGCGTCGCTGTGCAAGCGTCGCCGTGGTCTGGGTCTGATCGCGGTGCATCCCGCCACCCGTGAGGCGCAGCGCCGATAAGTGCCTCCGGCAGTGGTGTGGTCATGTGCCCGGGAGAGCACTCGACCGCACCACTGCGCGCAGCGCACTACCCCTCGAGCTTGTAGCCCAGTCCGCGCACTGTCACCAGGTGTTCCGGCTTGGCCGGATCGGATTCGATCTTCGAGCGCAGTCGCTTGACGTGCACGTCGAGTGTCTTGGTGTCGCCCACATAGTCGGCTCCCCACACCCGGTCGATCAACTGTCCGCGGGTCAGTACGCGACCGGAGTTGCGCAGCAGGTACTCGAGCAGATCGAATTCCTTGAGCGGCAACGTGATCTGCTCGGATCCGACCATCACCACGTGGCGTTCGACGTCCATTCGCACCGGTCCGGCTTCGAGCACTCCGGTGTCGACTCCACCGTCGACCTCGGCGTCGGAGCCGCGTCGCAGAACCGCGCGGATCCGGGCGATGAGTTCGCGTGCCGAGTACGGCTTGGTGACGTAGTCGTCGGCACCGAGTTCGAGCCCGACGACCTTGTCGATCTCACTGTCGCGTGCGGTCACCATGATCACAGGAACGCCTGAACGCGAACGCAATTGCTTGCACACGTCGGTTCCGCTCATGCCTGGAAGCATGAGGTCCAGCAGCACGATGTCCGCCCCTGCGCGATCGAATTCCGCGAGTGCCGACGGTCCGTCTCCGACGACCGTGGCCTCGAAACCTTCCTTGCGGAGCAGGAAGGCCAGTGGATCGGCCAACGACTCTTCGTCTTCCACGATCAGAACGTTGGTCACTGATTCTCTCTTTCTGTAACCGAAGCGTCGTCTTCTTCTTCGAAGTACGCAGGGATCTGGAGGGTGAAGGTGGATCCGGTGCCCAGCTTGCTCCACAGCGAAATGCTGCCGTTGTGGTTGGCTGCGACGTGTTTGGCGATGGCCAGGCCCAGGCCTGTGCCACCGGTTGCCCGCGACCGAGCTTTGTCGACGCGGAAGAATCTCTCGAAGACGCGTTCCTGGTCTTCCTTGGCGATGCCGATGCCGCGGTCGGTGACGGCGAACGCGACGTTGTCTCCGCGCAGGGCGCGGCTCACCGACACCGGAGCACCGTCCGAGGAATAGGCGATGGCGTTCTGAATGAGGTTGGCCAGGGCCGTCACCAGCAGCGCTTGATCGCCGAGAACTTCGAGGCCGCTCGGGTGGTCGGTGGTGACGAAGATACCGGCGTTCTCGGCGGCGAGTTTGGATCGGTCCATCGCCTCGTTGACGACGGTGTCGACGTCGACGACCTCGAGGTCGGGGAGCTTCTCTGCACCCTGCAGTCGCGAGAGGGCGATCAGTTCGGTCACCATGTTGCCGAGCCGTTTGGATTCGGCGACGACCTTGCCGCCGAAGTGCCGGACGGACGCCGGATCATCGGCCGATTCGAGCAGCGCTTCGGCCAGCAGGCTCATCGCGCCGACGGGCGTCTTGAGTTCGTGGCTGACGTTGGCCACGAAGTCCCGACGCGTCGCCTCCATCCGGACCTGCTCGGAATCGTCGTCGGCGAAGAGCACCACGAACCGCTTGTCTTCCTTGCTCAGCAGGCGCGCGACGCAGCGGACGGCGATCTTGTCCCGGCCGGTTCTCGGGTTCTTCGAGCTGAGATCGACTTCGACGGGGTTGCCGTCGGCGAGGACCTTGAGCGCGGCATCCCAGGCCCGGTCGTCGATCAGACGGTTACGCACGAGCCCGAGCTCCTCGGCTCGCGGATTCGACAGCACGACGTCGTGAAATTGGTCGACGACGGCGATGCCGCTCTCGGATGCGAGAACGATCAGGTCCAGTACCTGCGACATCGTGAGCCCGGACGTGGCTCGGCGGCGCTCCGAGTGCCGGGTGTTGAGGTAGGGAATCAGAACACCGCCGACGAGGTATCCCACGAAGGCCGCGGCGATAGCCAGTAGTACGGCCGATGCAACACTCACACCGGAATCGTACGTTCGATGGACAGCTCACATACGCAGGGTGCAGGCATTTCCCTGGTCGTCATAGTCCCCGTCGGCAGTGTTCTTCGATCGTTCACCTGCAGTTACGACAAAACGTCGGTTCGAGCGCCGTAGAGCTACTTACCGCCCTGGTTTGCCACGGCAGCTGCACCTGCGGCCGCTGCTTCGGGATCGAGGTAGGTGCCGCCCGGGTTGGTGGGCTTCAGCTTGCCGTCCGACTCGGTGAGGTCGTACTTCAACGGAATGCCCGTGGGGATGTTGAGTTCGGCGATGTCCGCGTCGGAGATCTCGTCGAGGTACTTCACGAGAGCGCGCAGCGAGTTGCCGTGCGCGGCGACGAGGACGTTCTTGCCTGCCTTCAGATCGGCAACGATCGTCTCCTCGAAGTACGGGATCAGGCGCTCGACGACGTCGGCGAGGCATTCGGTCAGCGGAACGCTGTCCAGGTCGGCGTAGCGCGGATCGGCGTCCTGGCTGTGCTCGCTGCCGACCTCGATGGGCGGCGGCGGGGTGTCGTAGCTACGACGCCACAGCATGAACTGCTCGTTGCCGTACTTGTCCTTGGTCTCGGCCTTGTTCAGTCCCTGCAGCGCGCCGTAGTGCCGTTCGTTCAGACGCCAGTCGCGGACGACGGGGATCCAGTGCCGGTCGGCAGCGTCGAGTGCGAGGTTGGCGGTGCTGATCGCGCGACGCAGCAGCGAGGTGTACAGCAGGTCGGGCAGGATGCCCGCCTCGGCGAGGAGTTGGCCGGCGCGCTTGCCCTCGGCCTCGCCCTTCTCGGTCAGTCGCACGTCCACCCAACCGGTGAACTGGTTGGACGCGTTCCATTCGCTCTCGCCGTGACGAAGCAGAATCAGTGTTCCGATACTCATGTGGTCAGTTTCTCATGTTCCACCCGTGTTGGCCCGCGTGCGACCAGGACCGCGACGACGACGATCATGACGACTGCGGTGAGGGTGATCGGGATGGGGATGACGGGGTCGAACAGTACGAGCACGGCACCGATCGGCACCACGACGTTGACCAGTCGGTCCGCGTTGGATCGAATCGCGATCAGCCACACGCCGAGGACGAACACCGCGATCGGAACCGTCACGGTGAACGATGCGGCGACGTCGCCGAGCTTGCTGTGCTCGGTCAGCACATCGATCTCGACCTCGATGCCGGCCGAGAACGCGCCTGCGGCCGCAAAGATGAAGTAGTGGGCGTAGCCGTAGAACAACGAGTTGCCGAGTCTGCCGATCGCGCGGTGATGCGGGGGCCAGAAGTAGATCCACCACAGGCTCGCGGTGACGACGACGGTGAGAATCGAGATCGAGATCAGCGGTGCCAGAGCCGTCTGGTCGTGCAGCGCTTCGATGATGGCGTTGGCCGAGGCGAGCAGAGATTCGCCGAGCAGGATCAGCGTGAACAGGCCGTAGCGCTCGGTGATGTGGTGCGGATGCCAGGGTGTTGCGCCCTTGCGCTCGGCGATCAGCGGTACAGACATCTCGACGCCTGCCAGCACGACGAAGCAGATGATCGCGGCGGTACCGTCGAGCAGCAGCACCCAGAGAATCCACAGAACCTGCACTCCCGCAATGCCTGTCGCGTAGGTCAGCGCGGTCTGCCGATGTTCGGGATTCCTCGATGCCCGCAGCCACTGAGTCACCATCGCCACGCGCATCACCACGTAACCGATCACCACGATGGTGAAATTCTCGTCGACGACGGACGGTTCGATCCCGGCGGCCAAGGTCAGGACGCCGGCCATCTGCACGACGGTCAGCACGCGATACAGCCAGTCGTCGGTGTCGAAAGACGTGGCGAACCACGTGAAGTTCATCCACGCCCACCAGATCGCGAAGAACACGAGCGCGTAGCCGAGCAGGCCGTCGGCGATGTGGTTCTCGGTGAGGTCGTGATGGAGTTGAACCGCCGCGATACTGACGGCCACCACGAACACCAGGTCGAAGAACAATTCGAGGGGGCTCGCGGAGCGATGCGGTTCCTTCGGATCGCGCGGTCGCATCGGCACCAGACGGGCAGCGGAGAGATTCACGATCGCAGACTAAGTCATCCGATTCGCGAATGTTGTCTCGATTGTGTTGCAGGGGTTGGCGTTACGGACAATTCGGACAGTGTTCGACGGTATGACGCAAGGATCTACGGGACCTCACACCCTTTTTGCCGACCGAGCGCCTGGGTTCACGTCATAGCGGGGGTGTGAGGTCGAGAAATGGGGTGTGAGGTTGCGAGCTCACTCCCCCAAGCCCGCCCCGACACCTCCGATCCGAGCGCCCACACTCCGATCGAGCTCTTCGGTCTCGACGAAATAGCGTCGAAACACCGACCGCATCAATTGAACGACCTCGATGTGCTGCCTGATCGCCACAGCCGCCGACCTTTCTTCCCCATCGGCAAGTCGCTTGAACTTGCGACCCAACTGTTGGGCTGAAGGAAGGGTGCCGAATGCGTCGACATCGACCAACCATTTCGTCTTCTCCAACATCAACTCGAGATGCAAGGTGTATTCGGCGCATACTTTGTCGCACTGAAATGCGACGCCCTTCGGAATTTCCAGATGACCCGACTCCGCCTGCACTGCCAATGCCCGCCACGTCAGCATGGCTGCCCCAAGCTCATCAGGACCTGATCCCACAGCTGCTGCTCCTTGCTATCGGTTCGACGGTGGCAACAATGGGCGGAGCGCGCTTCCGACACGCTCGACCTCTACACATGGATCACCCTGTGGCTCGCGAGAAGCCCGCCCGTCCAGAATGAAGTAGACAATTCCCCCAACCACTTCGTAGGCGACGCCACAGCTGACCTCGTCGTAATTCGCAGTTCGCCGAAACTGAACGGCCCCAGCGTCATTCACTACGGAGAACTCACCGAACTGGTCATTCCCCTTCAGATACGCGAGATCGTGGTCCGACGAGAACACTCCGAGGAAGTACCAGGAGCCTGGATCGGGATTCCTCCAGGCGCAGATCATCCAGTCGGTCGAGATCGGCGCGTCTCCGACCAACGTCGACGTCTTGCTCTCCACATCCAATCCCGCTGCCGCGACGGCACTGTCCGGGATGGTGCAGGGATCCCATGGCTCGTCCGCCACCGGCGTCGCAACCACCGAGCTCGTTGCCGGCTCTGCGACCGGCGCACCCTCCGTCGCCCCGCCACATCCCGCGACGAACAGCATCACGCCGACCGCTCCCGCCACCCACCACCGCGTCACGCTCACACCACTCCCCTTCGTCGAACCCACCCACCCCTTGGACGCAGCGAACATCGCCTCGGTTCCACAACGTCACCACCGAGAGAGGATCAGCCGCAGTTCGACGGTGCCGGCTCACCTCGGAATCGTGCGTCCACGTAGGCGTAGGCGTCGGGCAGACCGACGAGCGATCCGCTGAAGTGCTCGGCAAGCGGATAGGCCCGGAATTGGACGGTGGCTCCGGCCGCACAGTATCGGTCGACCGTCTCCTTCACAGGCGCAAACGGGGTGATGAAGTCGTTGACCCCCTGCCACATGTACACCGGGGCCGTGGGCACGCCCGGGTAGTCCACCAAGCTGTTCTTCTTCAACACCGCCTGCGCGGAGGGCAACGACGCGATGTCCACGTTCGAGAGATCGCGCGCACTGCGAAACGCTCCTCCGACGATGATGCTGCGCCTGCACTCGTTGCTGACGCGATCCCGCAACGCCAGGCCTGCCGCATTCAGGTTCTCCGAGACGGGAAACTCGGTCGGGTATTCACGCTCGAGCCCGAGTGATGCCGCGAGTGCCATTCCGAACGCGGGGTGCGGAATCGGGCTGTAGCCCAGGTTCTTCGCGATCAATTCGAGGTCGGCCGGAATACCGCCCTGCACGGTGGCCACGATGTTCAGCTCCGGCGCATACGTCGGTGCCATGGCTCCGGCCCACGAGGTCGCCAGTGCGCCACCGGAGTAACCGAGCAACGCGACCGGGCTTTCCTTCAGCGGCAATTGCTCGAAGTTCTGCACCGCCCGAACTCCGTCGAGCGTCAACCGACCCTCGTACTCCGCTGCCCCGTAGGCACCGTTCGGGCCGAGGTAGTCCGGAACTGCGACAGCCCAGCCGCGGGCGACCATGCCGAGGTACAGGCTCGGAGCCTCACCGATCTCGTACGTGAAAAGGCCATGCGACGGAGCACATTTGACACCCAGAGCATTGATCACGGCCTGGTACGACACCAGTGGCGTTCCCGCACCTCTACCTCGGGGCATCAGCACAGTGGTCACCGCGGCAACGGGAGCACCTGCGGAGTTGGTCGATCGGTACTTGAGCTGCCAGATGTCGGTGTTGGGGTACATCCATGCGTCGGCCCGACGGCTGGCGAGGATGTCACCCGGCGCATGATCGGCTATGTCGGCCGGTGCAGCGTAGAAGACGTCCGGATCGGGGATCGTCGGCGCGGGGGCTGCCGAAGCTGTTGGCCCCGTTGCGAACAGGGACGCACACAGTGCCACGAGGGTGAAACCCAGGGCAGACATTCTTCTTTTCAAGGCGAGCCTTTCGGTGATTTCTGATCGATCGCCACGGCACTTCGTCACGGCGTTACGGGTAGGGAGAACTGATTGATCGGATCCGTCGAGGAGAAGGTGACGTCCGCCGGGCCGGGTCCACCGGCGAACGACGGATCGGACGCGGTGATGTCGACGCCGATGCGATGGCCACGGTCGAATCGATGGACGATGCTGGGCAGCGAGATCGTCACCGGGTCCGAGGATCCGGTGAGCACGGCGGGTGCGACGAGCCCGTGAATCGGACTCCGCGCACCGTTCGGTGCGACGTCGAGCACGGTGACGAAGACCGTCGCAGGCCCGGACACCGTGGGGCTGATGGACAGCTCCGGTGCGCCGACCACGTCGACGGGTTCGGCGAGCGGCGCGGTAGTCCAGGTCGCGGCAGAACCGGGTAGCGAGACCCGCGGCACGGGCAATTCGGCCGCGAGATTCGGGAGTCCGAACGTGGTGGGCATCGACGCACCTGCACCCCGAATCGTTTGCGTCCACGCACCGTTCGTCGAGTCACCCACGGAAAGCGATCCATTCGACAAGAAGAACGTGCGGCGGGCACCGACGGGAAATATCTCGGATTCGACGTAGGCCGGCGACGCGACGCCGGTGTAGGGCACCCAGTCCCTGAAGTAGGTGAATGCGGGTCCGCGGTCGACGTCTCGATCCTTGAGGAGTCGGTCGAGCCAGTTGCCCACGAGGGCCGCTTCGTGCTGAGTGAACGGGTCGGGCGCCTTGATGTCGAACTCGCCGGGAGCACCCTTCCGATCGTTGTGTCCCCAGGAGTGCCAGATCATCGACGTTTCCACCCCGCGCGAACGCAAGGTCTCGTAGGTGGCCGCTGCCTCGTCCAGACCGAACAGCGAATCCTTCTGCCCCTGAGTGAGCAGAACCGGAACGTTGACACGATGGAGATAGTCCACGGGTGAGACGTGCCGCATGGCCGCCAGAGTTTCGGGGGCCGGTTCCCGGTTCGCAGCGAACGCAAGTGCCGCGTCGCACACCCACTGGGCATAATTCGGGCAACCCTCCGCCCGCGCCGGATCGACGGCGTAACCGGACGGGCCGGCCAGTACCGCACCGGCCGCCAGGAATGCCGAGCCGAAGATGCTCTTGACCGGCCCCACCGGCCGTCGGCCGGTCGCCTCCGGCGCCAGCGAACGCGACAGATCGTTCCAGGTGATCATCGATGCAACCGTGTCCAACCGCGAATCCATCGACGCAGCGGCCAATCCTGTGGCGCCGGCATAGGACCCACCGAGGTAGCCGACACGTGGATCACCTGGTCCATCCAGCCGAACCACATCGAGCGCCGGGGCAGCCGTCGTCCGCGCAGGATCGGTGAACACACCGCCGTTGTCGCCGGCGAGATAGCCGATGAGCGACGACGCAGCGATGCCGTCGTAATCGGGATCCGCGAAATAGATCTTGCACGTCGAGCCACCGAAACCCAAGGCGGAGTATGACAGAACAACGTAGCCGTGGGTCGCGAATCTCGCCGCGGCACCCGCTTGGTCGTCCTTGGATCCACCGAAACCGTTGCTGGTCAGGATGGCCGGAGCCCGGTTGTCCGGTCCCAGACCATCTGGGACGTAGATGTCGCCCACGACGGTGCAGTGTCGATCCCGCTCAGGTCCCACCACGACGTCGAAATATCGAGTCTGCACCGAGAAGTCGCCGAACGATTGCGGGGCCAACACCGGAAGGTCCGCGGCGTGAGCAGGCGTGGAGGCCACGACCAGAGCTGTGGTCGCGGCCACCACGGCGGGTGCGAGCCGTTTCATCGGACGCAGTTGGTCGGCGGTGCGACACCCCGAAACCTGTTGTCCAGGAATGTGAGCGCAGCAGGAAGACCCTCGAACGCCGCCTGAATGTGCTGCGGGGCATGAACGACGTCGAACTGCAGAGTCGCCCCGTTCGCGCAGTACCGTGCGGCCGTGTCGCGCAGGGCACCGATCGGGATCAGGGGGTCGTTGTCGCTTCCCCACAGCAACGTGGGTGCGGTGGGAACCCCCGCATACTTCACCAAACTGTTTTCGTCGATGATCTGCTGCGCTTCCGGGCTGTCCACCAAGGACGTAGTGGTCGAGACCGCCAGTGCACTCTTGAAGGCTCCGGCGGCAAGGATCACCGGGGTGCACGCGTTCGAGACCTGATCCCTCAACACGAGACCGGTGGGATTGAGCTGAGCCGTGATCGGTAGACGGTCGGGATACTCGCGTTCGAGTCCGAGAGCGGCGGCAAACGCGAGCCCGAATGCCTGATGCGGCGCAAAGCCCAACGCGCGAGCGATGTTGTCCAGATCGGCCGGCACCCCTCCGGCTGCGGCACCGACGATGTTCAGCTCGGGTGCATAGCTCGGAGCGAGCGCCGCGGCCCAGGCCGTCGCCATTCCGCCACCCGAATACCCGGCCATTCCGACCGGACCGGCCGACAGTCCGAGTTCGGGAACCCGCTGCGCGGCGCGAATTCCGTCGAGGGTGATTTGTCCGCCCAACCTGGCTGCACCGTAGGCACTCTGGGGTCCGAGGTGGTCCGGTACAGCGACCGACCATCCACGCACCAGCGCCAGGTTGAGAAACTCACGCTCCTGCACACCGGTCGTCGGATCGGCCCCGAACAACGATTCCGACGGTGCGCACTGCAACCCGAGCGCGTTGACGAACGGCTGATACGACAGCAGTGGCCCACCGGGTGCTCGGTTCGCAGGCGCGAGAACTGTTGTCACAGCGGCGATCGCGTCTCCTCGGGAGTCGGACGATCGATACTGGATCTGCCAGATGTCGGCCCCGGGATACAACGGACTCGAAAAACGCCTGGTGCCAACGACATCACCGTTCTCGGTTCCGGACAGATCCGGCACCGATGCGTACAGGGTGCCGGGTACCGGTGTCGGACCGGTGGGCGCAGCCGACGCGTGCGGTGCAACGACGAACGACATCGACATCAGCCCGACCACGAGTGTCGAGGTCACGAGGGTACGAAGCATGCTGTAACTCTTCTCGATTTCGATCGGCTCGAACGCTCGGTTCGGGTGAGGGGTTCTTCGATTGCACTGTTGTGCAGTGGATTTCGCAGTCACTGTGGCACCCTCGTGGAGACAATCGACTGGTCGGCGTCGACAGCCCTGTGACCGCCTCGCGGCAGGGCGGCCGCGACGACGGTGGCCACCGCCATGGTGGCGGCCAACCCGAACAGCACCGTCCGCTGCGACGTCAGGTAGTCGGCGGCCACCGGATCCGAAGGAAGCAGCGCGAAGTACACGGCACCGGTCGTTGCCGTTCCCACGGCCGACCCCACTTGCTGGACCGTCGGCAGAATCCCCGAGGCCGAGCCGAGAGCATGCGGCTCCACCCCGGCCACGATGGTGCTCTGCAGCGGCGCGATCACCGATCCCAAGCCGGCACCGACCAGAACCAACGGGATTGCCATCCACCAAGGGAAGCCGACTCGATCCAGGTAGTCGGTGGTGACGCCGAGGACGAACAGCGATATGCCCATGGCCGCCGCGCCCGCAGCCACGACCCGAGAGTCCCAGCGGCGGAACGACACCGGCGCGGCCACGGACGCGACAATGGCACCGAGCGCAAAGGGAACCGTGATCGCGCCCACGGTCGTCGCGCTGTCCCCCAGGCCGGTCTGCAGTGTCACCGACATCGTCAGGACGAACCCGGTGAACGTGCCGTACACCAGAGCAGACACAGCGCAGCCCAAAGAGAACCCGCGCTCACCGAAGACCCCGATGTCCACCATCACGTGTGCGCCTGCCGCCCTTCGTCGGCGTTCCCACCTGGTGAATCCCGCCAGTGTTGCCAGGCCGATCGCCACGGCGGGCACAGCCGCGACGAAGCTCGAGCTCGCCATGACCGGATAGACGATCATCAGCGCCCCGATCGACCACAGGCCAACCCCTACGGGGTCGAACCGTCCACCGCTTCCGACTCCCGAGTGCTCCGACTCGGGTGGGACGAACCGGCGGCCGAGTGCAATCGCGGCCAGCGCTATCGGGGCGTTGATCAGAAATATTCCTCGCCAGCCTGTTCCGAGGATGTCGAGGTGCAGAAGCAGTGCACCGATGGCCGGTCCGGCGAGTCCGGCCAGCCCTGCAGTGCCGCCGTACAGCGCGAACGCGGTGGTACGCCGCGTGCCGGAGTAGGCGGCGGTCACGATTGCCACCGTTTGAGCCGACATCGCCGCTCCCGCAAGTCCTTGCAGCACCCGAGCGAGAACGAGCAACTCTATGGTGGGCGCGTACGCGCAGAGCACCGACGTCACCGCGAACAGTGCAGTGCCGGTGACGAACACGGTTCTGCGCCCGAACACCTCCCCGGTGCGCGCCATCGTGAGCAGCGCGCAGGCGAATGCGAGCAGGTACGCCGTCGGTATCCAGACCTGCTGCGCGCCCGATGCATCCAGATCCCGGCCGATCGACGGCAATGCCACGGTGACGGCGGTGACGTCGATCATCTGCATCGTGACCGCCAGTAGGCAGGCGCACAGCGTCAGCCACGAGCCGCGGCGGCGGTGTGTCATACCCTGCTGACGTCCGGGAGCTCGTGCGCGAACACGCTCGCGATCTCCGGCGTGTAGTCACCCGATTCGACGACGGCCGTGAAGATCTCGAATATCTTGGAGAAGTACAGGTCGATCGATCGATCGGCCTCGTCGGTGCCGGGATAGAGAAACTCGACACCAGTGTGGTCCTCGAAGCGGTTGATCCACATGAAGACTTCCTCGGAGCTGCCGCGGTTTCCGTACAGGCCGGCCCCCGCGGCATCCAGTTCGGCTTCGCCCGGCAGCTTCCGAACGTCGACGTAGGAGATCATCGGCGCGGTCCAGCCCGGCTGCGTCGTGATCCCGTGTTCCGGCAGCGCCAGTTCGAGTACCCGGTGGTAGGAGGTGTTCGCCAGCAGCTTGCCGGAGTCGAATGCCTGCTGAGCGAGGACCGCGAGGGTCAGGAACGTCGGCTTCGCACCGAGATCGAAACGCACGGGAATCAAGCTCGAATACCATCCGATGGAGGCGAATTCGCCCGGCGTCGACCGAGTGCTCTTGGGCGTCAAGCCCAGGTAGCTGCTCCGGCCGGCAAGCTCGTACTCCGCCAGGGCCGCCGCGGCGAAGATGCCTCCGATGAATTTTGCTCCCACTCCCGCACATGCTTCGTCGACGGCCCGGGCCTTCGCGCCGCCGAACAGTGGGAACGAACTGTGCGAGGTCCGCGTGTAGTCGATACTGCTGCGTCCCAACGGAAGTGGGAACGTCGGAAGATCGCCCCCGTTGTCGGTGACCAAGTCGATCCAGGTCCGAACCGCAGGACTGTCGAGAGTCGTCGCGTCGCTCTCGAGGCGTTCGCGCTGGCAGTACTCGAGGTAGCTGCCCGGGATGAACAGTCCGTCGGACTCCCCCGTCACCGCGTTGCGATACAACTGGCGCAGTTCGTAATACGTCAGTGCCTGAGAAATACCGTCGGTGTCGAGGTGATCGACCGCCGCGTACACCACGAAGTGGTCGTCGTGTTCGATCGTGCCGAACGAGAAGCAATCCCAACTGTCGGGACCGGGAGTGCTGTCCTGAACGTGACGCCGAATGGCCTCGGAGTCCGAGGGAGTGCCGAAATCGGTTGGTTCGAGCACGATGTCGGCGACGTCGACCAGGTGGCGCGTCGCCCCCTCGGCCGTCGTGGAGAACCAACTGCAGAAGGAATCGTGTCGGGTGACGAACGTGTTGAACGCCCGGCCCATCGCCGCGCGGTCCAACGTGCCCTCGATTCGGAACGTCACGAGACACAGCCGGGAGAAGCGGAACGACGAGCCTCGGTTACGGAACGCGGCCTCGAGATACGCCTTCTGGATATGGGAAGGGGGTGCCGGGTGGGCAGGCGCAGCCGCGGCAGCAGCTCGCGAGGAGACGGTGGGCGACCACGTGGTGAGCGGTCCTGGAGCTGGCTTCCACTCGTCGATGAGTCCGAATGCGACCACGACACAACCTTTCGAAGGAGACAGAGCGATTCGACGCGGTGAGTGCGTCGGAGGAGTCAGTGGATCATTCGGGCCGAATCGAAGAAACCCCGGCGACGAACATTGTGGAAAATCGACAAGGATTCGCGGGA
The DNA here is from genome assembly GCF_002259145.1 of Rhodococcus sp. 15-2388-1-1a. Lineage (NCBI taxonomy): Bacteria > Bacillati > Actinomycetota > Actinomycetes > Mycobacteriales > Nocardiaceae > Rhodococcus > Rhodococcus sp. 15-2388-1-1a. The sequence continues at coordinate 260,554 of NZ_NPFP01000046.1, read as the reverse complement.
TACCTGTGTCAGAAATGAGGAATCGTCAACGTTGTTGTCGATTGCAGCCATTCGCTCTACCGTCGGTGACACACCGCGCCCGTCGGACTCCTTGTCGTGCGCACCTCCCACGATGTCAGGAACGGTTGATGCTCAGTCGATTTCGTCTTCGGGAGGCGACTGTCTCGGCTCTCGGCGTCGTCGTGACCGTCGTCGCCCTCGTGTCGAGCTCGGCCGCTGTGGCGTCAGCAGAAACGGAGTCGTCGATCGTCGCCGTGGACAGCGCCGGTGCGCGCCGGGACGTCGTGCAGGTTCACTCCGCGGCGATGGATCGCGATATCACCATCGACGTATTCCGGGCAGAGGTGCGCGGTGCGCCCACTCTCTACCTGCTCAACGGCGCAGCCGGTGGAGACGGCGGAAGCAGCTGGTTCGACCAGACCGACATCGCCGGTTTCTTCGGTGACAGGAACGTCAACGTCGTCGTGCCTCGGGGAGGTGCCGCCAGCTATTACACCGACTGGTTGAACGACGACCCGGTTCTGGGCCGAAACAAGTGGTCCACCTTCCTCGGTCTCGAACTCCCGCCGCTGATGAACGAACTGCTGGGTGGCAACGGCATCAATTCGGTCGCCGGTATCTCGATGGCAGGAACATCCGTCCTGCAGTTGGTGATCGCCCATCCTTCGGTGTATCGCTCGGTCGCGTCGTTCAGCGGATGTGCGCGCACATCCGACCCGGTCGGTGCGATGTACGTCAGATCCGTCGTCGAAGCCCGCGGCGGCGGATCGACCACCAACATGTGGGGACCTCCCGGTAGTGACGGCTGGGCGGCGAACGACCCCTACGTGCACGCAGAAGGTCTGCGCGGCACCGCCGTCTACATCTCTAGCGGTACCGGAGCGCCCGGCGCTTTCGATGTGCCCGGTGGACCCGGCATCGGAAGCGACTACGGCAAGCTCGCGCAGCAGCTGGCCGTCGGCGCGGTCATCGAAGCGACCACGGACAACTGTTCACGTCAGATGCAGCAGCGACTGCAGGAACTCGACATCGCCGCCACGTACAACTTCCGGCCCACCGGAACCCATTCGTGGGCCTACTGGGAACGAGATCTGCACGACGCGTGGTCGGTGATCGCGCCGTCCATGGGCCTGCCGACGGGCACCCGCTGAATCCACGACGTTCGCGCGACAACGAAGGAAACTCGATGAAACGATTCGACGCTGTCGGCACACCCGCTCTTGCCGCCACGTGGGTTCGACCCCCGTGGCCGCTCGCGGAGATCGTTCGGGCCAAGCGCGGCCGGACCGTGTCCGTTGTGCTCCCGGCGCTCGACGAGGAAGACACCGTCGCCGGCGTCGTCTCCTCGATGACTCCGCATCTGGGCGGCTTGATCGACGAGGTGGTGGTTCTGGATTCGGGGTCGACCGATCGCACAGCGCAACGGGCACGCAGTGCAGGGGCCACAGTGGTCTCGCGGGAAGAGGCGCTCCCGGGCACACCCGTTGTGCGCGGCAAGGGTGAAGTGCTGTGGCGAGGGGTGGCCGCCACCTCCGGCGACATCGTCGTGTTCGTCGATTCCGACCTGGTCGAGCCGGGCTCGCACTTCGTCCCTTCGCTGGTCGGCCCGTTGTTGATGACAGAGGGCCTGGAGCTGGTCAAGGGCTTCTACCGCCGGCCGCTGACGATCGGCGACAGCACGGACGAGGACGGCGGGGGCCGCGTCACTCAACTGACGGTGCGGCCCCTGCTGACCGCACTGGTGCCGGAACTCGCGGGAGTGTTCCAGCCGCTGGGCGGCGAATACGCCGCCACCAGGCAATTGTTGGAGTCCCTGCGGTTCGCCCCGGGCTACGGTGTCGAAATCGGTCTGTTGTTGGACACCTATCACCGGCTCGGCGCGAGCACGATCGGACAGATCGGCCTCGGGACCCGTCGGCACCGGAACCGGCCGACCTCCGAACTGGCCGTCATGAGCCGCCAGATCGTCGCCACGATGTTCTCGCGGCTCGGCCTGACCGACTCGGGAGCCGGTTTCACGACGTTCGAGACGTCCGGAAATCAGCTCTCCACGAAGATCGCACCGCTCTCACTCGTCGACCGCCCACCGTTGATCACGCTGGACCAGTACATCCGCACCGCCCGACGTCATGCGATGAGCCAGCCCGTCTGATACGAACGCACCCCCCACCGGCGAACATGGTGAGGGGTGCGAGCGTCGAACTGCGGAGCTACTTTCCGGTCTCCGCGGCGCGCAGGTCCTTGCGCAGAATCTTGCCGGCCGCGGACTTCGGGACGATGTCGATGAACTCGACACGTCGTACCTTCTTGTGCGGCGACACGCGCTCGGCGACGAAGGCGATGATGCCCTCCTCGTCGATGGTGGCACCCTGCTGGCGGACGACGAATGCCTTGGGGATTTCTTCGCCCTCGTCGTCGAGCACACCGATGACGGCGGCGTCGGCGATCTCCTCGTGCGTGAGCAGCAGAGCCTCGAGCTCGGCCGGGGGCACCTGGTAGCCCTTGTACTTGATCAGTTCCTTGAGGCGGTCGACGATGTAGACGACACCCTCGGGATCGACGACGGCGATGTCGCCGGTGTGCAGGTAACCGTCGGAGTCGAGGGTTTCCGCGGTGGCGGTGGGGTTGTTGAGGTACCCGACCATCACGTTCGGTCCCTTGACCCACAGCTCACCGGGCTTGCTCAATCCCTCTGCGGGCAGGTCGATCTCCTCGAGCGTGCCCGGGTCGACGAGCTTGTTCTCGGTGTTCGCCAGCGGCTGGCCGACCGAGCTGAGCGGCATGTCGTCGCGATCGAACGGGATGGCGTGGCTGACTGGGCTGAGCTCGCTCATGCCGTAGCCCTGACGCACGCGAGTGTTCAGCCGCTTCGCGACGGCCTTGCCGAGCTCCTCGTCCAGCGGAGCCGCACCCGAGAAGATGGTGTGCACGCTGGAGAGGTCGTACTGATCGATCAGCGGGTGCTTGGCCAGCGCGACGGCCACCGGCGGTGCGATGAACAGGTACGTCAGCTTCTGGTCCTGAATGATCCGCAGGAATTCGACGAGGTCGAACTTCGGCATCGTCACCAGATGCGCGCGCAGCTTCAGCGCGATGTTGAGCAGCACCGTCAGGCCGTAGATGTGGAAGAACGGCAGCAACGCCAGGATCGCGTCGTCGCTGTCGATACCCACGCGCGGTTCCATCTGCGCCACGTTCGCGACGAGGTTGCGGTGGGTGAGGATGACGCCCTTCGGCACACCCGTCGTACCGGAGGAGTACGGCAGCACTGCGACGTGCGTGGCCGGATCGAAGGAGACCTCGGGGGCCGGCGCGCCCTGGGTGAGCAGGTCGCGCAGATTCGGGTGGCCCTCTGCGCCGTCGAGCACGATGACGTGATCGGCGTCGAGGCCGACCTTCTCCGCAGCAGCCTTGGCCTGCGGGTACAGCGGGGAGACGGTGAACAGGAACTTCGCGCCCGAGCCGGTGAGCTGCTTGGCGATGTCCTCGGCCGTGTACAGCGCATTGATGGTCGTTGCGGTTCCGCCTGCGCGCAGGATGCCGTGCAGCACCGACGCGAACGCGGGCACGTTCGGCGAGTGGAGTCCGACGACGTCGCCGACCTCGAGTCCACGTGCAGCCAGAGCGCCTGCGATGGCGTCGATCTGACCGATGAGCGACTTGTAGGTGGTGACCGCACCCGACGTTCCGTCGATCAGTGCAGGCTTGTCGAGGTCGGACTCGGCGATCGATCCGAACAGGAAGTCGTAGACGCTGAGTTCGGGAATCTCGACATCGGGAAAGGGACTGCGGAAGCTCATGGCTCTCCTTCGAAAAACTGCGGCAACAATGACCGAACCCTACAGTGAAAGCGGTCACAACGGACAGCGACCCTACCGCTGAGTCAGGTAGTGCGGGCGCTAACTTCGCGACGCATACGGTTTACCGGCTGCGGCCGGTCCTCGGACGTGGCCCACCAGGCCCGCGACGGCGAAAATGGTCACCACGTAGGGCAACATCAGCATGAATTCGCTGGGCACGGGCGAGCCGATGATGCCCAGGACGTTCTGCAGGTTCGACGCGAATCCGAAGAGCAGTGCGGCCAACGTCGCGCGTACCGGATCCCAGCGGCCGAAGATCACGGCGGCGAGAGCGATGTAGCCGGCACCTGCCGTCATCTCCTTGCCGAACGCGCCGACGGAGCCGAGGGTGAAGTACGCACCACCGAGTCCGGCGATGGCACCGGCGAGGCAGACATTCCAGAAGCGGGTGCGTGCGACGTTGATTCCGACGGTGTCGGCAGCTTGCGGGTGTTCACCGACGGCACGCAGTCGCAGACCCCATTTGGTGTGGAACAGCCCGAAGAAGACGAGCGCCACGGCGATATACATCAGGTACACGATGAGGGTCTGTCGAAACAGCACCGGACCGACAATCGGTATCTGCGAGAGCACCGGAATGTCGATGCGCGCGAACCGGGGTGGCGAGTTCAGTGTCTCGGCGTTCTTCGTGAGCACCACCGAGTACAGGAAGCTGGTCAGTCCGACGACCAACACGTTGAGCACCACACCCACGATGACCTGGTTGACGAAATAGCGGATCGAGAACACGGCCAACAGAGACGCGGTGAGCGCCCCGGCGATCAGTGCCGCCAGTAGCGCGACGTACGTCGAACCGGTGATCGAGGCGACGACGGCGCTGACGAAAGCTCCTGCGAGCAACTGACCTTCGATGGCGATGTTGATGACGCCGACGCGTTCGGAGATCACGCCGCCCATCGCGCCGAAGATCAGTGGAGTACTCAGAGCTACTGCGCCGATGAGCAATCCGGGCACCGGGATGGTCTCGCCGTCGGCTGCCCAGGCCAGGAATCCGAACACGAACAGCACTGCGAACACGGCGAGCAGCCACAGAGGCGTCGAGCGGTACTGCGAGGCGAGCAGCGACGCGTAGGCGGTGATGACGGCCAGCAACACGACCACGACGAGACCGGTGCCGAACGACGGCACGCCCACGGCAGGCAACGCGAAGAAGTCGTCCTCCGACGCCAGCGCGAATGTGCTTGTACCCGAACCCCTCTGGACGACGAACAGCACCAGGGCGAGCAGTGTCACGACCCCGAGGATCGACGGAACCTTCCAGCTTCGACCGAGTACCGCCTCGGCGGGGGCGTCGACGGACGTGGTCACAGTGCACCCACCTTCGCGGTCTCGGCCTTCGCGAGTTTCTCTTCACCTGGTTTGGGCAATCGGAACACGGCTCGAACCAGTGGCGGTGCGGCGATGAACAACACGATCACCGACTGCACGACGAGCACGATGTCGATGGGTACGCCTTCGGCCGCCTGCATGGCGAACCCGCCGGCCTTGAACGCGCCGAACAGGATTCCCGCGAAGAACACGCCCCAGGGTTTCGATCGCCCGAGCAGTGCGACGGTGATGGCGTCGAATCCGATGCCGGCGTCGATGTCCGCACTGAAGCCCGTGGTGACGGTGCCCAGCACCTGTGCCACTCCGGCCAAGCCGACGAGCGCACCCGACAGAATCATCGCGTACAGGTAGATCCGGTTGACGTTCATACCGGCGACGCGCGAAGCGTGCGGGTTCTCGCCGACGGCGCGGAAACGGAATCCGAGGCTCGATCGCTCGAGCAGCCACCACACCGCGATCGTCACGAAGATCACCAGTACGAAACCGAGGTGCAGGCTGTAGCGGTCGCCGAAGAGCTTGGGAAACACCGCAGTCGACGCGATGGGCGCGGTCTTGGGATTGTTCGATCCCGGTGCCTGCAGAGCACCGGGAGTGCGCAGCAGGTACGCGACGAGATAGAACGCGATGTAGTTGAGCATGATGGTGACGATCACCTCGTGGGCACCGGTGCGCGCCTTGAGGAATCCGGCGATGCCGCCCCACACTGCGCCGCCCAGGACTCCGGCGAGTACGGCCACCAGCAGGTGGATCCCCGCAGGCAGGTTCACTCCGAATCCGACCCAGCCTGCGCACGCCGCGGCGATGAGCATCTGGCCTCGGCCACCGATGTTGAACATGCCGACGCGGAAGGCCAGTGCCACACCGAGTCCGGCGACGATCAGCGGAGTGGCGAAGGTCAGCGTCTCGGTCAGCGGCCGGATGCCGTTCTCGAATCCGGGACGCCGGAAGTTGTACACCGAACCCTGGAACAACGAGGAGTACGCTCCGGCAACGGAATCCCAGATCGCCTTCAGCATGTCCGAGGGACGGGAGAAGAAGTACCCGGCCGATTCCTGCACGCCCGAGTTGGTGGCGGCGATGAGCACCGCACCCACGATCAGCGCGAGGAAGACTGCGAGAACCGAGATGATGGCGCTGCCGGTGAAGATCTGCCGCAACACGACATGAGACTTCGACGGTTGCTGAGATACCGACGGCTGCTCGGCCTCACTCACTGCGCTCACCGCCCATCATCAATCCGAGTGTTTCGCGGGACGTATCCCCGGGGACGATTCCCACGATTGCTCCTCGATACATGACGGCGATGCGATCGGCCAGTGCGGCGACCTCATCCAGTTCGCTCGACACCACGATGACCGGGATCCCCGAGTCTCGGGTGGCGACGATGCGTTTGTGCACGAATTCGATGGATCCGACGTCGATTCCGCGAGTCGGCTGCGCCGCGACGAACAGTCGCAGATCGCGGCTCAGTTCTCGCGCGAGCACCACCTTCTGCTGGTTGCCACCGGAGAGGCGGCCGACGGCGGTGCCGATTCCCGGTGCGCGAACGTCGAATTCGCTGAGCTTCTCCGAGGCGAACTTGTCCAGATACTCGCGTTGCACCGCGCCGCGCCGCACGAACGGCATGCTGTTGGAGCGATCGAGCATCAGGTTCTCGGCGATGGAGAATTCGCCCACCAGTCCGTCGACGGTGCGGTCCTCGGGGACGAAGCCGACGCCTGCGTCGAGCACGTCCTGCACCGTCGACCCGACGAGTGAGTTGCCGTCGAGGCTGATCGTGCCGGATACGTTGTCCTGCAACCCGAGCAGGGCTTCGACGAACTCGGTCTGACCGTTGCCCTGCACGCCTGCGATGGCGAGGATTTCTCCCGCCGCGACTTCGAGGCTGACGTCGTCGACGGTCTTGTTGCCCTGTGCGTCGAACACCGACAGGTTCTCGATCACCAGTGCCGCATCCCCGGGCGTGGCCGGGTCCTTGGAGACGGTGAGCTGCACATCGCGTCCCACCATCAGTGCAGCGAGCTCGGTGTTGCTGGCGGTCGGCTTCGCTTCTCCGACGACCTTGCCGAGCCGGATGACGGTGATCTTGTCTGCTACTTCGCGCACTTCGCGCAGCTTGTGGGTGATGAAGACGATCGTGGTGCCCGACGCCGCGAGTTCCCGCATGATCCGCATCAGATCGTCGGTTTCCTGCGGCGTCAGGACGGCCGTCGGCTCGTCGAACACGAGCACCTTGGCCTCACGAGAGAGTGCTTTGACGATCTCGACCCGCTGCTGCACGCCGACGGGAAGGTCGTCGACGAGAGCGTCGGGATCGAGGTCGAAGCCGAACCTCGCGGATATCTCCCGCACCAGCTTCCGCGCTGCCACGAGGTCGAGTCGTCCACCGAGCGAGGTGGTTTCGTTACCGAGCACGATGTTCTCGGCAACGGTGAACACCGGAATCAGCATGAAGTGCTGATGCACCATGCCGATCCCGGCAGCCATCGCCTCGCCGGGTCCGGCGAAATTCTGCTCGACGTCGTCGAGCAGAATCTGGCCTTCCTCGGCGCGATACAGGCCGCTGAGCACGTTCATCAACGTGGACTTGCCTGCACCGTTCTCGCCGAGGAGGCAGTGGATCTCGCCGGATTCGACGCTCAGATCGATGTGGTCGTTGGCGATCAACGAGCCGAATCGTTTGGTGATACCGCGAAGTTCGAGCTTCATATCCCTTTACGACCGCTTGGTGCTACTTGGGTGCCGACGGCGACTCGACGGTGATGGACCCGTCGATGATGCCGGCCTTGATCGTGTCCAGCTCGCCCTGCAGTGCGGGGTCGACCTCGGACTCGAAGTCGTGGAACGGTGCGATACCGACTCCGTCGTTCTCGAGCGTGCCCACGTACGGGGTGTTGTCGAACGCATCGGCACCGGAGTTGGCGACGACCTCGTCGACGCTGGTCTTGAGTCCCTTGGTCACCGACGTGAGCAGCAGGTCACCGACCGAGGGGTCGGATTCGAAGACGTCGGCGTCGGCACCGATGAGGGCGACGGGACGCGAGGAGTCTCGAATGGCCTGTGCCGCACTCTGATAGATGGGACCGCCGACCGGGAAGATGACGTCCGCGTTCTGGTCGATCAGACCCTGGGCGGTGTTCTTCGCGACCTCGTTGGCGGTGAATCCACCGGTGAACGAACCGTTCTGCGAGGGCACGTCCCAGCCGATGACGCGGACTGCCTGGCCCTTCTGCTCGTTGAAGTAGTTCACGCCGTCGGCGAACCCGTCCATGAAGATGGTGACGGTCGGCAACTGGGAGCCACCGAACGTACCGACCACTCCGGTCTTGCTGTAGCTCGCGGCCGCGTAGCCGGCGAGGAATGCGGACTGCGACGCGTCGTAGGTCAGCGGCTTGACGTTCGGCAGATCGATCGTGGAGTCGTCGATGATCGCGAAGTCGATGTCGGAGTTGGCCTCGGCTGCCACCTTGGTGGCGTCGGCCAGATCGAATCCGACGGTGACGATGAGGTTGCAGCCCTGATCGACGAGGTTGTTGATGTTGGGGCCGTAGTCGGTGGGCGACGCGGACTCGACGGTGCGTGGCTCGACGCCGAGCTCTTCGGATGCTTCGGTCAAGCCCTCGAACCCGAGCTGGTTGAACGACTTGTCGTCGAATCCGCCACTGTCGGAGACCATGCAGGGCAGGAAGTCACTCGATCCGCCTCCGCCCGATCCTTCGTCTTCGGGGGCAGATCCACAGCCTGCGATCAGGGCGATGGCACCGAGCGACGCGACGCCGCCGAGTGCTGCCTTCCGCGTACTCGTGCGGGTAACGAATGACAAGATGTCCTCCAATTTAGATGTACTTCGTCTGGGTCGGGACGCTACTCGCGCGGGCGAGGGTGCGCAGGATTTCACTCAGGTGTCCTTGTTCGGCACAGCCTTGTCGGGCTCGGCCTTGTCGGGCAAGCTGCCGCCTTCACGGAGTATTCGTGCTTCGTCCTCACGCACCATCACTGCCGGCCCCGCTGCCACCACCGAGGGGTTCGGCGGAGTACCGGGCTTGAACACGTTGAAGAATACGTTGAGTACCACCGCGACGATGCTGGCGGCACTGATTCCGGAGTGGAAGATCGTGACGAACCAGTCCGGGAACTCGTCCCAGAAGTCGCTCGCGACAACAGGTATGAGGCCGAACGCCAAGGTCACGGCCACGATGACGACGTTGGAGTTGTTGTCGTAGTTCACCTTGCCGAGGGTGCGGATACCGCTGGCGGCGACGGTTCCGAACAGCGCGATTCCTGCGCCGCCGAGGACCGGAAGCGGGACGACCCCGACGACGGCCGCGAGAATCGGCGAAAGGCCCAGCAGCGCAAGCACGCCACCGCCCATCGCGACGACGAAGCGGCTCTTGATGCCGGTCATCGCAACCAGGCCGACGTTCTGCGCGAAGGCCGTGGCCGGGAAGGTGTTGAAGATCGGGGCGACGGCAGAGGACACCATGTCGGCGCGCAGGCCGTCGCCGACGCGCTTGGAGTCGACGTCGGTTCCGACCACTTCGCCGACGGCGAGGATGTCGGCGGTGGTCTCGACCATGATCACCAGGATGACGATGGTCATCGACACGATCGCGCCGATTGCGAAGATCGGTGAGCCGAAGGCGAAGGGGGTCGGGACGGCCACCACGGATGCGTCGGCGACGCCGTCGAAGTCCGTCTTGCCGACGATCAGTGCAGCGACGGTGCCGACCACGAGTCCGAGCAGGATCGACAGCCGTGACAACCCCGGAATCTTCGTCATCACCAGCACGGCGAGGAGGGTGAACATCGCCAGCCCGATGTGCCGGGATCGAGATAGTCGGGGTTCGGCGCACCGCCCACCATCTCTTGGCCGGTGATCCAGCGTGCGGCCACCGGCATCAGCGACAGTCCGATGACGGTGATGATGCTGCCGGTCACCAGCGGCGGGAAGAACCGAACGATCTTGGAGAAGAACGGAGCGATGGCCAAACCGATCAGCGCGGCGACCAAGACCGCTCCGAGCACCGTGCGCAGTCCGGTTCGTCCGTCCTCCGCGCTACCGATGATCGTGAGAACCGTCGAGACCGACGCGAACGAAATGCCCTGTACCAGCGGCAGTTGCGAGCCGAAGAACGGGATGCCGATCGTTTGCAGCACAGTGGCCACGCCACTGACGAACAGTGCGCAGGAGATCAACAGTGCTTGATCGGCCCCCGAGAGTCCGGCTGCTCCGCCGACGATGATCGGAACGGCGATGACGCCGCCGAACATCGAGAGAATGTGTTGCAGACCGTAACCGAACATCTGCAACACCGGCGGGCGAGCGTCCTCTGGCCTGGTCATGGGTGTCAGGCTAGGAACCGGACGTTACGGGCAGCGACTCCGACCTATTTCGAGCGAGTTACGCTTCGCGCTTGTCCACCAGGTGCTCGAACGCCTTCAGGTTCGCCAGCGATTCGCCGCGCGAGACACGCCACGCCCATTCGCGTTTGATGGACTCCGCGAATCCCAGCTCGAGCAGCACGTTGAAGTCGCCGTCGGCGGCCTCGAGGGTCTGCCCGAGAATGCGATCGAGTTCGTCACCGTTGACGGCGTGCAACGACATTCGGCCGACGAGGTAGATGTCGCCGACCTTGTCGATCGTGTAGTGAACCCCGTACAGGCGACGGTTGCGGCGCAGCAGGTATTTGTAGACGCCCTCGAAGTTCTCGTCGGGTTTGCGGCACACGAACGCCTCGATGCGCACCCCGTGATGCCCGACGGTCAGCATCGTCGTCGTCTTGAGTTTGCGTTCCCCTGGCAGTTCGACGGTGAAGACGTCGCCGCGCCGCGTGTAGTCCAGCTCGCGGTCCTTCAGTGCCCGGTCGATCAGTTCGGCAGTCTCGCTCATGCAGTCACAGCTCCTGATCTGCGTAGTGTCGACAGTCCTCGGACGCGTCGCGGAGAGAACTCGCTCGGTCCCTCGCCTCGGTCGAAGTGGAACTTGGCCTGCCGGTAGCTCTCGATGAGTCCGTCGGCGGTGTGCTCCCACGAGAAGTTGCGGGCGTGCCGCGGTGCTGCGGTCGCCATGTCGGCCAGAGCAATCGGGTCCGCCAGCATGGACGAGAGTGCATCCGCCCAATCCTCGGTGCGGTGGCCCTGCACCAGGCGTCCGGTCTCGCCCGATCGCACCGCCACGCCGAGTCCGCCGACGTCGGCGGCCAGGACCGGAGTTCCGCAGGCCTGGGCTTCGATGGCGACCAGGCCGAACGATTCGTTGTAGCTCGGCACGGCGACGATGTCCGCGGCGCGGTAGACCTGGGCCAGGCGCGCCGACGGTTGCGGCGGCATGAACGTCACCCGGGGACTTATCCCGAGGTTCTCGGCCAGATCGATGAGACTGTCGGGGCGATCCAATCCGCTGCCGGACGGGCCGCCGACGATGAGGATTCGCAGTGGTGTTGCCGGATTGCGCTGCAGCACTTCGGCAGCCGCGGCGATCAGCACATCGGGGGCCTTGAGCGGTTGGATGCGTCCGACGAATGCGACGATCGACTCGTCGGGATTCAACCCGAGTTCGGCGCGCGCCGCGAGCTTGTCCCCCGGATTGTATTGCGCCAGATCGGCTCCCGGTGCAACCACATCGATCGAACCCTGCTGCGCCCCGTAGATCTCGACGAGAGACTTCGCTTCCTCGGTGGTGTTGGCGATCAGTCGGTCCGCCTCGGCCACCACTTGCTGCTCACCGATCTGCCGCGCGGCCGGCTCGGGCGAGTCGCCCTGCGCCAGAGACGCGTTCTTGACGGCGGCCAGAGTGTGCGCGGTGTGCACCAGCGGCACTCCCCAGCGATCGCGCGCCAGCCAGCCGACCTGACCCGAGAGCCAGTAGTGCGAGTGCACCAGGTCGTAGTAACCGGGTTCGTGGCGAGCTTCCTCTCGCAGCACCCCGGCTGCGAATGCGCACAACTGAGTGGGCAGGTCGTGCTTGTCCAACCCCTCGAACGGGCCGGCGACGATGTTGCGCACCAGCACACCGGGAGCTGCCTCGACGACGGGAGCATCGGTCGACGCCGTCGCGCGGGTGAAGATCTCGACCTCCACGCCCCGCTTGGCCAGCTCTTTCGCGCTCTGCAGCACGTAGACGTTCATGCCGCCCGCATCACCCGTTCCCGGCTGCGCCAGCGGGGAGGTATGCAAGGACAACACAGCGACCCTGTTCAGCTGGCGTCCAGTCACTTCTTCAGTGTGCACGCCTCCACATTACGTCTCGATAACTACCCCTTCCGACGACCGGGCACACTCAGACCATCCACGAACTCGGTCACCTCGGTGAGGAAGCGCTGCGGATCGGCCACGAACGGGCCGTGGTCGACGCCATCCCAGTACGACGCCACGGCCGTGGGGATCAGTTCCGCGGTGTGCCGTCCGGCAGAGACGTCGACGACGGTGTCCTCGGTTCCGTGCAGCACGAAGGCGGGGATGTCGAGGCTGCGCAGCAGGTCGTCGTGGCCGACCGCTCGATCGAACAGGGCGGCGCGAACCCGTGGCCTCGTGGACAGCGTCAACCCGAACAACGCCTGCGCCTCCGTGCCCTTGCCTTCTGTCGGCCCGGTCAGCGCGTGCCCGAAACTCCCGAGTGCCTTGATCGCGACGCGGGGCTCCTCGGCCATCGCACCGGGGATCGCCGCTCGCATGGCCGTCCCGACGCGGCCGCCTGCCTCTCCCCTGCCGATGCTGGTGATCGCGCCGACGAGCACGATGCCCGACACCGCCCCCGTGCCGTGTTCGGCGAGGTAGTCGCAGATCACCAGTCCGCCGTACGACCACCCCAGCAACACCGCGTCGGCGGTGATCCCCTCGGCCGCGAGCACCGCGTCGACATCGCCTGCCCAGGTCTTGGAATCGTCGTAACCGGCGGACGGGGCGTCGGAGTAGCCGTGACCGCGTAGATCGACGGCGAGAACGCGGTAGCGCTCCGCCAGGTCGGCCAGCAGTCCCTCGCCCCAGCAGGCCGAGCTCTGTGCCCACCCGTGCAGCAGGACCAGCGGCCGCGCAGCAGGGTCACCGCTGACGCGGTAGACGATGTTGGCTCCGTCGATGCCGGTTGCCTGACGAACTGGTCCTGCTTCACGGGTGCTGAAATCGGGCTCGCTCATAGTAGGTGAACCTACGCCGCGGCCCTGCGCATCGAGGCGAGCGGATCGGAGTACAGGGCGCTGAGCGAGACCACGGTTGCGGCGTATTCCTGCACCTTGTCACCGAAGCCGGTCACCCGAATATCCCTGCGCGCCAACGTCGAATACGTGGCGAAGGCCTCCCCCACGTGCGGAATTCCGGCCGGGTACGCGGTGAACGCCTGGCCTCCGAGTACGACGCGGTCCGGATTGAACATGTCGCGTAGCAGCGCCACCGTCCGACCCAGAATCTGTGCCCGCTCGACGAGCAACTCCCGCGCGGCCTCCGAGCCACCCTGCGCCGCCTGGTACACCACCGCGATACTCGGGTTCGGTTGCGGTGCAACGATCCTGCGGTCGACGGCGGCTGCGACGACCGCTCGATCGCTCACGGAGGCCTCGAGGCATCCCCGATTTCCGCAGCCGCACAGCGCCGACGATCCGGTGGGGAGGTGCGCGATGGAGCCCGGACCACTCGCGGGAGTGTGCACTCGGCCGTCGATGGTCAGCGCCATGCCCGCGGTCTCGCGTGCGTAGAAGTACAGCGACGTTCCGCTGTTGCTCTGCGCCGCAACACTGTCCGACAGACGCGGGGCGAGGAGCAGCTCCGAGGCCGCCATGGCCTCGACGTGCCCGGAGACCGAGATCGGCAGTCCGAGTCCGCCGCCGATGATGCCGGCGACGCGGCCGTTCTCCCATCCCAGCCGCGGATGGTCGACGGTGCCGCTCGCAGTGTCCACGCGTCCACCGATCGCCACCCCGACCCACAGCGGGGTGCGGCGGTGCCAGCGTCCGGCGAAGGCACCGGCGCTCCGGGTGACGGAGGCCAGCGCTGCCTCCGAAGATCCGGCGGGCGTGGGTATTTCGACGGCACCGAGGATGCGTCCCCGCAGATCGCTGACGGTGATGCCGGTGACGACGGCTCCGATGTGGATGCCGATGGTCGAGAACGGTTCGTGGTTGACCTCGAACGGCACCCGCGGGCGTCCGATGGCCCCCGGTGCCGTCAGGTCTGCGCGCTCACGGAGCAGCCCGACGGCGAGCAGGGCCGACACCTGACGGTTGACGGTGGCGATGCTCGAACCGGTTGCGCGAGCAGCACGCTCGCGCGAGATGGGACCTTCGACGCAGGCCACCCGAAGTACCGACGCGGCGGGGCTGTCGGCGATCCGCAGATCGGGTGCGACGAGTTGGACGCGCGATCGAGGCCTCGCGAGAGACCGAAGAGAGGTGGGGCCGGTGTGGTGGTGCAGCGTTGAAACAGACATCCGTTGTGGTCCTCAGCGATGGCAGACCTCCGTCGTGGATGGACAACGACGAAAGAGCGAAGTGATGCAGGTCAAGGAAAGGTGCGGTGGTCGCGAAGAACCACGACACGCGAATCGACTGTCTGCAGCTCGAAACAGGGAGCTAGAGACGGATTCCTTGGCCGGGACAACACAGTTCCCGAGGAAGCGGCAAGCGAGAACCGAGGGATGCGGTCACATAGGTGACCCGCATCGCGGTGGTCTCACTGGCGGACATGAGTCCAAAATTAGCATCCTCGCGTCCGAAGTCCAATCGGGCATCGGAAAGCACGGGGTACGCCGGGCATAGAATTTCACCATGACCACGTCCGAACACATTTCCCCCGATGCCCGAATCGCCGTCGTCACCGGAGCGAGCTCCGGCATCGGCGCAGCCACCGCCCGCCAACTCGCCGCCGACGGATTCCACGTCGTGATCGGAGCCCGCCGCCTCGACCGGCTCGAGGAGTTGGCGTCGGAGATCGGCGGCACTGCCCTGGAACTCGATGTGACGGACGAGGATTCGGTCGCTGCCTTCACCGCGGTCATTCCCCGCGTCGACGTGTTGATCAACAACGCCGGTGGCGCGAAGGGCTTGGCCCCGGTGATCGACGCCGACCTCGACGACTGGCGCTGGATGTGGGAGACCAACGTGCTCGGTACATTGCGGGTGACGAAGTCGTTGCTGCCCAAGCTGATCCACTCCGGCGACGGCCTGATCGTCACCATCACGTCGGTTGCGGCATTCGAGGCGTACGACAACGGTTCGGGCTACACCTCGGCCAAGCACGCTCAGGCAGTGCTGCATCGGACGTTGCGCGGCGAGCTGCTGGGCAAGCCGGTGCGATTGACCGAGGTCGCGCCGGGTGCCGTGGAAACCGAGTTCTCACTCGTCCGGTTCGACGGCGACGCAGACAAGGCCGACGCGGTCTACCAGGGCATCACACCGCTCGTGGCAAGCGATATCGCCGAGGTGATCGGCTTCGTCGCATCTCGCCCGTCGCACGTCAACCTGGACCAGATCATCATCAAGCCACGTGATCAGGCCGGTCCGGGGCGCTTTTCCCGTAAGTAGTGCCTACGGCACTTGCGCTCACCCAGCGGGAACAGGTGCCGTTGTCGCAGGTGTCGTGGTCGCGGTCGCTCCGCCGGCAGGAAGTGCCGACATCGACTCCCAGGTCGACCAGTCGATGGCCCAGTCGTACAGGTCGCCGTCGGCTGCCGAGAGGTCGATGCGCGTTCCGGTGACCTCTACGGGATCGCCGTACATCGCCGTCTGGAAGTACTGCTGAGCGTCGGCGTCGGAGAGGTTGATACATCCGTTGGTGACGTTCGATGCGCCCTGCACACCGGTGGTCAGCGGATTGGCGTGGATGAATTCACCGTTGTTGGAGATGCGCACCGCCCAGCGTTCGCGGACGTTCTCGTAGAACGGCGGGTTGGACATCAGGAAGTCCTCGTGCTTCTCGGTGACGACGTGGATGCCGCTGCGGGTGACGTTGCGGTCCTCGTTGCCCTCGCCGTAGCTGACGGGAATGTCCATGATCGTCTGGCCGTCGCGGACCACCTGCATGCGGTGGCTGGTGGCGTCGGCGACGACGACCTGGCTGCGTCCGATACTAAAGTTCAGGGTGACGTCGTCGGCACCGTACGCGCCGTCGCCGTAGTTCACGCCGTAGAGCTTGGCGTTCACCGAGACCGTGGTGCCGGGTGCCCAGTAGTTGGTGGGACGCCAGTGCACGCGCGAGCCGTTGTCGTCGGGGAACCAGGCCCATGCGCCGGGGGTCGGCGGGTTGGTGGTCACCGTCAATGCCTTCTCGACGGCGGCTTTGTCGGCGATGGCCGAGTCGAACTGCAGGATGATCGGCGCGGCGATGCCGACTTCCTGGCCGTCGCCGATGTTGGTGCTCACCGACGTACGGCTGTCGGGCTCGACGGTGGTGAAGGCACCGGTGATGTCGACGGTCTTGTTGTCGCTGCCCAGGGCCGAGCCGGACCACGTGTACTGCACGCCGTAGCCGAGGGGCTCGGTGACGGCGTACGAGGTCTTGTCGGGCGAGAGCGCGCCCTGGACGACCTTGCCGTCGGGGTTGGTCAACGCCACCTGGGTGAGCGTTCCGTCGGTGACCGAGACCGAGATCGGCGCAACGGGACTGACGTCGACGGCACCTGCAACCGGGTTCTCGGTGATCTGTGCGACGGGCGCTGCCTCGGTGGTCGGGGCCGCGGCGCCCGAGCCACTCTCGCCCGATCCGACGGTGCAGCCTGCCACGAGGGCCACCAAGGCGACGAGCACGGCGATCAACCACACCGTGCGCGTCCGTTTTGTCTGTTCTACCTGCTCATGCACGTTGTCCAACGTACCTGCGTCTGCGAACTACCCCGATTTTTGGGGGCAGTCTCACAGCTTGCGCGTTCGAAGTTCGTGCCCTTTCGAGGTGAGGCAGCGGCCGGAATCGAGGCTCCAGTCCCACCCGTGCAGATTGCAGGTGAGCTTGTTCCCCTCGACGATGCCGAACTTCGTCAGGTCCGCTTTCAGGTGCGGGCAGCGACGTTGGATCTCGTAGCCGCCCATCGTGATCGTGGCCGTGTCGTCGTGCGCCTCGGAGAACCAGCCGTCGGCGTAGGCGATGCGCTCGTCGGTGAGGCATTTGAAGAACGTGTAGAGGAACTCGTTGTAGCCGCCGACGCGTCGGGCACGGAAGCGGGTGGACAGGAAGATCGAGTTGACCCAGTCCGGCTCCTGGTCGCGGATGGCGGTGCGGACCAGTTCCGGCGGGATGGTGAAGCTGTAGCGGAACCGCTCGTTCGAGATCGGTTCGCGCACAATTCGTTTCGGGAAGTCGAGCACAACGGTTTCGTCGCCCATGGTGATTCCGACGGGGTAACCGATGCCGTCGCAGATCAGATCCGTCTGCGCCATGATCGGCTCGAACAGGCCTCGCATCGGCTCGAGCAACGGCTCACCCTCGGCCGGAGCCCACGCTGCCTTCTCCGCGGCGATGACCGACGCCTGACGCTGGGCGTAGGCCTCGATGTACTCGGCCTTGCCGGTGGTGAAGATGGCCTCGGCCTCGGCCGTCGGGATCGGGTGCTCGTGCGAGATCAATTCGGAACCGTCGAACGTCGCAGCGGTGCCCGGCATCATCAGCAGGCCCTTGTCGTGCCCGTGCAGTCGCATCTGCTCGAGAAACACCATCTGGTCCGGGAACACGTTGGCCGGGTCGCCGTAGACGTCGTTGAGCGAGCGCAGCTCGTCGTCCAGGAAACACGGCGGGCCCGCCGACGGGACGACCCACGTCGAGCCGACCTGCTCGATGTACTGGCGTGCCCGATCCATCTGACGCTGACGCTTCTGGATGCCGAAATTCTTCTTCGCACGCGAAACCATGTCGTAGACCATCGGGTACCAGATCGCGCCCGAGTACTGCAGCATGTGCACGTCCACGGGACCGAAATTCTCGGTCATCACGTCCAGGTCCACCGGCCTCGCGTCGTTCATGTTGAACGCGACGGTCCTGCCGTCCGAGACGACGAGACCCGAGTCGCCGATGGGACCGTCGGCGGGCGCGCGCAGCGCGATGATCATGATGTCCAGATCGCCCTTGGGACCGGAGATCGTGTGCTTGACCGAGTCCGTCGTCTCGTAGAACTTGTGGAAGCCGAGCTTCTCGAGCTCGTGCTTGAGATCGAGCACCGGGTAGTCCGGCAGCAGCACGGTGGCGTCCTTGTTGACGTGCTCGGCCAGGTTCTTCGGGTCGAAGTGATCCTTGTGCAGGTGCGAGACGTAGAGGTAGTCGCAATCACCCAACTCGTCCCAGTCCAGGCCCGAGTTGTCGGGAAACGGGAACCAGGACGCGTAGAACGACGGGTTGACCCACGGATCGCACAGGATGCTTCCGGCGTCGGTCCGAATATGGAATCCCGCATGTCCCACGCTGGTGACCTGCACTGATTTACCTCCTACGAGCTTTCACTTGCAAAGCTCCATCGTATGCGCCGTTTCGACCGGCCCTAACCCAGAGCGCAGTTGACGAGGTCACATTCGGGCGTGAGCGTGACGCCGAACTTCTCCTGCACCCCGTCTCGCACGTGCGTGGCCAGCGCCATGATGTCCGACGCTCTCGCCCCACCCCTGTTGGTGACGGCCAACACGTGCTTGGACGACAACGCCGCGGTGCCGCGCCCGAATTCGGTGCCGTACCCGCGCGGGAAGCCCGCGTTCTGGATCAGCCAGGCAGCCGGGATCTTGGTTCCCGCGGGGTCGGGGAAGCTGGGTGCGTGCGCTGCGGCCTCGGGCACCTCGGCCAGTACCGGGTTGAGGAAGAACGATCCGACGCTCCACGTGTCGTGGTCTCCTGCGTCGAGCACCATGCCGCGTTCGCCGCGTAGAGCCAGCACGGCCGCGCGCACGTCCGGCACCGGTACGACGTCGCCGATCTGCACGTCGAGACGCTCCGACAACGCCGCGTACCGCACCGGTAGCGACTCGGTCGTCTTCTTCAGCGCGAACGTCACATCCAAGATCACGTACCGCGAGGATCGCTTGAACACCGACGACCGATGCGTTCCGAAACCGCACTGCTCCGGCGTCCACACCGCCGTCTCCTCGGTCTCACGGTCGTAGACGGTCAGGCCGTGCAGCAGCTCCGACGTCGACGCGCCGTACGCGCCGACGTTCTGGATGGGCGTCGCGCCGGTGGTTCCGGGAATGCCCGACAGCGCTTCCATGCCGGACAGACCTGCTTCGATCGTCGCCTGGACGACGGCATCCCACTCGACGCCCGCGTCGACCGTCACGATCTCGCCGTCGATGTCCAGCCGCGAACCGGTCACTCGAATCACCCGGCCGTCGAACCCGTCGTCGCCGACCACCAGGTTGGATCCGCCGCCGACGACCAGCACGTCGGTCCCCGCGCGATCCGCGTCGCGCACCAGGGAGACCAACTCGTCGCCGGTCGTCGCAACGGTGAATTCACGGGCCGGGCCACCCACGCGGATGGTGGTGAGCTCCGAAATTGCAGTAGGCACGGACTCTCACGCTACCGGTCGCGCACTGCTGTCTTCAGTCACCCGGTAACCTGCGCCTATGCCTCGCCCTATTGAGCACAGCTCGACTGTGCCCGCCTCCGCCGACAAGGTCCACGCTGCACTGACGTCCGAGCAGTACTGGAAGGACCGCATCGAGCAGATCGGCGGACCGGGCGCAAGCCTGAAGAGTGTCACCGTCGGCAACGGAACCATCGACGTCGTCATGACCCAGGCCGTCCCCGAAGAAGAGTTGCCGTCCGCGGTGACCGCCTTCAAGAAGGGCGACCTCATCATCGAACGCACCGAGAGCTGGGGACCGTTCGACGGCACCCACGCCGACGGCACGTTCGGAGCGACCGTCGAAGGCGCACCGGCCCGCATCACCGGCACCACCACCCTCGATGCCACCGGCGATGCGACGACCATCGCGCTGGCCGGCACCACCGAGGTCAAGGTCCCGATCTTCGGCGGCAAGATCGAAGCGATGATCAGCGAGCAGGTCCTCTCGCTCATCGACAACGAACAGGACTTCACCGGTAACTGGATTGCCGCGAACACGAACGGCTAACCTGGCGCACTATGGCTCGCCGAATGAACTACTCCGCCCGGTTCACCCACTCGACGCAGCAGGTCTATGCAGCGCTCTCCAGTCGCGATCACTGGGATGCGCGCATCGAGGAGATGCGTAAGTACTCGGAGAACGAGCTGAAGAGCTTCGAGGTGTCCGACGCCGGAATCGACATCGTGATGCACCACGTCATCCCGCGCACCGAACTGCCCGACATCGCGCAGACGGTGATGAAGAAAGACATGGTCATCACCCGCAACGTGCATTTCGACGCCTACGAAGAAGTCACCGCGGGCCACTACGACGCGTCGATTCCGGCCGGACCCGGCTCGCTGAAGGGCACCACCTCGCTCTTCCCCACCAACGGCGGTTCGACGCTGCGCACCTCGTCGGAGGCCAAGGTCTTCCTCCCGTTCATCGGTGGCAAGCTCGAGCAGCTCATGCTCGTCAACCTCATCGACCTGTGGCGCGGTGAGGGCGAAGTGACCGCCGACTGGCTCGAAAAGAACGCCTAGCCCTGAACACGCCGAACAGGGGTCGTTCCCCGGGCTCTGCTCCTGAAGGCGTCATCACCCGCGGCACCACCGGCATCAATCGGTTGCGTCGCAGCGACCGGTGGCTGATGCACAACCCCGATGTTCGACGCGTTCTGCTCGAGTCGCCGAATCCCCTCGTCGTCGACCTCGGGTACGGGGCGATGCCGAACACGACCCTCGAGCTGGCCGGTCGACTGCGCACCGTCCGGCCCGATCTCCGAGTCACCGGTCTCGAGATCGACCCCGCACGCGTCGTACCGGGGAGTGACGGCGTGAAGTTCGCCCGCGGCGGTTTCGAGCTGGCGGGCTTGCGCCCCAACCTGGTGCGGGCGTTCAACGTACTGCGGCAGTACCCCGAGGATGCGGTACCTGCTGCCTGGCAACGCATTCTGGCGGGTCTGGCCCCCGGCGGCCTACTGATGGACGGCACCTGCGACGAGCTCGGTCGACGCTGCGCCTGGGTGTTGCTCGACGCCGATGGGCCGCGCTCGCTGACGCTGGCATGGGATCCGTTCGACGTCGAGATGCCGTCGGACATCGCGGAACGGCTACCGAAGGTGTTGATACATCGCAACATCGAGGGTGAGCTCGTGCACGATCTGCTTCGACGAGCCGACAGAGCGTGGTCGGTGTCGGCACCGCTGGCACCGTTCGGGCCTCGAATTCGGTGGCGCGCAGCCATGAAAGTACTTGTCGAACAAGGCCTTCCGATCACACTCCCCCGCCGACGGATGCGAGACAACGTGCTGACCGTCCCCTGGTCGACGGTCGCACCTGCACCGTGAATCGGGTGCAGCCGACCGCGCTCAGCGCGGCCGGCTGCACCCGATCCCGCGGCTACGTGCAGGCAGACAGTGCCAGTTCGACGCGTTCGGCCACTCGGTCGGTGCTGCTTCCCGCCTCGGAGTACAGCGTCTGCGGGTCGACGCGACCGATCGCGACGGCGTCGCACACCACCTCGTCGAGGGTGATCTGGGAGATGCCACCAGCGGCGAGGTCGAGCACCGTACGCACCGGCGTGGTGAGGTTGAACGTGCCTGCAGATTCGACGTCCCGTGGCTCGAGTCGTAGGCGATGAACCGCCAGCCTGGTGTCGGTCAGTCGAAGGTCGCCGAATGCGCAGACGTGTACGAATTGCGGGTGCAGGTGCCCGAATCCGTGTAGCTCCGCCGCGCTCTGGTGCGAGATCACGGCCTCACCGCCGAACCAGGCGCACCACATGGCGAACACTTCGAGTTCGCTGCGTGGCCACTGGCCGAGTCGGAACAGGTTGCGCTCGACGCGAGTCCACGTGTTCGTGGCCAGATTGACGCGCACCATCGCAGAATCGAAGCCGAGTTCGCCGGCCTGCTCGGCCGTGAAATAGCCGTCCTGACGAGTGGCCAACGAGTGCAGCTCGTGCACGCTCGGTCCTGTCGTACTCATGACGCAAGCCTACGTCACAATGTGTTACAGGTCACAAAGTTTCGCACCGAGAACACGGGTTCGGCGAGTTTCACAGAGCTTGCTCAGAATCATCGGGAAGACTGCCAGGAATGTCATCCACAGCAAGGCGCAGCACCGCACCGCTGATCGCAGTCTCCGTCGTTGTCGTCCTCCTCGTCGCCGTCATCGGTGGCGAGTTGTTCGTGCGTCAGCAGATCAAATCCTGTCTCGCCGGACAGCTCGAATCCGAGCTCGGCAGCCAGGTCGAGGTCGGTCTCGGCCTCAAGCCGGTCCTGCTCTCGCTGGTGGACAAGAAGGTCTCCTCGGTGACCGTCGACAGCAACGACGCGCGCTTCGGACCCGCCGAGGGCATGGTAGTCCAGGCCGAGGCACGTGATCTGAATCTGACGCAGACCGCCGACTCCGGCGGCACCATCGGCAGCTCGAGCGCCGACATCTCGTGGTCGACCGACGGCATCACCCGCACCCTGCAGAGCCAGGGCATCGGCGCGATCGTCTCCGGCGTCACCTCGGATGCATCGGCGGGCACCCTCGACTTCGCCGTCGGCGCTCTGGCGAACCTCACCGTCAAGCCGCAGGTCGTGGACGGCAGGGTCGACTTCCAGACCGTCGACGCGTCGATCCTGGGTCTCGGCATTCCCACCGATCTGGTCGACTCCGTCGTCGGCGTGCTGACCGACAGCCTGCAGGCCTACCCGCTGGACATGGCTCCGACGTCGCTGACCGTCACCGACAGCGGCATCGAGCTAACGCTCGAAGGCGGGCAGTACACGATTCCGGTGACCCAGCAGGATCAGAATCAGCCGACTCCCGAGGGTTGCTCGCTCGTCGCGTGATCCACGCAGTCGCTCTAGCTCAATCCGTCCAGCACCGCGCGGGTGCCCGAGAGTCCCAATCGTGTTGCGCCCGCGTCGATCATGGCCAGGGCGGCGTCCGTGGTGCGGATGCCGCCGCTGGCCTTGACGCCCAGTCGACCGCCGACGGTCTCTGCCATCAATCGCACGGCTTCGACGCTCGCTCCGCCGGCCGGGTGGAATCCGGTGGACGTCTTGACGAAGTCGGCACCGGCCTTCTCGGCGGCGCGGCACACCTCGACGATCGCGTCGTCGGACAGCGCTGCAGATTCGATGATGACCTTGAGGACGGCGCTTCCGGCGATCCCTTCGCGGACGGTGACGATGTCGGCCAACACCGCGTTGTAGTCCCCCGCGATGGCCGCGCCGACGTCGATCACCATGTCGACTTCGTCGGCACCCTGCTGCACCGCGAGCCTGGCCTCGGATCCCTTGATCAGCGAATGATGCTTGCCCGACGGGAATCCGGCGACGACGGCGGTGAGCATTCCCTCGGCGCGAATCGGCAGCATCGACGGCGATACGCACACGGCGAGTACTCCGAGCTCGCGGCCTTCCTCGATGAGGGCGGCCACGTCGGCCTGGGTGGCTTCGGGCTTGAGCAGGGTGTGGTCGACCATTCCGGCGAGGGCGGCGCGGGTGAGTGTCATGCGGTCCAGCTTTTCACAGCTCTGCCATTCGTAACCCTGTCGGTCTACGATTTTCGGTCATGACCGCAGCGTCGCTCGCCGCCACCTTCAACGCCACCATCAGGGAGTTCGACGGCCTGACCCCGCAGGTGTGGGGCCCGGCCGGGCAGTCTCTCGTTTTCGCACTCCGATTGGCCACCGGCGACGCGGTTCTCGACGTCTGTTCCGGCACCGGGGCGTCGGCCGTTCCTGCGGCCGCGGCGGTGGGCCCGGACGGTCTCGTGCATGCCATCGATCTCGCCGACGACCTGTTGGAGGTGGGCCGCGTGAAAGCCACCGATCGCGCCCTGCGCAACATCGACTTCGTTCTCGCCGACGCCACCGAGTGGGAGCCGCCGTCGACGGTTCCCGATGCCGGATACGACGCGCTGGCCTGTTCGTACGGCATCTTCTTTCTGCCCGATCCCGAGGGGGACTTCGCTCGTCTGGTGTCTCTGGTTCGTCCGGGCGGTCGCGTCGGGGTGACGGTGTGGCGTAAGGGTGCGATCGAGGCGTTCGCGAGCACGTACTTCGAGGTGATCGGTGCGCACTCGCCGCCGAACGAGCACGACGGGCCACTCGCGCAGGACGGGTACGACAAGCACCCGATTCGTCGAATGGAGACGGCGGATCTTCTGTCCGCATGGCTCACCGCGGCCGGCACCACCGATGTCGAGGTCGTGGAGCTGTCCAACCACGTTCCCGCAACGGAGTCGTTCGTGTGGGATCTCGTGCTGGGCAGCGCGATGCGGGGCGCGCTGACACCGTTCGACGATGGGACCCGGACGCAGATCCGTGCCGAGTTCACTGCGCTGCTGACCGAGCGCGGAATCGATTCGATCGATCTCGGGACACTGGTGGCAACCGGGGTACGGACGCCCTGAGACAATCGGCGGTATGAGTTCTTCCGTATCCGAGGATCGCCGCTACGTCCTGTCGCTCGGTTGCCCCGACAAGACGGGCATCGTCGCCCGCATCTCGACCTTCCTCGCCGAGGTCGGTGGATGGATCGTCGAGGCCGCTTATCACGCCGATCCCGACACCGGCTGGTTCTTCACCCGGCAGGCCGTACGCGCGTCGTCCGTGGACATGACCATCGAGGAGCTACGCACCCGTTTCGCCGTGGTCGCCGCCGAGCTCGGCCCGGAAACCGAATGGACACTTCATGATTCGGGTGAACCCAAGCGCGTGGTCCTGCTCGTCAGCAAGGAAGCACACTGCTTGCACGACCTCCTCGGCCGCGCAGCGGGCGGCGAGCTGCCCGCTCAGATCTCCGCGGTGATCGGCAACCACAAGTCGCTCGAGCCGATCGCCGCCGCGCACGGCACCCCGTTCCATCACGTCGAGTTCGCGAAGGAACCCTCCGAGCGCGGGCCTGCTTTCGAGGAAGTGCGATCGCTGGTCGATTCCTACGACCCCCACGCGGTGGTGCTGGCACGGTTCATGCAGGTTCTCCCCGAGTCGCTGTGCACGCACTGGGCGGGCCGGGCCATCAACATCCATCACAGCTTCCTGCCGTCGTTCGTCGGCGCACGTCCGTACCACCAGGCATTCGCGCGGGGCGTGAAACTGATCGGGGCGACGTGCCACTACGTGACGGCCGAGCTCGACGCGGGTCCGATCATCGAGCAGGACGTCATCCGCGTCGACCATTCCGACGAGGTGGCCGACATGGTGCGTCAGGGCCGCGACATCGAGAAGCTGGTGCTCTCCCGAGGCCTGCGGTGGCACCTGGAGGATCGTGTCCTGGTGCACGGCCGCAAGACCGTGGTGTTCAGCTAGGCGAGACCCGAACGATCACAGGTTCCGGAGCCGAACCACTTCGGCGTTGAATTCGTCGATTGCCTCGACGGAACTCATGTGTCCGATGCCCGGGATCACGATCAGTCGGCTCAGGTGATCGTGATCGTCCAGGGCGCGGGCGAGTTTGCGAGCGTGCACGGGCGGGGTCAATCGGTCGGCCGATCCGACGAGCACGCTGGTGGGGACGGACATGTTCTCGAGCGCTTCGTGGATGTCGAGGTCCGTGAGTGCCGCACCCCAGATGCCGCGGGTACGCGGCGCGCATTCGAGCACGATCTTCTCGCAGAACGCCACCTCGGCAGCAGTAGCACTGGGTGCCATGGAGATGTATTTGATGGCTTGGCGCACCACCGGTGACGGGCGCAGCGGAAGTGCCGAGCTGAGCACGGCCTTCCCCACGGGGGTCGGGACGCGCGGGAAGCGTTGCGGCAGTGGGATGACGGTGGTTTCGCGTACGAGCGAGTCGGTCGCGGTGCTGGCGAGCAGCACGGCACTGACGAGTCGATCGACCTGCTCGGGATAGTTCCCGGCCCACGCCATGATCGACATGCCGCCCATGCTGTGGCCCACCAGGACGGCCTTGTTGTCCTCGGCGACGGTGGCGGAGAGGATGGCGGCGAGATCGTCGGCCAGCCCGTCGGGGCTCAGCGGTCGCGTTCCCACGTCGCTGCGGCCGTGGCCACGCTGGTCGTAGGCAATGACGCGGTAGCGGCCGGCGAGGGCGTTGATCTGCGGAAACCAGTAGTCGGCCGAGCAGGTCCAGCCGTGACTGAAGACGATCGGTTCGGCATCGGCGTCACCGTAGCTGCGAACGTGCAGGTGCGCACCGTCGTCGGTGACCACCTCGGTGACGATCGGCTCGATCGTGGGGTGTTTCAGAAGCTCGTCGGGCCGAACATCGGTCGTCCTGGTGAACGAATGCAGGCGACGCCGCCGGACGACGAATGCACCGACGGAGGCCGCCGCGGCCGCGCCGCCGATTCCGAACAGCACACGTTCGACTACCTTGCGTGAAACCACAGAAAATCCCCTCTACCTCGACCCCCTGGCGGGTGCGGTAGACGGTACGCCCACGATCTCGTGAGCGTCGATGCGGCTGCCTACCAGCGGGGTCCGCGTTGAATGCTGTCGATCTTCGGTCGCACGTCGACGAGGTACACGCACACGGCGACGACACCGATGATGCCCAGGAATCCGATCACTCCGGAGACCAGGATAAGGAGCAGACCCACGAAAAGAATGGCCAGCCAAGCGTTCTTGGTGAGCTTGTCCACGGCAGGGAAGGCGTCGGCGCGCTGACGCAGGGCATGGAAGATCGCGAATCCTGCGCCTACCACTCCGAGGATCTGCAGAAAGGTCAGGATGTAGTAGCTGAAGCTGCCGGCGATGCTCACGCGGCCAGTGTACGAGAAACGACCCCCGCACCGCGCGGCGCAGGGGTCGTTTTCTTTACGATTGCTTTAGCGAGTGGTCTTCTTCGCCGGAGCCTTCTTGGCCGGAGCCGGCGCGGTCTTCTTGGCAGCCGGTGCCGGTGCCGTCTTCTTCGCGGGTGCCGGAGCAGGCTTCTTGATCGGCGAGTTCGCGCTGCTGCGGGTCTTGGCCTCGACCTTGCCTGCCACGCCGCTCACCTTGTCGGAAGCCTCGACGGCCTTGTCCTTGGCCTCGTCGCCTGCTTCGTCGATGTTCTCGGCGATCTCGTCGGCGGCCTCGGAGATTTCCTCGGCACCTTCACGAACCTTGTCCGACGCGAGGCCGGCCAGGGCAGCGGCGCGCTCGCCGACTGCGCGGGTCTGCGAGGCGACGGTTCCGAGGGCCTGCTCGGTGAGGTCGACGACGTCGTTGGCAGCGGTGTTGGCGCGCTCGAGGCCTTCTTCGACGGCCGGGGTGCGGCGGATGCGCTCGACGGTCTCTTCGCCGCGCTCGGCGAGCGAGGTGTAGAGGTCGGAGGCGACCTTGAGGTATGCCTCGGCCACCTTGCGGAGCTCTTCGGGGGTGAAGCGCTCGCGGAGTTCGGCGATCTCGTCGGGAAGCTCTGCGGGCAGGTTCGCCAGGCGCTCGCGCAGGCTCTCGACGCCTTCGGTGACGTCCTCGGAGATGTCGGCGATGCGGGCGTTGACCTCGCTGGTACGGCTCTCGGCGCGCGAGCGCACCTGAGCGACGACGTCCGCTACTGCCTGGACGACGGCGTCGCCTGCACCGACGGCTGCGAAGATGGGGGTCTTGACGTTCTCGAAGTTCTTGGAATCAGACATCGGGTGTCTCCTGTTCGTCGGGTTCGGGCTCCTGCGTCGACTCGTTCTCACGACAGAACGAGTCGTAGATCTCGATCAGCACTTGCTTCTGCCGTTCGGTGATGTGCTCATCGCCGAGCAGAGCTTCGCGCACCGGACCGTGGGGACGCGCTTCCAAGATCCCGGCCCGGACGTACAGCACCTCCGAGGAGACGCGCAGACCCTTGGCTATCTGCGCTAGCACTTCGGCGGACGGATTGCGCAGTCCGCGTTCGATCTGGCTGAGGTAGGGGTTGCTCACTCCGGCCCGACTGGCGAGTTGCCGCATCGAAACCTGCGCGGCTTCCCGTTGCGATCGGATGTAGCTGCCTATGTCCTGTGCTGCAGTCGTGACGACTGCGGCAACAAGATCCCCCGCCTCGGCGACGACCTGCGTCGCCTCGGTCGCCTTTGCGACCAGATCCCCCTCGTCATCGGCCATCTCGGCCTCCTGTTTTCGGTGTCCTACTGGACGGTACCGAAGGGTGCTAACTATTGCAAGCACTCTGCTAGCACTAGTGCCCGAAGATCAGATCCGAGATCGTGTAGATGGCAAGACCGGCGATGGAACCGACGACGGTTCCGTTGATGCGAATGAACTGCAGATCACGTCCCACCTGCAGTTCGATCTTCTTGCTCGCTTCCTCGGCGTCCCAGCGCGCGACGGTGTCGCCGATGATCGTGGTGATCTCGTCGGCGTAGTTCGCGGCGATGTAGCTCGCGCCACCGAGGAGCCAACCGTCGACCTTGCCGCGCAGGTCCTCGTCGTCGCGCAGACGGACGCCGAGGTTGGCGGTGTTCTCCTTGATCTTGGTGCGCAGCGTGCTCGTCGGATCGTCCACCGACTCGGTGATCAGCCGCTTGGCCACCTTCCACGTCGCCGCAGCGAGGCCGGTGATCTCCTCGCGTCCCATGATCTGCGCCTTGAGCTTCTCGGCCTTCTCGATGGTCACCGGATCGTGCTGCAGGTCGTTGGCGTAGTCGATGAGGAACTTGTTCGCGGCCTGACGGACGTCGTGCTCGGGGTTGGAGCGAATCTTCCAGGTGAACTCGACGAGTTCCTTGTAGACCTTCTCCCCCAGCAGAGTGTCGACGAACTTCGGCGACCAGTTCGGGGAATCCCTCGCGACGACGCGATCGATCATCTCCTGGCTGCCGAGCGCCCACTGGTGAGCGCGCTCGGCGAGCATGTCGATCAATGGCAGCTGACGGTTCTCGCGGAGCAACTCGTCGAGGATGCGGCCGATCGGCGGACCCCACTGCGGATCGGCGAGTCGACGCACGATGGTGCTGTCGATGACGGCGGTGATGTCCTCGTCGTTGAGTACGTCGACGACGCCGTGCAACACGGTCGCCGCCTCGGCCGCGACGCGTTCGGCGTTGTCGGGCTGGGCGAGCCAGGTACCCAATCGCAGCGGAACCTGCGCCGACGCGACCTTCTCGGACACCACCTCGGGCGCAAGGAAATTGCTGCCGACGAACGAACTCAGGCTCGCGCCCAGCTGGTCCTTCTTCTTCTTGATCAGAGCCGTGTGCGGAATCGGGATACCCAGCGGGTGCTTGAACAGTGCCGTCACCGCGAACCAGTCGGCGAGTGCGCCCACCATGCCCGCCTCCGACGCCGCTCGGACGTAGCCGACCCAGGCACCTGCGCCCGTCGACTCCTGCCATCGGCAGAAGAGATAGACGATCGATGCGAAAACGAGAAAGCCCGTCGCGACTGTTTTCATCTTGCGGAGGTCGCGACGTTTGGTCTCGTCGTCGAAGTTCATGAGCTGCACAACCGACATTGTGCCCAGAAATGTGGCAGATCAACCGGACGCAGCCTGCAATGGTGTCGGACAAGGCGCATAGGGTGGGGTTGTGGCGAGAAATACGACGGAGGCAAAGCTGAACGAGTCCGAGCCGAGCGAGGACAAGCCGAAGGTCGAGAAGCCGGACGGCCGAAAGCGTCGGTGGCGTGAGCACAAGATCGCGCGCCGCGAAGAGCTCGTCGACGGCACGTTGGCCGCGATCCGGTTGCGAGGCCGCGAAATCGGGATGGACGAGATCGCGTCGGAGATCGGTATTTCCAAGACGGTGCTCTACCGCTACTTCACCGACAAGAACGACCTGACGAGCGCGACGATGTCGCGGTACGTCGAGACGACTCTCGCACCTCGCATCTACGCTGCGATCTCACACGAGCTCGACGAGTACGAGCTCACTCGCGTCGTGGTGACCGCGTACGTCGAGACGGTGGCCACCGATCCCGAGGTGTACCTGTACGTCATGGCGAACAACGCCGGCAACAACCGCGACGTGGTTGCCGAGTCCGAGCGAATGATCGCCGAGTTGCTCTCCACCGTGTTGGGTGAACGCCTACGGCAACGCGAGATGGATTCCGGTGGCTCGGTGCCGTGGGCCTTCGCCATCGTCGGTGCGGTTCAGTTGGCCACGCACTGGTGGATCTCCAACAAGTCGATGTCCGCCGACGATCTGATCGACTATCTCTGCATGATGATGTGGGGCGGAATCCACGGGGTCGCCATGGCCGACGGCTCCCCCGCGAAGTTCAAGTCGCAGCCGCATCCGCTGGTCGACGAAGAGCCGAACACGCCTTAGCGCTCGTCGTACCCGTCGTCGTCCAGGGGTACTTCTGCTCGTTGATCCAGCACGTCCATGGCGTCGGCCTCGATGGGCAGCTCATCCGCACTCGGCTCGTCGGGCTCGTCCACGATCGGCAGGTTCTGCAGGGCGCGATCCTCGGCCGGAGTTTCGATGGGTGATTCGCTCATGGGTCCATTCGTACCATCGCTCGTCGGTTTGGGATCCGGCCCCGTCGGACATTCGAACGGTATGACTAACGAAACCTTGACCGGACGCCGCGTCGCCATTCTCGCCACCGACGGGGTCGAGCAAGTCGAGCTGGTTCAGCCTCGCGAAGCCGTCGAAAATGCCGGAGCCACAGTCACATTGGTCGCACTCGACCATGGCGACATCCAAGCGATGGAGAGCGACGTCAATGCCGCCGACACCTTCACGGTCGACCGCGTCGTCGCCGAGGTCTCCGCGGACGACTTCGACGCACTGATTCTGCCCGGCGGCACCACCAACCCCGATCAACTTCGCGTCGACGCGGACGCAGTGGAGTTCGTCCGCGCCTTCGTGCAGGCCCGCAAGCCCGTCGGCGTCATCTGCCACGGTGCCTGGACCCTCGTCGAGGCCGATGTTCTGAAGGGTCGGACGTTGACGTCCTACCCGAGCATCCGAACCGACATTCGAAACGCGGGAGGAACCGTCGTCGACGAAGAAGTCGTGGTCGACGGCAACCTGGTGTCGAGCCGCGATCCGGACGACCTGCCGGCCTTCTGCGCGAAGATCGTGGAGCATTTCGCCGCTTGATAGGTTAGCGTGCCCTATGCGCATCTCACGTTCGTCGGCTCTGCCTGCGGCAGCCCTCGCCCTTGCCCTCACCCTCACCGCATGCAGCTCCGACGGTAGTGACTCCGACGGCGCCACCGACTCGGCCGAGTCCGGTGGCGTCGTCGTGACCGACATGTTCGGCGAGGTCGAGGTACCTGCGAACCCGCAGCGAGTGGTCGCGCTCGGATGGTCGGACGCCGAAACCGCGCTGGCGCTCGGCGTCCAGCCCGTCGGTGCCAGCGACTGGCTCGGCGTCGGCGGAAACGGGCTCGGTCCGTGGGTCGACGAGACCTACGACACCGACCCCACGATCGTGGGCACCTTCGACGTCGACATGGAATCGATCGCGGCGCTGGCGCCGGATCTGATCCTGTGGACTCGCAGCACCAACGACAAAGCCGTCTACGACGACCTGTCCGAGATCGCCCCCACTGTTGCGGCGCCGCCCGGAACCGACGTCGCCTACGGCACCACGTGGGACGGCCAGACCGAGATCGTCGCCCAAGCGCTCGGAAAGGTAGACGAGGGCAAGAAACTCGTCGACGACACCAAGACACTGTTCGACGACACCATCGCGGCCAACCCCGAATTCGCCGACAAGACCGTCGCCGTCGGAACGCTCTACAGCGGACAGGTCGGTGCCTACGTCCGCGGCGACACCCGCGTCGACTTCCTCGAATCACTCGGCCTGACCAACACCCCGGCCATCCAGACCCTCGCCGAACCCGGAGCGTTCAGCATCGAACTGTCGGAGGAGAACATCGCCGCGCTCGACGCCGACCTCACCGTCATGTTCCCCATCGGCACCGGACCCGAGGTGATCACCGACAACCCGTCGATCCAGGGCCTTCCGTCGGCACGCGACGGACGCCTCGTCGTACTCGGTGACACGAACCTGTCCAACGCATTCTCGGCCGCCTCGGTCGCAGGCACCCGATACGCACTCGAGAACGCCGTGCCATTGTTCGCGGCACCGCTGAAGGGCTAGGTCACACCCTCCTAGGAGGGCCTGTCACACTCTCCCTGGCGGGCTTGTCACACTCTCCCTGGCGGGAAGCCACCCGCGGCGATCGGGCCCCAGGTGTCGATCACGATGCGTATCAACGACTTTCCCTGCTTCACCATCGCCGCGCGGTACTCGTCCCAGTCCGAGTGCTCGCCGGCGATGCTGCGGAAGTACTCCACCAGAGGTTCGACGGCGTCGGGAAGATCGATGATCTCGGCCGTACCGTCGACCTGGACGTAGTCGCCGTTCCAGTCGTCACTGTGCACCAGCACCGTGACGGCGGAGTTGCGGCGGATGTTGAGCACCTTCGCGCGCTCGGGGTAGGTGGCGATGACGATGCGGCCTTCCGAGTCCACCCCGGCGGACACCGGGGAGACCTGCAGACCGTCGTCGCGCTTGCGGGTGATCAGGGTGTGGTGGTGCCGCGGAGAGACGAACTCGAGCATTTGCTCACGCGACACGGTTTCTGCTTTTGCAAT
This sequence comes from Rhodococcus sp. 15-2388-1-1a, assembly GCF_002259145.1. Taxonomy (NCBI): domain Bacteria; kingdom Bacillati; phylum Actinomycetota; class Actinomycetes; order Mycobacteriales; family Nocardiaceae; genus Rhodococcus; species Rhodococcus sp. 15-2388-1-1a. The sequence continues at coordinate 227,860 of NZ_NPFP01000046.1, read as the reverse complement.
GGTAGGGGCCATGAATCCCATGGTAGAGAAGTAGTCTTCCGCCTATGGCCGACAAGTCGAAACTGTGGACGCTCTCTCCCGTCGATGTGCTGCGCGCCAGCGCCTCTCCCCGTGTGGAGGACATCGACTTCACGGCAACTCCGGGTTTCGACGGCGCGAAAGCACACGGCAACGACGTCCTCGAGCAGCGCGGAGCGGTGCTGGCGGCACTCCAGGAAAAGCTCTACGCCCACGGCCGCGCAGGCGGCACCAAGTCGGTTCTGCTGGTGCTGCAGGGCATGGACACCGCAGGCAAGGGCGGCATGGTCAAGCACGTCATCGGGATGGTCGATCCGCAGGGCGTCGACCTCGCGTCGTTCGGGGTACCCACCCAGCAGGAGAAGCAGCACCACTACCTGTGGCGCATCCGCAAAGCCCTTCCACGGGCCGGCCGGATCGGGGTGTTCGATCGGTCCCACTACGAGGACGTTCTCGTCGTCGCGGTCCACGACCTCGTGCCACGGCAGGTGTGGGAGAAGCGATTCGACGAGATCAACGCCTTCGAGAAGGAACTGGTCGACGAGGACACGGTCGTCGTCAAGGTGGCCTTGTTCGTGTCGGCCGACGAGCAGAAGAAGCGATTGCAGGAGCGGCTCGATCGACCCGAGAAGCACTGGAAGTACAACCCGGGCGACGTCACCGAGCGTGGCTTCCTACCGCAGTACCGAGAGGCGTATCAGCGGGTGCTCGATCGTACGGACTTCGATCATGCGCCGTGGTACGTCGTTCCGGCCGACCGCAAGTGGTACAGCAGACTTGCGGTCACGGAGATCCTGATCGACGCCCTGGAGAAGCTCGATCTCGATTGGCCCACAGCAGATTTCGACGTCGAGCACGAGAAGAAGCGGCTGGCCGAGAGCTGAACCCGCTTCGAAGACGTGAATGGTCCATCAACCCCCGTCTGGGCAGGTCAATGGACCATTCACGCGTCCAAGGAGACAGTTACAGCGTGGCTGCGTCGATCACGAAGCGGTAGCGCACGTCGGACTTGACGACGCGGTCGTATGCCTCGTTGATCTTCTCGGCCGGGATGACCTCGATCTCGGCGCCGATGTGGTGCTCGGCGCAGAAGTCCAGCATTTCCTGCGTCTCGGCGATGCCACCGACCATCGAACCGGCGAAGGAACGACGGTTGGCCAGCAGGTTGAACGCGGGCACCTCGAGGGGCTTCTCGGGAACGCCCAGCTCGACGAGGGTGCCGTTGCGGGCGAGCAGTCCGAGGTACTTGCCCATCGGCAGGTTCGCGGAGACCGTGTTGAGGATGAGGTCGAACTTGCCCTGCAGATCCTTGAGGGCGGTGGTGTCCTTGGTGGCGTAGTACTCGTCGGCACCGTAGGCCTTGCCGTCGGCTTCCTTGGCGTCCGTCTGGCTCAGCACGGTGACGTGAGCACCGAGTGCGTGCGCGATCTTGACGCCGATGTGGCCCAGGCCGCCCATGCCGATGATGGCGACCTTCTTGCCCGGTCCTGCTCCCCAGTGCTTGAGCGGCGAGTACAGGGTGATGCCCGCGCACAGCAGCGGTGCGGCAACGTCGAGCTCGACGCCTTCCGGGATGCCGAGAACGAACTTCTCCGTCACGACGATCTGGGTGGAGTAGCCGCCGTGGGTGAACTCGCCCTCGTAGGTCTTCGAGTTGTACGTCTGGACGACGCCCTTGGTGCAGTACTGCTCGTCGCCGTCCTTGCACGCCTCGCACTCGCCACAGGAGTCCACGAAGCAGCCGACGCCGACGCGGTCGCCCACCTTGCGGCTGGTCACCTCGGAGCCGACCTCGGCCACGATGCCTGCGATCTCGTGTCCGGGAACGACGGGGTACGTGGTGCCGCCCCACTCGTTACGGGCGGTGTGAATGTCGGAGTGGCAGATGCCGGCGAACTTGACGTCGATGAGGATGTCGTTCGGTCCGACTGCGCGTCGCTCGATCGTCGCCTTCTCGAGCGGGGCGTCCGGAGCGGTGGCCTGGTAAGCGGTAGCTGAAGTCATATCTACATTGCTACCTACGCATCAGTGAGAGCGCAAGGCAGCTACCGCCTCGACCAGGCTATTCCTGCTCTAAACGAGTCGTTTGCAACAGTAACGTCAGCTGTTCTTGGCGATGTTGGCCCCGAGCCACAGTACGTATGCGCCCAGACCGACCAGTCCGATCTTACGCGTCTTGGGGTACGCGATCGCCGCGCCGACGGCCAATTCGGTGGCACCGTTACGACTGATCCAGGTTCTGGTGTCCTTGGGGAACGGGAGCTTGGTGATTCCCTCGAATGCCTCGGGCACCACGAAGTGGGCGGCACCGGTGGCGGCCAACCCGATCCCGAATGCCTTGGGAACCACACCGTTCGACTTCGTGGACTTGCTCACTGACACGCTCCTGTGATCGAAGTGACTGCGTTTCGCAGACCGACAATAGCGCTCCGGTGTCCGTCGCGGGGCAACCCGCCCGGGGCGGTGTCTACTTTGCGATTCGGCCGTTCTCGTAGCGATAGAAACCGGCTCCGGCTTTCTTTCCGACGCGGCCCGATTCGACCATGCGCAGCAGCAGCGGCGGTGCCAGGAAGAGAGGTTCCTCGAACTCCGAATACATGGAATCGGCAATGGCTTTGACCGTGTCGAGGCCGACGAGGTCGGCGAGTGCGAGTGGCCCCATGGGGTGCGCCAGACCCAGCACCGTCGCCTTGTCGACGTCTTCCTTGGTGGCGAATCCGGATTCGACCATGCGAATCGCAGAGAGCAGATACGGCACCAGCAACGCGTTGACGACGAAGCCCGAGCGATCTGCTGAGCGCACGACCTGCTTGCCGAGGACATCGCCTGCGAATCGCTCGGCGCGGTCGGCCACTGCCGGTGAGGTCAGGTCGGTGGTGACGAGCTCGACGAGTGGCAGTACCGGGACCGGGTTGAAGAAGTGCAGACCGACGACGCGGCCGGGTGCCGTCGTCGCGGCTCCCAGGCTCACGATGGGAATGGAGGAGGTGTTCGAGGCGATGACGGCGTCGGGGTCGGTCACCACCGAGTCGAGTTCGGCGAAGATGTCGGCCTTGATCTTCTCGTCTTCGAGTACTGCTTCGACGACGAGCTGGCGATCGCGAAAGTCGGCGAGGTCGGAGGTGAATCGCAGCCTTGCCGCAGCGTGCTCTCGCTCGCGTTCGGTGATCTTGCCGCTGCTCACTCCGCGATCGAGGGACTTCAGGATGCGGGTGCGTCCGGCGCTCGTCAGCTCACGAGTCTGTTCGTAGACCAACACGTCGACATGGGCGCGGGCACAGACCTCGGCAATTCCTGCCCCCATCTGCCCGGCTCCGACGATCCCCACCCTCTCGACCGTCACAGGAAGCTCCTAGTCATAGATGTTGCGGCACAACAGGTTCAAGTGAGATGGGGGTAACTCTTCCGGGGTACGCCCAGAACCCAGGCGATACAAATCAGGCGGCCCGCAGCGAATCGCTGGGGCCGCCTGACTGGTGCGCTAGAGGTTCGGAGAGGCGGAACTGCTCAGTGGAACTGGCCTTCTTCGGTGGAGCCCTTCAGTGCAGCCGTCGAGGTGTTGGGGTCGACGGTGGTGGCGATGCGGTCGAAGTAGCCGGCGCCAACCTCACGCTGGTGCTTGATGGCGGTGAAGCCGCGCTCTTCGGCAGCCTTGAACTCGCGCTCCTGCAGGTCGACGAACGCGGTCATGCCTTCGCGGGCGTAGCCGTGTGCCAGGTCGAACATGCCGTAGTTGAGCGAGTGGAAGCCTGCGAGGGTGATGAACTGGAACTTGAAGCCCATGGCTCCGAGTTCCTTCTGGAACTTGGCGATGGTCGCGTCGTCCAGGTGTGCCTTCCAGTTGAACGAAGGCGAGCAGTTGTAGGCGAGCAGCTGGTCCGGGAACTCGCTGCGAACCGACTCGGAGAACTTCTTGGCGACCTCGAGATCCGGCACGCCGGTCTCCATCCAGATGAGGTCGGCGTACGGGGCGTAGGCCTTCGCACGGGCGATGCAGGGCTCGATGCCGTTCTTGACGCCGAAGAATCCTTCTGCGGTGCGGGTTCCGTCGAGGAACTCACGGTCACGCTCGTCGACGTCGGAGGTGATCAGCGTGGCTGCCTCGGCGTCGGTGCGGGCGATGATGACCGACGGGACGTCGGCGACGTCGGACGCGAGGCGTGCCGAGGTGAGGGTGCGGATGTGCTGCTGGGTGGGGATCAGAACCTTGCCGCCGAGGTGGCCGCACTTCTTCTCCGATGCGAGCTGGTCCTCCCAGTGGACGCCTGCGGCGCCGGCCACGATCATGGCCTTCTGCAGCTCGTAGGCGTTCAGTGCGCCACCGAAGCCTGCTTCGGCGTCGGCGACGATCGGTGCAACCCAGTTCTTGACGGACGTGTCGCCCTCGATCTTGGCGATCTCGTCGGCGCGCAGGAGTGCGTTGTTGATGCGACGGACGACCGACGGCACCGAGTTGGCCGGGTAGAGGCTCTGGTCCGGGTAGGTGTGGCCCGAGAGGTTGGCGTCGCCTGCGACCTGCCAGCCGGAGAGGTAGATCGCCTGAAGGCCGGCGCGAATCTGCTGCACGGCCTGGTTGCCGGTGAGGGCACCCAGCGAGTTGATGTAGTCCTCGTTGTTCACGAGGTCCCAGAGGATCTCGCTGCCGCGGCGAGCGAGTGTCGCTTCTTCGACGACGGTGCCCTGGAGGTCGGAGACCTGCTGTGCGGTGAAGTTACGGGTGACGCCCTTCCAGCGGGGGTTGGTGTCCCAATCCTGCTGGATCTCGGCGATGGTCTTCGGGGTGCCGGTGGTCGACATCTTCAGCTCCAGTCTCTTCTGCTTCTCGGCCTGCCTCGAGACGAATCTTCACATCGTTGCCAGGCCCTTCTGGTGTACTCCAAAACAATGGCACACCCGAAAACAGGCGTCTACCAGTTGTTAGTGCCAATCTTGGCTAGCTTTCCCGACGCTGTTGCTAATGTTGCAAATTTTCGGTCGGCGCAAACCTCTCCGATCGGACGGCGTGGTTACTCGCCAGTAGCGATGAATCCCCAGTTGATGAACGCAATGAACAAAAACTCATACAGGACGCTTGTACGGTTTGACGGGGGCGTCTGAATCGAGTCAGAAACTGCCGATCTTGTGACTGACATCACAGTACCCCGATCTCAAGATGTGGACATGCGCGGGGCGCTCCACTCGACGCCACTTCCCACGAAATCACGCGCCCGACGCCCCCGAATGGAGCGCTACGTGCACTCATCCACAGACACGCAGCTATCCACAGGGCATTGCATTCCCCCAGGTCGAGCGCCGGAGGACACCTACAGCATCGCCGACGCTGCATCCATGACACCCGACAACACCGACGCAGGCTCCACCCCCAGACTCCAGGGTCATTCCGCAGGCTCCACTCCCGGACCCCAGGGTCATTCCGCAGGCTCCACTCCCGGACCCCAGGGTCATTCCGCAGGCTCCACTCCCGGCCCCGCCACCCTTCAGCAGCTCCTGGCCTCAGGGCTCCACCCCAGCACCGTCTCGCGGCGCTTCACCCGTGTTCTGCCGTCGGTCCACATGCGCGGGGAACCGTCGACGATGGATCGGTGTCGGGCCGTTTCGTTGTGGCGACCGGACGCCGTGCTCAGTCACCGGTCGGCCGCATACCTGCGGGGCTGGACGACCGAACCGACCACCCTCGACGCCACCGTCCCTCGCTCGGCGAGGTTGCGGCCACCGCCATGGCTTCGGCTACATCGTCGCGCACTCGATTCCAGGCTCGTCGACGAGGTCGAGTCCCTGCCGTGCACCGCGCCCGCACAGACGATTCTCGATTGCCTGGCGGTACTCCCCCGCGCCGAGGCCGAGTTGCTGATCGACGAACGCCTGAAATTCGGACTCGACCCCGCGTCACTGCTCCGCCTGCTCGAACGATTCCCGGGTCGACGCGGCAACGCAGAGTTGGCTCGCCAAGTTCGGCTGGCGGTGACCAGATTCGCCTCGGAACCGGAGCGGGCGTTGGGACGCGCGCTGCACCGGATCGGGCTGTACCTGGAGATGAATGCGGTAGTCGGTCCGTACATCTGCGACCTCGTCGACCGTCGCAGCCGAACGATCATCGAAGTGGACGGGCGTCAATTCCACAGTGCAGCTGGGGTATTCAGCAAGGATCGGCGTCGGCAGAACGCTTTGGTGCTCGATCGCTGGCTGGTGCTGCGCTACTCGGCATTCGACGTGCTGGCCGCACCGGACGTCATCGCCGGCGAGATTGCGTCGGTGATCCGGCGACGTCGGGAATCGAGGCGATGACTGCACACAGCGCTCCACTCCCGTGCCCGCGCACGATATTCATCGCGCACGCCCCCGGGAGTGGAGCACCGGTTGCAGAGAAGGCTCAGACGCGAACGCCGGTGTGCTCGTCACTGCGTGCAATCACCCTGGAATTGATCGGTGTCCGACGAGAGGAAAGCACCCCGAGCGCACCCATGGCGGCGATCACGAGTCCGCCGACGATGGCGAACAGGTCCGCGGCCAGCAATCCGGACGGGAACACCATCAGCGCGGGCGAGACCGCGAGCAGTAGGCCGAGGCCGACGTGGGTCCAGTGACTCTGTCTGGACGACGATCCGATCGCCCACAGCGCGGTCGATGCGGCGAGAATGCCGAGCACGAGGATGGCACCGGTGACTTCCTGGTCTCCCTGGACGGGCAGCCAGACGGTGGATGCGACGAGTACGGCTCCGGTGACGAATACGACGACGTCCCTGACGATTTCGGAAGTGCGTTGACGGTTGGACATGACCGCTCCTCGTGGTGCGTGGTGAATAGCTCGTATACCGGTATACGCCTTTACCTCGGCTAATGTTCCCGAACAACATCGAATTGTGACTCAGCAGCTAGTTGCCAATGCTGTTAAGTCAATTCTTCGCAGGCGTAGCCTGGCGATATGTCCAAAACCTTCGTCGGCGTGCGGCTTCGGCAGCTCCGCAGCGAACGCAGCATGAGTCAGGTGTCGCTGGCGCAGAAGCTGGGAATCTCGGCCAGTTATCTCAACCAGATCGAGCACGACGTGCGTCCACTGACGGTGCCGGTACTGCTACGGATCTCCGAGGTGTTCGGCGTCGACACGTCGTTCTTCTCCTCCGAGGACGACACCAGGCTGGTTGCCGAACTCCGCGAGGTGGCGCTCGATCAGGACATGGGCATCGACGCCGATGCGCACGAGATCGCGCAGATGGTCAGCTCGCACCCGCAGCTGGCACGAGCGATGGTCAACATGCACCGCCGATACCGCAATACGACGGCTCAGCTGTTGGCCGCTACCGAGGAGCGTTTCTCCGACGGCAGTGGCAGTGGTTCCATCAGCAAGCCGCACGAGGAAGTGCGCGACTACTTCTATCAGCGGCAGAACTATCTGCACGAATTGGACACTGCGGCAGAAGCTCTGACCTCGAGAATTCGGTTCCATCGCGCCGACGTCGGCGGCGAGATCGCCAAGCGATTGCGGACGGTCCACGACGTGCAGATCGTCAATCGCATCGACCTCGGCGAGAACGTGCTGCACCGGTTCGATCCGCAGACGCGAGTACTGGAGATCTCACCGCATCTCTCCGGCGGGCAGAAGGTGTTCAAGTACGCCGCCGAACTCGCCTATCTCGAATGCGGGGATCTGCTGAAGAAGATGGCCGACGAGGGCAATTTCACCAGCGAGTCGTCGAAGAAGCTGGCCGTGCTCGGATTCGCGAACTACTTCGCAGCCGCGACGGTGTTGCCGTACCACCAGTTCCACGACGTGGCCGAGGATTTCCGGTACGACATCGAGCGGCTCTCGGCCTTTTTCTCGGTCAGCTACGAGACCATCTGCCATCGACTCTCCACCCTGCAGAGACCCGAGCTACGGGGTGTGCCGTTCTCGTTCGTGCGGGTCGATCGCGCCGGGAACATGTCGAAGCGTCAGTCCGCCACAGGTTTTCACTTCTCGTCCAGCGGTGGCACGTGCCCGCTGTGGAACGTGTACGAGACGTTCGCCTACCCGGGCAAGATCATGACACAGATCGCCGAAATGCCCGACGGCCGCAGCTATTTGTGGATCGCGCGCACTGTGGAGCGACGCGCCGCTCGATACGGCCAGCCCGGCAAGACCTTTGCCATCGGCCTCGGTTGCGAACTGCGCCACGCCGGACGGCTGGTGTACGCCGACGGTCTGGACGTGCAGGGGTCGGCGGCGGCCACGCCCATCGGAGCGGGCTGCCGGGTGTGCGAACGCTCGAACTGCCCGCAACGTGCGTTTCCGCCACTGGGCAAGGACCTCGATATCGATGAGCACCGAAGTTCGGTGTCCCCGTATCTCGTTCGCTGAGAAGAAAGGAAGACTGCCATGACTCGAATCGGCGTCGTACTCCGACCCGAACTTGCGCCGGAGGATCTCGTCGAGGCGGCACGTGCGGCCGACCGCGCGGGCGTCGACGAGGTGTGGTTGTGGGAGGACTGCTTCTACTCCGGTGGAGTGTCCACTGCTGCACTGGTTCTCGCGAGCACCGAACGCGTGAACGTCGGCATCGGGGTGCTACCCACTCCGATGCGGAACGTGGCAGCAACAGCCATGGAGATCGCTACCATCGCCCGAGTCCGCCCGGGACGGCTCCGCGTGGGGCTCGGACACGGTGTGCAGTCGTGGATGGGCCAGATCGGGGCGCGAGTGCAGTCGCCCCTGACGTTGCTGAGCGAGCAGATGACAGCGCTCACCGCACTGTTGGCGGGCGAGAGCGTCACCGTGCAGGGTCGGTACGTCTCACTCGACAACGTGCAGCTGAATTGGCCTCCGCTGCAACCGCCGCCGCTGCTCGTCGGTGCGACGGGGCCGAAGACTCTCGCCCTGAGCGGCCGTCACGGCACGGGGACCATCCTCACGAGCGAAACGTCACCGGATCAGGTGCGAACAGCCATCGGGCACATCGACGGCGGGCCCGATCACGACGTGGTCGTCTACGTGTCGTTCGGCTCCGAGTCCGATGCGGCCCCGAGCAATATCCGACGATGGATCGACGCAGGAGCCACCACCATTGTGCTCGAACCCGCCGCGGATAGATTAGATCTTTCCGACCTGTTCGCACACGGGGCATCGTTGACACAGCAGTTCGGTTCGCCGGAGCTGCACTCGCGGTGAGCACACCTACTGCTCTCGCAGGAACCGTCCCGCGTCCGCGAACGCCCGTGCTCGACGCGTCAGCGTGGGTGGCGCAGGTTTCTCGCCGCGCCACAGGCGGTAGAGGGTGCTCATGCTCAGGATGAGTCGTTCCGGTGAGTCCCAGTGTGCGTATTGCCGGAATTCGTTCGATTTCAGCAGGTTTCGGGCGGCTTCGGTGGAGTCGAGTCCGGCGTCGAAGCAGTTGCGTCCGGCCTCGGACACCCAGGTCCAGTAGTTGCGAACGGCGCGGATCTCGTCGGTGCCGCACAGGGGTCCGTGGCCGGGGACGTAGACGGCGGCGTCGAGCTCGAGGAGATGGTCGAGGGCGTCGATCCAGTTCTGCAGCGGACCGTGCCAGAGCACCGGGGTGGCGTCGATGAACAGCAGGTCGCCGGCGAACACGACTCCGACGTCGGGTAGATGGGCGATGAGATCACCCTCGGTGTGCGCCGGGCCGAGATAACGCAGATGGACGGATCGCCCTGCCACGTCGATGGTGTCGGTGGTCTCGAAGGTGTGATCGGGCAGCCGCGGCAGAGCCCCGGGGAAGGTGGCGTCACCGCGGACCCGGTTCATGTAGGAACCCATTGCCCCGACCGGTCCCGGCACCCAGCCGATCTTCGCACCGAGAGAGGCGAACGCGTCAACCCCTTTCGGTGGTGTCTCCTCTTTCATGGCATGCAGAGACGCGGCACTTGTGGTGATGCGCGCAGTGGCGGGGACGGTGTCGTTTCCCCACCAGTGATCACCGTCGGAGTGGGTGTTGAGTACTTCGGTGATCGGCGCATCGGCAACCAGTTCGGCGGTGTCGACGGCGACCCGCTGCGCCCAGTTCACATCCCACACGGTGTCGATCAGCATCGACGCGGAACCCGGGCTCACGATCAGTCCGGTGTTGGTCTGTCCCCAACTGCCGGGCGGCCGCATGAATGCCCAGGTGTCGTCGGCGATCTGTCGGTACCCCACCTCTGTGTCTCCCACCGCCACAGGCTAGCCGGTGAGCGGCTCGTTCAGGTGGGAGACAGACCGACATTCCGTCCTGATTCGAAGCGATGCATTGGACATCTTGTCGGGTGGCGAAGTCTCGTCCGTAGGTGCAGGCTTTGCAGAACCGAAACAGTCGACGCTAGGGGTTCAGTGATGACGGTGCCTGTCCTGCAGAACTACATCGACGGGGCATTCGTGACGCCCTCGGGCACCGAGATGCTCGATGTGATCAGCCCGGTGGACGAGTCGATCGTCGCCCACTCCCCCATTTCCGACGCCGCCGATGTAGAGGCCGCGATGTCGGCCGCTGCCAGCGCATTCGAGACCTGGGGCAAGACGACGCCGGGCGAACGGCAGAAGGTGTTGCTGAAGCTCGCCGACGCCATCGAGGCGCACAGCGACGAGATCGTCGAAGCGCAGAGCCGCAACACCGGCCAGCCCAAGGCCACCATCGCCGCCGAGGAAGTCACCGTCGGTGCAGATCAGATTCGCTTCTTCGCGGGCGCGGCCCGGATGCTCGAGGGCAAGTCGGCCGGCGAGTACATGGACGGCTTCACCTCCTATGTTCGACGCGAACCGATCGGTGTCGTCGGCCAGGTGACCCCGTGGAACTACCCGTTCATGATGGCGATCTGGAAGATCGGTCCCGCGCTGGCCGCCGGCAACACCATCGTCCTCAAGCCCAGTGACACCACTCCCGAGAGCACGTTGGTGCTCGCGAAGCTGTCCAAGGGCATCGTTCCGGACGGCGTGCTCAACGTCGTCCTCGGCAACGGCGGCACCGGTGCCGCGATCGTCGAGCACAAGACTCCCGGCCTGGTGTCGATCACCGGATCCGTCCGCGCCGGCATCGCAGTGGCCGTGGCCGCCGCCAAGCAGCTCAAGCGCGCGCATCTGGAACTCGGCGGCAAGGCTCCGGCAATCGTGTTCGACGACGTCGACATCAGCAAGGCTGCAGACGGCATCGCCGAGGCCGCGTTCTTCAATGCCGGCCAGGACTGCACGGCCGTCACCCGCGTCCTGGTCCACGAGTCCGTGCACGACACTCTCGTCGAAGCGCTTGTCGCCAAGGCGAAGACACTGAAGGTCGGCCTCCCCGACGACCCCGATACCTTCCTGGGCCCACTGAACAACATCAACCACTTCGGTCAGGTGAGCGCCAAGGTCGACGGCATCGGCGCGCATGCCACGATCGTCACCGGTGGTAAGCGCATCGGCGACAAGGGTTTCTTCTTCGAGCCCACGATCATCACGGGCGTGCAGCAGTCCGACCCCATCGTGCAGGAAGAGACATTCGGCCCGGTGCTCACGGTGCAGAAGTTCACCGACGAGGCCGAGGCGATCGCACTGGCCAACGACGTCGACTTCGGTCTCGCGTCGAGCGTCTGGACCTCCGATCATGCTCGCACACTGCGTATCTCGGCAGCTCTGGACTTCGGTGCCGTCTGGGTCAACTGCCATATCCCGTTGGTGGCGGAAATGCCGCACGGAGGATTCAAGTACTCCGGTTACGGCAAGGATCTCTCGGCGTACGGCGTCGAGGACTACACCCGCATCAAGCACGTCATGAGCTCGACGGAGACCATCGCATGACCTCACCGCAGAGCACCTTCCACCCACTCGATCCCCTGTCCAGCGACGAATTCGCCACCTTGGCCGAGGTTCTCGGCCGCGATCACGGCGTCGGCGACGGCTGGCGCTATGCCTCCATCGAGTTGATCGAACCGTCCAAGCCCGAGATCGCCGCGTTCGACGAGGCCGGCACCGTACCTGCCCGTCGAGCAGTTTCGGTGGTGTTGAACCGCGCCGAGAACAGCACCTTCAAGGCCGTCGTGTCACTGGACGATCGCACCACCGAATCGTGGACGAACATCCCGGACGTGCAGCCCAACTTCACCGTCGACGAGTGGGAGGAGGCCGATGCGGCCTTGCGTGCCCACCCCGATGTGATTGCTGCCCTTGCCGATCGAGGTATCACCGATCTGGATCTGGTGTTCATGGACACCTGGACCTACGGCGAGGCGGTGACACCCGAGAAGTACAAGGGTCGACGCCTCGGCTGGTCCGACACGTGGGTCAAGGCTGCGGAGGGTGCCAATCCCTACGCCGGACCGGTGGGCGGATTCCACTGCGTGATCGACGTGAACACGATGGAATTGCTCGAGATCGAGGACACGTATCGCGTCGAGCGGCCGGAGATCATGGGCGAGTACGTCCCTCGCCATATCCCGGAGCGAATCAGGAACGCCAGCACACGCCCGCCCTTGAAGCGCCTCGAGATCACTCAATCCGACGGGCCCTCGTTCGACCTCGACGGCAACAAGTTGACGTGGCAGAACTGGTCGCTGCGGGTGGGATTCAACTATCGCGAGGGCATGACACTGCATGCCGTCAGCTACAACGACAACGGGAACGTGCGGTCCGTCGCCAATCGAATGTCGTTCGCGGAGATGGTCGTTCCCTATCGCGATCACACCGAGGATCACTATCGACGCACCGCGTTCGACATCGGCGAGTGGGGTCTCGGTTTCATGACCACGTCGCTCGAGCTCGGGTGCGACTGCCTCGGCGAGATCCGCTACCTCGATGCGGTGCTGCACAACAGCAAGGGTGAGCCGTACACGATCACCAACGCGATCTGCATCCACGAGGAAGACAACGCCGTGCTGTGGAAGCACGTCGATCACGACGCCGGGGCCGAAGTCCGACGGATGCGTCGCCTCACGGTCAGCTTCCATGCCACGGTCGCCAACTACGAGTACCTCGTCTACTGGCGGTTCTATCAGGACGGCAACATCGAGTGCGAGGTTCGCGCGACGGGCATCATGGTGGTCACCCACTTCGACGAAGGCGGCACGCACCCGTCGGGCACGCTGGTAGACAAGCGGACCTACGCGCCCTATCACCAGCACTTCTTGGTCGCCCGGCTCGATCTGGATGTCGACGGCACCCAGAACACCGTCTATGCCAGTGAGACGCAACGCGTTCCGATGGGCCCGGACAATCCCTACGGCCTCGCTCTGACTCAGGTCAACACTCCCCTGACCACCGAGTCCGAGGGCAAGCAGGATTACGACTGGAACACCCAGAAGGCGTGGAAGGTCGTCAACGACAACGTCACCAACGGCCTCGGCACCCGGCCCGCGTACAAGTTGGTTCCGGGAGCGGCGATCCCGTCGATGTTCGATCCCGCGTCGCCGATCTTCCAGCGCGCCCAGGTGATCGGGCACACCGTCTGGGTCACCCCGAACTCACCCGACGAGCGTTGGCCCAGCGGCGAGTTCGTCAACCAGAGCGGCGTCGATCACGGGCTTCCGGAGTGGACCGAAAAGGATCGCAGCATCGAGAACACCGATGTCGTCGTCTGGTACACCTTCGGCATCCACCACATCACTCGGCCGGAGGACTGGCCGGTGATGCCCGCGGACACGGTCTCGTTCTGGCTCAAGCCGTTCGGGTTCTTCGATCGCAATCCCTCGCTCGACGTCGCACCGTCGGAGCCGAAGTCGTGCCACACCGATCCCGGTAGCACCTGTCATTAGCTCGCCCAACCTCAGGGAAGGTCCGCCCATGCGTCTGATCGTGGGGTACCAGGCAACACCGAGTGGAGCGGACGGAATCGCCCTGGGCGCAACGCTCGCGCGTTCGCTGCAGGCATCGCTGGACATCTGCCTGGTGCTGCCGCAGGAGCGTCCGGTGCCGTCCAAGGCGCCGGTCGAGGCCGCGTACGACGACATACTGATCGATCGGGCCACCGGCTGGCTCGACGAGGCACTCACGCTGGTACCCGAGGATGTGCAGGCACGCGCACACCTGTTGTTCGACGAGTCCTTCGCGCAGGGTCTGCTCGACGCGGCCAGGAGTGGAGCCTGCGGAACGACCGAGGGCGACGACGAGTCCGATGCGTACATGATCGTCGTCGGTGCGGCCGGCGACGGTCTGCTCGGACGCCATTCGATCGGTACCGTCACCAGCGATCTGCTGCACGTGGCGCATGTGCCGCTCGCGCTGGCTCCGCGGGGGTATCGGCATTCTCCGCCGCAGCGCATCAGGGAGATCACCTGCGCCATCGGAAACAGGCCGGGGGCAGCAGAACTGATCGAGGCAGCCACCGACCTGTCCGTCACCGCAGAGTTGCCGTTGCGCCTGCTCTCCCTCGTTTCCGCGGACGAGCAATCGGCGCAGGGACAGGGCGGTCTCGCCAAGGCCGAGGAGGTGCTGCGCACCGTGCAAGCGGAATTGCCCGCGGGATCGGACGTGCAGTTGAAGGTGGCGGAGGGCTCCGGCATCGAGAAGGCCGCTTCTTCGCTCGACTGGCACGACGGCGATGTGTTGATGGTGGGGTCGTCTCGACTCGCCCAGCCTCACCGTCTCTTCCTGGGATCGGTTGCCGCCAAGATGCTTCGGGTCGTTCCCGTTCCGATGATCGTTGTTCCGAGAGAGGCCGGCGATGAATGAGCACAAGGTAGTGGACGTCGAGTCCAAGGGCCTGTCCGCCGGCCAGCTCGGGTTGCTCGCAAGTGTGGTCCTGGGCATCTCGACCATTGCACCCGCGTACGCGCTCACCGCGTCGCTCGGGCCGACGGTCACCGAGGTCGGGGTCCATCTGCCCGCGATCTTCATCGTCGGCTTCATCCCGATGTTGTTGGTGGCGTTGGGCTATCGAGAGCTCAACGCAGCCGAACCCGACAGCGGCACGTCGTTCACGTGGGCGTCGAAGGCCTTCGGACCGTACGTCGGCTGGATGGGCGGGTGGGGCCTGATCGCGGCAACCATCATCGTGCTCTCGAACCTGGCCGGAGTGGCCGTCGACTTCTTCTATCTCTTTCTCGCCCAGGTCACCAGCAACGACTCCTTGGCCGACCTGACCGGCAACAAGCTCGTCAACATCGTCACGTGCCTGGTGTTCATGGCGTTGGCAGCGTGGCTCTGCTACCGCGGAATGCAGGAGACCAAGCGTGTCCAGTACACGATGCTCGGCTTCCAGCTGCTGGTGATGGCGTGGTTCATCGTGGCCGCGTTCGTCAAGGTCGGTGCGGGCGACGGGGCCGAGGACATCTCGTTCAGCCTGGACTGGTTCGACCCGTTCGGCATCCCGAGCTTCTCCGCGTTCACCGCGGGCCTGTCCCTGTCGATCTTCATGTACTGGGGTTGGGACGTCTGTCTGACGGTCAACGAGGAAACCTCGGGCAGCGCAAAGATTCCCGGCCGCGCAGCGCTGGTCACGGTGTTCTTCATCATCGTTCTGTACTTGCTCACCGCAGTGGCCACCCTGCTCTTCGCCGGCACCGGCGACACCGGAAACGGACTGCAGAATCCCGACACCACCGACAACGTGTTCGCCGCCCTCGCCGGGCCGGTGATGGGTCCGTTCGCGATCCTGCTGTCCCTGGCCGTGTTGAGCAGCTCCGCCAGTTCACTGCAGGCCACGTTCATCTCGCCGGCCCGCACGTTGCTCGCGATGGGTCACTACCAGGCCCTACCGAAGCGGTTCGCCTCCATCACACCGCGATTCAGCACACCGGGCTTCGCGACGCTCGTTGCAGGCGGGGCATCGGCCGGCTTCTACGCCGTGATGCGCGTGGTGAGCGACAACGTTCTCACCGACACGATCGCCGCGCTCGGCCTGATGATCTGCTTCTACTACGGCATCACTGCATTCGCCTGTGTCTGGTATTTCCGTGAAGAGTTGTTCACCAGCACCCGCAACTTCTTCTTCAAATTCCTCGCCCCGCTACTCGGTGGCGTCGGCATGGCCGTGGTGTTCGTGCAGACCTCGGTCGATGCCTGGGATCCCGAATTCGGCAGCGGCTCATCGCTGTTCGGTATCGGCATGGTGTTCCTCATCGGCGTCGGCATCATCGTTCTCGGCATGGTCATCATGGCGGTGGTAGCACTGCGCAAGCCGGAGTTCTTCAAGGGCGACATTCTCCGCCGTGATACTCCGTCGCTGATCGTCGAGGACTGACGCTCTCCCTGGCCTTCGTCAGGGACGGGAGTGCTCGATGCCGCGCTCCTGCAGACCTTGCACGATCAGCTCGGTGACGCGCACCCAGGCGGGCCGGTCGGCCCACTGTGCCGCGAGCAGCGAGTTGGCTGTCGGGTCGTCGAGACCTCGCTCGAACGATCTTTCGAGGGCGTCACTGTCCCAGGCGTTCACCATCCACTCGACCGTGTCGTCCGCGAGCTGCTGGATCTGTGGGTCCTCGGGTTCGAGCTCGGCAGCTCGAAAGGAACGCACCATGAGTGCCAGATAGCCCGGGTCCATAAGCATGACGCCGCCGAACTCCTCCAGCCAGGGATCGAGCCTGGACCGGTAGACGGCATACGTCAGCACCCAGGCATCGCGATAGTGATCGACGACCTCGGAGTCGATGTCCGCTTCGCGCAGGTGCTCGATCAGGCCGACGATCACATCGGGAAGGACCAGCGCGTCACCGGCACGCAAGCGCCTGAGTCTGTCGCGATCCTTCTCCAGACGTTCGATTCTCTCGCTCAGGTCCGCGTCGATCTCGGCCAAGGCGAGGTCGAGTGATTCCTGCGAGGCGTCGAGTAGCTCGTGGACGCGGGCCAACGGCACACCGGCCGAGGCAAGAGCGACGACGCGTGAGAGCCGCAGGACGGCCTCCCCGTCGTAGAGGCGGTAGCCCGATGTGTTGCGCTGCGGCTCGTCCAACAGGCCCTGCTGGTGGTAGAACCGCACGGTTCGGGTCGTCACTCCCACGTAGGTTGCCAGCTCACCGATGCGCAGCATGGCGACCATTCTGGCCGATCAACCGTCCACCCGGGCAGAGTGCGGCGGCGGTTCGGTCAGCTCGCGCGCACCCGGACTCAGAACTGCGTAGGCGGCGACAGCTGTCCAACCGACTCCCATGACGACGGCTCCGAGACCGAGATCTCCGCCGACGAGCACCACCGACATCAGCCCCAACCCCATCGGACCGGCCACGAGCCCGCCCATGTTCAGCCAGCCGAGGACACGACCCCGGACGTCTGCGGGGACCTGTTCGGCCACGTAGACGTTCCAGATCGGACCGAACAGCCCGGATCCGAGACCCATCACGAGCATCCCCGCCGCGACGATCCAGAACCCGTGCAGCTGCGCGAACAGCCAGATACCGGCCGTCATCGCTGCCATTCCCGTCACGAATGTGGCCCGTCGTGATCTGGCGGCCAACACGACGAACAGGGCCGATCCCGCCAGAGCACCGACTGCGAACGCCGACATCGCCAAACCCAGCTGCCCGGGTTCGCCGATCGCGTTGAAGTGGCCGGGCAGCAGCAGACCGATCATCGGCGGGGTCACCAGGCTCGCGAGGAATGCGAAAATCAGCATCGCTCGCAACGCGGGCGTGGCACGGATCAGGTCCAGCGCACTCCCGGAGCCGGCCGTACCGGTCGTGAACGCCTGCCCCATGACCGGAACCAACGCAGTCAGCACCGCAGCGGCCGCCGACGAGGCGGCGGTGGCGGCAACGACGTCGATCGGATCCAGCACGCTCAACAGCAGGCCCGCCAGAGCCGGTCCGGCCAGGAACGCCAGCGAGAATCCCGTCTGAAAGAACCCGGCCACCGTCGTGACCGACGTTCCCGAGATCGACGCGACGTCGGCGAGCATCGCCTGACGAGCCGTCATCCCCGGAACGTCGAAGACAGCGCCCGCAACTCCCAGCACCACGAACCACGGCACCGACAACCCCACCGTCGAACTCACCACGATCAGGCCGAGTACCGCTGTGGCGCTGCCGAGATCGGAGACGACGGCCACGTTGCGTGCCCCGAATCGGTCGACCAGCCGACCACCGGCGAACGTTGCCGGTACCGCAGCTATGCCCGCGGCCGCAGCGATCAGGCCTGCCGACGACAGGCTGCCGGTCGTGGCCAGCACCAACCAGGGCAGGACGATCGTGATGGCCGAGTTGCCGAACAGCGACAACGAAGCGCCACCGATGTACAGCGGGACAGCAAGACGGATGCGATTCATGACTCGATGATCGGCATTGACGCTGCGTCAAGGTCAAGATAAACCTGCCCGACGCAGCCCTCCGAATGCAGTGTGCCAGCGTCTCGAACTGCCGGAGTATGCAACTGCTCGGCACTTCCTGATTCGGAACGCGGGCGGCCCCGTTATCTTCTTTCCACCCTCGCCTGCGGGGATGGGTCGACTGCTCCGGTATGGCTTCGGCAGCCCGGACGGAACGCACGTCTACTCGGATGTTGCGCGGGAGCGACCAATCCAACCAGCGGTGGCGACTTCCGTTGTGCGGGTGGTCGTTGTGTCAGTCGGGAACAACGAACAGGTCGTTGCTGAATGATTCGTCGAGCACCACATTGCTGAGTTCTTCGGTGCGATAGGTGCTTTCAGCGCGTAGAGGGACGCCGGTGCGGGCGTCGAAAGCGACCGTGAGTGGCCCGCCCCAGAACCCGGGCGGGAAAACAAACTCCCACGCTCGTTTGCCGCTGACCTCGGTGGGCGTCGCCTGACTGGTGGGGTCGATGACGACGTGAAACGGTGTCTCCGGCTCCCAGCGACGGTGTATGGCCAGGAGGCCCTCGGGCCAGGTGATGGGGTTGAAGGGGCCGCGGTGCCAGTGGTCGACGTGGCTGACGACCGATAGCAGTCCGTGGGCGTCGATTTGGCGTGTGCCGTCGAAGGGCGAGTACCAGAACTCGACTTCGTGGCGTTCCTTGGCACGGCCTTGGGTTTCGGAGAGCACCATCGTTGCGTGAACAGTCGCTTCGGCCGTGGATCGGTAGAGCTGATGTACCTCACCCCAGGTTGCATGGTTCCCGAGGAGCGGGGTTCGTGGGGGCAGTTCGTGAGCGTGTGGGTCCTCCGGTTCGGCGGTGGTAGGCACCATTGCGACGGTGAACACGGCGGACCGGAGTAGTTCTTTGCTCACTTCGACCCCGGTGAGTCGTTCAGCGAGGGCAAAGGATCCCTCGATGTGGAAGAACTCGGTCCTGGTTCCGTGATAGTCGTCGAGATCGATGCCACCGACTTCGGTGATCAGTGCCAACACGGTCGCAGCTTCGGCGGGTGAGGCGGCCTGAGCGCGCTCGAGGTCCCCCGTGGGGATCATCGGCTCGAACGAGACCTTGCGCTGCCCATCACGCCACCACATGAACCGCGAGAGGGCGTTGACGTTGCTGAAATGGCTGACCACCTCGTGGTGCTTGGTCACGGGGCCGAAAAGCTTGTCATCGACGCCGAGGTAGTCACTGTTCTGCTGGATCAACAGCACCCACCCCTTCCCGATGTCGGCAACGCCCACGGTCTGCACGGTCTGATCCGCGCTCGAGTCCGGTCGGACCAGCCCCAGCCTCTCGAACTCCATCGACCGTTGATTGAAGCCGGCATAGCCCACACCGGTGCGCCGCCTACCGACGGCGCCCAATGCATCCAGAACACCGACGGCGGTGGCATCACGGATCAAGCTCACGACATGTCCGTTGGATCGCCATCCGCCGAATTCTTCGTCTCTGAACCACAGGTAGTCCCGGTACGTAGTCGCCATCAATCCAGCATTGCAGAACCACCCCGCCACACTCGGCTTGCGACCGACACGAACGCCCACGGAGTTGCGAACAAGATTGAAGCACTCGAGCTCCCCCGCACCGCGCACCACCACCGGCGACCTCTGCTGCTCGTTCCCGACTAAGGCCAGTTGTGCTGACGAGCATCCTCTCTGCAGTAGAAGAACGCCGAACCGATGATCGGCAAAAGCCAAGCTGCCAGAATCGAAATCGCCGTACGCCGCGCGTTCAGAGGGGGCCCGGCAGCAGCAGACACATTGGCAGCAAGACCGAACACAGCAACACCAGAAGCAAACCGATACCCATCTTCACGAAGAATGCGTCAAATCCAGCGTCGCAGACGCCAGCGTTCACGCACTCACTGAAACCAGCTTCGGCCAGAAGAGAGCTCACAGCTTCAGGCTAGCCCGCGCACATGACTGCAGTTGCGAAGAAGATGGACGCACTCGAGTACGACAGCTGAATCCAGCTGAGCTGCAGTTACTTCCAGAGAGTCAGCCGTCGAGCATGTCCGGGTGCCCGGGATCGAATCCGGCCAGCAGCGCTCGGAGCCCGTACTCGAAGGCATCCTCGGATCGCTCGCGCAGATCTCCCGCGGTGTCCAGTGCGGCTCTCAGTTCCGGTTCCACGTCGCGGCTACTGAGCCACGGTGCCTCGGGAGCGGCCAGATCCAACGCCGAACCCAACACGTAACTGTCGAGCACAGTGATGATGCGGAGCACGTCTGCGGGCGCGAAGCCGGCGTCTGTCAGCACCCGCGCCAGCGTGTTGTACATCCCGAACGCAGCACTGCTGTTCACGGCCTGAGCCGTCAGCAGTGGAATCAGCCGCGGGTAGCGTCCATAGCTGTTTCGATAGCCGCGCGCGATCCAGGCGAGCGCCTCACGCCACGGCACACCGACCTCCGGCATCTCCACCTCGGACATCGCCCGACCCCGCAGCAACTCGATGATCTCGTCGCGTCCGGACACGTGGTTGTAGAGCGAGGACGGACTCACTTTCAGCTTCTTGGCCAGCTGAGGCATGGTGAATCCACCCGACTCTTCGACGAGAGTCAAGGCCGCCGTCGTGATGCGATCGAGGTCGAGCAGGGGTGCCGACGGTCGTCCCACAGCATTTCTCCCGTATCTGTTGCGTTCGAGGCAGACATCCACGATACTTAACGAATCACATTCGTTTTAACAGGAGATCAGCATGCTGACACTCACCAATCTCGCCGCCCCCGAGGCCCTGACCCGCACCACTCCGACCGATCGCGCGCCGCTCCGCGTCGGACTGGTGCAGCATCGCTGGAACCCCGATGCCGCGGCACTGAAAGCCGAACTGCTCGAGGCCATCTCCACAGCCGCGGACCTCGGAGCGAAGGTCGTCTTCCTGCCCGAGATCACCCTGTTGCGCTACCCCGCCGACACCCGGGCCGGGGCCAACCCCGGTAGCGAAGCCGAGGAGTTGCTGACCGGGCCCACGTTCACGCTCGCCGCCGAGGCCGCAACCGCGAACGGCATCGTGGTCCATGCCTCGCTGTACGAGAAGTCCGAGGCAGCAGACGGATTGGGGTACAACACCGCCATCATGGTCTCACCGACAGGCGAACTGCTGGCGAGAACCAGAAAGCTGCACATCCCCATCTCGGCCGGCTATTACGAGGACACCTACTTCAGGGCCGGACCGGCCGAGGACCCGTATCCCGTGTACTCCCCGGCCGAACTCGGCGGTGCCCGAGTAGGCCTGCCCACCTGCTGGGACGAGTGGTTCCCCGAGGTCGCGCGCAGTTACGCGCTGGGCGGCGCAGAGATTCTCGCGTATCCGACGGCCATCGGGTCCGAGCCGTCGTTCCCGGCTTTCGACACCCAACCGCTGTGGCAACACGTCATCGTCGGCCATGGCATCTCGAGCGGCCTGTTCATGGTGGTGCCCAATCGCTGCGGCGACGAAGGCGAGATCACCTTCTACGGCTCGTCGTTCATCTCCGATCCGTTCGGCCGCATCCTGGTTCAGGCACCCAGAGACGAATCGGCCGTCCTCGTCGCGGATCTCGACCTCGATCAGCGTCGAGAATGGTTGGAGCTCTTCCCATTCCTGTTGACACGCAGACCCGACACCTACGGTCGCCTCACCGAACCGGTGAACACCGACGCCCCGTACGGTGACGGACACCCCGCGACTCCGGTGATCAAATGACAACCACTGCAACGACGTTCACCATGCCGTCCGAGACCGCTCCGCAGGACAAGGTGTGGATGGCGTTCCCGTGCGAGGGCTACTCCCTCGGATCCGACCCGGAGGCGAAGCACGAGGCCCGCTCCACGTGGGCGGCCGTGGCGCACGCTGTCGCCGCGTTCGAGCCGGTGACCGTCGTCGTCGACCCCGCCGAACGCGCCGTGGCATCGACCTACCTCTCGCGCGACATCGACATCGTCGAAGCACCGTTGAACGACGCCTGGATGCGCGATATCGGTCCGACATTCGTTCATGCACAGGACGGTTCGGTCGCCGCCATCGATTGGATCTTCAACGGCTGGGGTGCACAGGACTGGGCGCAGTGGGACAAGGACAGCCGTATCGGCGAATTCGTCGCGAATCAGGCTGCAGTGCAGCGCATCACGTCGCCGATAGTGAACGAGGGCGGCGGCATCGCGGTCGACGGCACGGGCACGGTATTGGTGACCGAGACCGTGCAGCTCGACCCGGGCCGCAACCCCGGACTGTCGAAAGCCGACATCGAAGCGGAACTGGCACGGACCATCGGTGCGCAGCACGTCATCTGGCTGCCGCGCGGACTGACGCGCGATTCCATGCGTTTCGGTACCCGCGGACACGTCGACATCGTCGCGGCCATTCCGTCGCCGGGAACAGTGCTGGTGCATCGGCAACACGACCGGGCTCACCCCGACCACGAGGTCAGTTCACTGATCGTCGACACCTTGCGTGCCACCCACGACGGCTCGGGTGAGGACTGGAACATCGTCGAGGTGCCGGCTCCGCGGACACTGCGTGATGCCGACGGCTTCGTCGACTACAGCTACATCAATCATCTGGTCGTCAACGGCGGCGTGATCGCCTGCAGTTACGACGACCCGTCCGACGCCGACGCGGCAGCGATCCTGCGCGACGCGTACCCGGGCCGAGAGGTGGTGACCGTGGACGCGAGGCCACTGTTCGAGCGAGGCGGCGGGATCCACTGCATCACCCAGCACCAGCCTTCGGCGAGAAAGCTCGGCTGACAGTCGGGTCCTACGAGCTGCGACGAACCTCGAGCTGCTCGCCGACGGTGACGGTGTGCGCCTCGGTCACGCAGTCCAGGCGTCCGTCGAGACGCAGTGAGACGTTGTATTCACCCTGCTTGAGGTTGAACGTGGTGATGGTGATGCTGGTGGCGTTCTCGTCCACGACCACACGCCGACTCAACGACAGCATCCCGTTGTGCAGCACTTCGCACATCTGCCCCGGCAGGACGTTGTCCACGTGAACCGTGATGGTCTTCGGTCCGCCGAGAGCCTCGATCGTGGGCTGCGGCGTGCTCGATCCGACGAGTCTGAGGTAACTCTTGTCTCTGCGCACGGCCTCGACTTCCCTGTTAGCGTGCTCCACCCGAAGGTGAACGTCCGACGTGGTCTCGTTATTGGTTCGTGGCGCGATGGAAGACGGATTGGTTTCACACATCGTCATCGGCCTCGACCCGAGCCTTCCTTTACATCGGGGGCGCAACCGTCCGCGTTACGAACCCGCCTCCGACCAGCCCACCCACAGCCGCAAACATCCAGGGAATCTCGATGTCATCGGTCAGAACATACCTCCCGTACCGCGGATCTGCGAGCAGACCGTTCGAACCGATATCTTTACGTATCTTTGCACCCTGTAAAACTCCGCGCTGCTGATTCGCGGCGCCAGAATCAGTCCGTCTCCTCGAACCCCTGCAGTTCGGCCTTCTCGGCGGCGAGCTCGGCGTTGCGTACCCGCCGTCGTCGGTTTCTGATGCCCACCACCCCGGCCGCAAGCCCGATCGGCGCACCGATCGCCGCCCCGATCCACAAGGACTGCAGATTGCCGCCGTAATGGGCCAGGAGGCGAAGCGCCGCCCCCGCGCCACTGAGAAAGAAGAGCAGTCCGGCGAATGCTATCCGTGCGCGTCCAAGCTTCTGTGAGGCGTACATATCGACCCCCCGCACTTTGGCGTATCCCAACACCACGAAGGACACGGTGTTCAGCGCGAAGAACAGGCCCAGCGCCACCCACGCTCCGGTGACGCCTGCCGTGAAGGGCAGGATCGCACCGGCGATCAACCCGATCCACAGCAGTGACTGAAAGCCGACAGCCGAGGCCTCGTTCCAAGCGTCGCGTTGGAGTTCGTCGGCGTAGAACTCGTCGTCGAGGTCGCCGACGAATCGGGCTGCTCTGACGAATGCGCTCATGATTCTGCCTCTCCTTCGTTTCCGAACAGTGTTTCCACCGTCGTATCGAGTGCGCGGGCCAATCGCAGCGCCAGGTAGACGCTCGGCGCATAGTCGCCGCCTTCGACGGAGACGATGCTCTGACGACTCACCCCACAGATGCTGCCGAGTTCGGCCTGGGTGATGCGTGCCAATTTGCGATGCGCGCGAACGTTGTTCGTTCCGGGCATACCCAAAAGTCAACTCTGCTTGTCATAAAATGTCAAGAGGAGTTGTCATCTCACGGCATTTACGTCCGCGTAACGCGGGAAACAGACTCGTGACCGCAGAACATACCGACGCAATAACTTCCCTTTACTGTTCGCAATCGCGAATACAACTCCGTATACAAAACCTCCGAAAGGGCCGTAGATGCCTGCTGTCTCGAAGCGCATGTCCTTCAAGCGCGTCATGGTCGTTCCCGCAGCGCTGGCTGCATTGAGCCTGGTAGCCACCGCGTGCGGAAGCAAGGCGAGCGACACCACCTCCGCCGATGGCGGCGGCGGTTCTGCTACCTCGTGTGTCGACACCTCCGGTGACACCATCAAGGTCGGCTCGCTCAACTCCCTGTCCGGCACCATGGCGATCAGCGAAGTGACGGTGCGTGATTCGATCGCACTGGCCGTCGAGCAGATCAACGCAGCGGGCGGAGTCAACGGCAAGCAGATCGAGGTCGTCGCCGAGGACGGCGCGTCGGAGCCGACGGTGTTCGCCGAGAAGGCCGAGAAGCTGATCAGCAGCGACTGTGTCGCAGCGGTATTCGGCGGATGGACCTCGTCGAGCCGAAAGGCCATGCTGCCCGTGTTCGAGGACAACGACGCTCTCCTCTACTACCCCGTGCAGTACGAGGGACTCGAGGCGTCGGACAACATCTTCTACACCGGTGCCACCACCAACCAGCAGATCATCCCGGCCCTGGACTACCTCAAGGAACAGGGCGTCAAGTCGCTGTACCTCGTCGGTAGCGACTACGTCTTCCCGCAGACCGCCAACCGTGAGATCAAGGCCTACGCCGCCGCGAACGGCATCGAGATCAAGGGCGAGGATTACACCCCGCTCGGATCGACGGACTTCTCCACCATCGTCAACAAGGTTCGCTCGGCCGACGCAGACGCGGTGTTCAACACCCTCAACGGCGACTCGAACGTCGCGTTCTTCCGCGAGTACACCAACGCCGGCCTCAAAGCTGCTGACATGCCGGTCATCTCGGTCTCCATCGCCGAAGAGGAAGTCGCCGGCATCGGTGCGGCCAACATCGAGGGCCAGCTGACCGCCTGGAACTACTACCAGACCGTCGACAGCCCCGAGAACACCAAGTTCGTCGCCGACTACAAGGCGAAGTACGGTGCCGACAAGCCCACCTCGGACCCCATGGAAGCCGCCTACACCTCGGTCTACCTGTGGAAGAACACCGTCGAGAAGGCCGATTCCTTTGCCGTGGCGGACGTTCAGGCCGCGGCCGACGGAGTCAGCTTCGCCGCTCCCGAGGGCGAGGTCGTCATCGACGGCGACAACCACCACATCTCCAAGACCGCCCGCATCGGTGAGATCCGTGCCGACGGACTGATCTACACGGTGTGGGAGTCGCCCGAAGCGATTGCACCCGACCCGTTCCTCGAGACCTACGACTGGGCCGCAGACCTCAACTGACCACCTCCCATGTGAGTGGAACTTCGTAGCCCGCTACGAAGTTCCACTCACATGCTCCGAAGGAGCTCCTCTATGGACGTCGTGATCGGACAGTTGTTCACCGGCCTGTCGATCGGATCCATTCTTCTCCTCGCCGCCCTCGGGCTCTCACTGACGTTCGGTCAGATGGGCGTCATCAACATGGCGCACGGCGAGTTCATCATGGCCGGTTCGTACACGGCCTACGTGGTGCAGCAGATCGTCTCCACCGGCGGCGCATCACTGTTCATCTCTCTGATCGTCGGCTTCCTCGTCGGTGGTGCCATGGGAGTGTTGTTGGAGGTCACGCTGATTCAGCGCATGTACCACCGACCACTCGACACCCTGCTCGTCACGTTCGGCGTCGGACTCATCCTGCAGCAGCTCGCTCGCGACATCTTCGGAGCGCCGGCGGTCAACGTCGTGTCCCCGGGATGGCTGACCGGTGGCGTCGACATCCTCGGTGCCGTGGTGCCCAAGACCAGAATCTTCATCCTCGTCCTCGCGGTCGTCGCCGTTGTCGCGCTGTCGATCGCATTGAAGAAGACCGCGATGGGTCGACGCATCCGCGCGGTGGTCCAGAACCGCGATCTCGCGGAGACCTCGGGCATCTCGAGCCGCAGGACCGACATCTCGACGTTCTTCCTCGGCTCCGGTCTCGCCGGTGTCGCAGGCGTCGCGCTCACCCTGATCGGTTCCACCAGTTCCACTGTGGGACAGAGCTATCTGATCGACGCCTTCCTGGTGGTCGTCGTCGGCGGCCTCGGCCAGATCAAGGGTGCGGTCATCGCGGCCTTCGCACTCGGAATCCTCAACTCGTTCATCGAGTACAGCACCACCGCGTCGATCGCCAAAGTCATCGTGTTCGTGCTCATCGTGATCTTCCTGCAGGCCCGCCCGCAGGGCTTGTTCGCCGTCAAGACAAGGAGCCTGGTATGAGCGAGTTCATCGCCAAGCGCGGCGCTCTGCTGGGATTCGCGCTCGCCGCGATTCTGTTGTTCGCCGTCGCTCCGGCCGTCCTCAGCGACTTCCGGCTGAACCTGCTGGGCAAGTTCATCTGTTACGCCATCGTGGCCGTCGGAATCGGATTGGCATGGGGGCGTGGCGGAATGCTCACCCTCGGGCAGGGTGTCTTCTTCGGCATCGGTGCCTACATCATGGCCATGCACCTGAAGATCTCCGACGCCGATCTGCGTGGTGACGACGTACCGGACTTCATGTCGATCGCCGGAATTCGCGAACTGCCCTCGTACTGGGTGCCGTTCACCTCGCCGATCACCACGATCCTGGGCATCCTGTTCGTGCCGGCCCTGGTGGCACTGGTGCTCGGTCTCGGCGTGTTCAAGCGTCGAGTCAAGGGCGCGTACTTCGCGATCCTCAGCCAGGCACTCGCCGCCGCGTTCGCCATTCTGCTCATCGGGCAGCAGAGCACCGGTGGATCAAACGGTCTCAACAGGTTCCGCACGTTCTTCGGGTTCAACCTCAACGACCCTGCGAACAAGCAGATGCTGTTCTTCATCGCCGCAGGCGTACTGCTCGTCGTCGTCGCCATCACCCGCCAGCTGATGTACTCGCGCTACGGCGAGCTGTTGGTGGCGGTGCGCGATCAGGAGGAGCGGGTGCGGTTCCTCGGGTACGACCCCGCCAACGTCAAGATCGTGGCCTACGTGGCCGCCGCGTTCTTCGCGGGTCTCGCGGGCGCACTGTTCGTTCCGATCGTCGGCATCATCTCCCCCAACGACGTCGGCATCGTCCCGTCCATCGCGTTCCTCATCGGTGTCGCGATCGGCGGTCGCACCACCCTGCTCGGCCCGGTCCTCGGCGCGCTCGGCGTCGCCTGGGCCCAGACCACACTGTCCGAGCAGTTCCCGTCGGGCTGGACGTATGCGCAGGGTCTGCTGTTCGTGGTGGTCGTCGGGTTCTTCCCCGCCGGTATCGCGGGACTGTTCGCGCTGCGCAAACGAAAGAAGGAATCCGAACCGGTTCCCGAACCGAGCGAAGAGCCAGAGAAGGAACTGACGCGATGATCCATGTCGAAGGTCCGCAGCCCACGTTCGGCGGCAACGCCGGCATGTCGAGTCAGTACCTCGAAGTACGCGACCTGACAGTCAGTTTCGACGGTTTCAAGGCCAACACCAACGTCGATCTGACGCTGATGCAGGGCGATCTACGCTTTCTCATCGGACCCAACGGTGCCGGCAAGACCACGCTGATCGACGCCATCACCGGCCTCGTCCCGGCGACCGGCTCGGTCACCAAATCCGGAGTGGAACTGCTGGGCAAGAAGGTGCATCAGATCGCCCGCCTCGGCATCGGCCGAACCTTCCAGACCGCCAGCATCTTCGAGAATCTGACGGTGCTGCAGAACCTGGACATCGCCGCCGGATCCGGACGATCGGTGCTGACGATGTTGCGTCGTCGCGGATCGGTGCTGCCTGCCATCGAGGAGGCTCTCGAGACCATCGGTCTGACGGCCGAGCGTGACAAACCCGCGGGAATTCTCGCGCACGGTCAGAAGCAGTGGCTCGAGATCGGAATGCTGTTGGTGCAGAACGCCGATGTGCTTCTACTCGACGAGCCGGTCGCCGGAATGAGTCACGAGGAACGCGAGGAGACAGGTCAGCTGCTGCAACGCATCGGCGGTGAGCGGACCGTAGTGGTGGTGGAGCACGACATGGACTTCATGCGCATGTTCGCCACCTCGGTGACGGTGTTGGCTGCCGGACGCGTTCTGGCCGAGGGCACCGTGGCCGAGGTACAGGCCGATCCGAAGGTCCAAGAGGTCTATCTCGGCACCGCAGCGGCGGGCGAGGAACTCGAACAGATCGCAGAAGAAGGAGCCGGTCATGCTTGAACTGGTCGATGTGCGTACCGGTTACGGCCGCAGCGAGGTGATTCACGGTGCGTCGCTGACGGTTCCGGCCGACGGTGTGGCCGCGGTGATGGGACACAACGGCGCGGGCAAGACCACTCTGCTGCGAGCAGCGGTCGGATTGCTCAAGGTCAATTCCGGCAAGGTCATGTTCGACGGTGAGGACGTGAGCGCGTTGCGTCCCAGCGCCCGCGTCGCCCGCGGACTCGCGTACGTGCCCCAGGGTCAACAGTCGTTCGGCCAGTTGACCACGGCCGAGAATCTGCAGGTCGTCGCCGACGGCCGCAAGCGCGGTAAAGCTCTCGTCGACGAGGCACTCGATCTCTTTCCGGCGTTGAAGGAATTGCTCGGTCGCAGAGCGGGATTGCTCTCGGGCGGTCAGCGCCAGCAGCTCGCGATCGCGCGGGCACTGATCACCGAACCGCGGATGTTGATCCTGGACGAGCCGACCGAGGGCATCCAGCCGTCGGTCGTCGCCGAGATCGAACGCACCGTCATCGAACTCACCCGACGCGGAGGCCTCGGAGTGTTGTTGGTGGAACAGCACATCGGCTTCGCCCTCGAGTCGGCACAGAACTACTACATCCTCGAGGCCGGCCGCATCACGTCCACCGGCGTGGGCGGAGCCGAGTCCGAGGCGGACGTCCGCGCAGCCATGGCAATCTGACCGGACACATCGTGCCGCGCAAGGACCTTCGCGAGAAGGTCTATTCGTCACTGCGCCGAGATCTGATCTCCGGTGCCATCAGCTCCACGGAACGGCTCGGCGAGGAGCGTCTCGCCGAGCTGTACGGTGTCTCGCGCACTCCGGTGCGCGAGGCACTGGCGCGGTTACAGGCCGACGGCCTCGTCACCCGCGACGACGCCGGGCTGCACGCCTATCGTCCGCGACTGAGCGACCTGCCCGATCTCTACGAGCTGCGGGCCACCCTCGAAGCCCGCGGCATCACTCGCTCGATGTCCCACCCGGTCGATCGATCGTCGCTCTCGAACCTGTTGGACACCTGGATCGGCTTGCGCGCCGATCCTCCCGGGACCACCGACGATCTGGTGTCGCTCGACGAGAACTTCCACGTCACCTTGTTGGCCGCGTCGGGCAATCCGGCTCTGACCGAGGCGCTGTGCACCGTCAACGCCAAGGTGCGTCCGGTTCGGATACTCGGCGGACTCGACGCCGCCGCCGTCGTCTCGGCGATCGATCAACACATCGACATCGTCGAACGCGTGCTCGCCGGGACCCTGGACTCGGCACTGGAACTGCTACTGGCTCACATCGATTCCTCACGCGATCGAGTGCTGGAGCGGGCCGAGCAAGCTGCGGCGCTGGCGGGAGCCGTCCGAATCTGACGCGTCAGGCGCGACCCGAGAGAATCCGATCGATGTCGTCGAGCACGGTCTGCCCACCCATGGGCCCGACACCGGTGATCCAGTACGACAGATCCACCGCGTGTGGATTCAGCAGAACCGCCGCATTGGCGGTGATCGACGCCGGAATCGCTGCGGGATCCGATGGGTCCGAGGCGGTGACGACGATCAGATCCGCGGCCGCTTGAGCCGCCAGCTCGGGCGAGAGGTCGACCGAGATCTCGTCGGCCCATTCCGGCCTCGGCGGAGTGGTGAAGCCTGCGCATTCGAGGGTGCTCCCGGCGAACGAGGACGGCCCGTACAGGGTCAGTTCGCCGGCGCGTGGACGAATCAATTGTGCTGTCTTGCCGGCGGTGTCGAATTTCTCGGCGATCTCGGCACACCGGTCGTCGTACGCGGTCAGCAGTTTCTCCGCGTCGTCCTGCTTGCCGAGGGTGCGTCCGACGAACCTGACGTTCTCGCGCCACGGATCGGATTGGGATGCCATGAACACCGTCGGCGCAATGGCGGTGAGTTGGTCGTAGTACTCGGCATGTCGAGTCTCCGTGCCCAGGATGAGATCCGGCTGCAGGGCCGCGATGTCCTCGATGGTCGGTTCGGCAACCGTACCGACCATCGCGATGTCCGCGGCTTCGGTACCGAGGTACGACGGCACGCCGCTCGCCTCGCTGAGCACTGCGGTACCGACGGGCACGACCCCGAGGGCGACGGTGGTGTCGAGCTCGACCGGCTCGAGGGTGACGACGCGCAGCGGGGTCTCGGGAACGTCGACCGTTCCCCGGACGGTCTCGATCGATCGCGTCGCGCTGCCTGCGCCGTCGGAGACTGCGTCGGTGGACGAACACGCCGACGCAGTCACCCCGAGGGCGGCGATGGTGAGGGCGAGGGCCATGATGCGGGCATTGGACTTCGTCAAGGGTCCTCCGAGGGGAAACTGTGCAGAATTACAAGGAGGTTAGCCTATCCTTCTGTGTCCCGGTGACGTCCGGCCGGGCAGTCGGTACGGTGTGGCTGTGACCACACCACGCATTCCGTCCGGTACCGCCAAAACCCTCGGGCCCATCAATTGGGTCATCTGCAAGGTGATCGCCAAAGGTGCTGGGGTGCCCAATCCTCACTTGTTCACCACCCTCGGACGCACCGGTGGTCTCTACCGAGCCTGGCTGTTCTACAGCGGCCATCTGATGCCCGGCGGGAAGATCTCGCGCAAGGAAACCGAAATGGTGATCCTGCGCGTAGCGCACCTCCGCGATTCCGCGTACGAGATGGACCACCACATCCGCCTCGGCAAGCGAGCGGGCATCGACCGGGATCTGCTCGAGCTGATCAAGACCGGACCCGACGCACCGGGACTCTCGACGCGGTATCGAATCATTCTGACCGCGGTCGACGAACTCATCGCCACCAAGATTCTCTCCGACGCGACCTGGAATCAACTGGCCACCCAGTTCGACGAGCGGCGTCTCATCGAATTCGTCCTGCTGGCCACCCAATACGACGGCCTGGCAACCACTCTCGCGACCCTGCGGGTCGAGCGGGATTACGGCGACCGGCCACCACGCCCGTGAGCGAGTCGGCCGAGACCGCGCTGCACCGCGCGCTCGCCATGATCGAGCCGACGACGCTGCGCGGGCTGGCGCGCACCGACGGCGGCTACGTAGAGCTGCTGCCGGACGTGCCCGCACCGAACCCGTCGCCGGCCAGTATCGCGATGAACAATCGTGTGGTGGCAGCGATCTACGAAAGACTGTGGCGGCCGTTCGGGGTATCCATGATGGGCATCGCGGGCATGTCGATGGCGGCCGAGCGCGCCAAAGCCGTTGCCGACCTCAGATTGCACGGCCCCCAGCGCGTGCTCGACGTCGCCTGCGGCCCCGGCAACTTCACCAAGTTTCTCTCCGACGCTCTCACCGACGACGGCCTCGCCGTCGGGTTCGACATATCCGAGGCGATGATCGCCCGTGCCGTGGCGGACAATCGAGGACCGCGTGCGGCGTACGTACGCGGAGACGCTGCCCATCTGCCGTATTCGGACGACACTTTCGACGCCGTATGCTGCTACGCCGCACTGTATCTCGTTCCGAAGCCCATGACAGTGCTGGACGAATTGATTCGCGTCGTCCGCCCGGGTGGACGCATTGCGATCATGACCAGCTGCGAGCCTCGTCCGGCCCCGCTGGGCACAGTCGTCGGCTTCGGAACCGGCCTGGCGGGCGTGCGGATGTTTCCGAAGAACCTGTTCGTCGACGTGTTCGAGGCATCGGGACTGGCCGAGATTCAGCAAGACGTCCGGGGACTGGCCCAGTTCGTCAGTGCCACGAAACGATAACGGGCAGAGACGAACCTACGAGCTGGTACTGCTGTTCTTCGCCAGTTTCCTACCGGCCGCCGAGCCGAGCCGGTTGAGCGGAGCCAGTAGGTCCTGGTACCGCGGACCGACGACGCGCGGAATCAGATCGAAGGCACGGGCATCGGGGCCGATCAGAACACGAGGCCTGTTTCGTTCCACTCCTGCAAGTATCACCTTGGCGGCTCTCGTCGGGGTGGTGAGCGCGATCTGCTGGAAGCGTCGCGAGGCCTCGTCAGGAGTGCCGAGATCCTCCATTCCGCGGGCGTTGGCGACGATGTTGGTCTTGATCCCACCGGGGTGCACGCACGTGACGCCTACGGGATGGCGAGCGACCTTCATTTCCTGACGCAACGCCTCGGTGAAGCCGCGGACGGCGAACTTCGCCGAGTTGTACGCACTCTGACCGGGGATACCCATCAGGCCGAACACGCTCGAGACATTGACGAGATGACCTTCCCCGGAGTCGATCAACGCCGGCAGAAAAGCCTTGGTGCCGTTGGCAACCCCCCAGAAGTCGATGTTCATGACCCACTCGAAGTCGTCCCAGGTCATGTCCACCACATCTGCGCCCAGTGCAACGCCGGCGTTGTTCGCCACGAAGTTGACCCGTCCGAATTCGCCGATGACGGCGTCGGCATGCGAGTACACCGCAGCCCGGTCCGATACGTCCAGCTCGTACGGCACCGTGCGCGCTCCGATCTTCTCGCACAGAACCACGGTCTCCCCGAGCCCTTCACCGTCGATGTCGGACAGCGCAAGCTGCGCTCCACGGTTCGCCAGATTCAGCGCGAGGGCTCGGCCGATTCCCGAACCCGCACCGGATACGACGGCTACCTTGTTCTCGAAATTCTTCATGTGCGCACTTCTTCCGCGTTCTGTTCGTCGGTTCCGACTCCGGTCAGTCTCCACAGCGCCGAGGTGAGGGTGCCGTCGAGCATCCCGGCCGAATCCAGGAAGGCGACGGTGTCCGCGGCGTCCCGACGTCTGATCTCGGATCGCCGACACCGCGACGCGAACGCGCCTCGAGCAGGACTGATGCCGATGGATCGGTACACTTCGAACGACACTCCGAGACGGAGAATCACGTTGGCCAGCAGAGCGAGCAGCACACGGTTGTACGCGCGAGCCACCGCATTCGAGTTACTCTGTGCAGCAATCACTTCCGATCGAGCGGCCGCAAAACGATCGGCGCTCCCGAGCCCATGGATCTTCACGGCCTGTCGAACGTGGGGTTCGATATCGGGGTCGGTCACCGCACCGGCCATCGACCGGGCGAAGGTCTCCTCGACCAACAGGATGGACGCGTGCGATGCTGCACCCAGCGGTAGAAAGCCCAACAGCTTGGCGGCCGTGGTCGTGCCCCGCGGGGGCTTGTAGGGCGGAACTTCCGTGGCGCGAACCAGCCGTCCGAAGGTGATCGTGGTCCGCGAACCGCCTGCAACCTCGTCGAGAGCATTGCGCGAATCGGTGCTGTTGAGCCCCTCCTCCGCTACCCGCCTGAGCTGGTTGCCGATCAGCATGGCCGACAGATACGACACCGTGCTCCATCTGCTCACTGCCTCGTGCAGAGCCAAGGTACGCCGATCCTGCTCGGCCAACCTGCCCCACAGTCGGGTCCCGTACATCGTCACCGAGTCTCGCGGCAACGCCGACGCCTCACTCTGCCAAGGCGATTCCCAGTCGATGTCGACATGCGGATCGTACTGGACCGCCGACGAGCGTTGGCTCATGCCAGATCGTCCGGCATGGCGCGGGTCATCTTCCACAGGCGCCTGGTGACGACACCGTCGCACATGCCTGCATCGGCGAAGAAACGAATCATGGGCTCGGAGAAGAACTGCATGTTGGTCTTGTAGGTGGGACTGGCCATTGCAGTGACGATCCCGCGAATGGGATTGATGCCGACGGATCTGTACACGCGCGGATTGATCAGTGCGAGGTACGTGAAGTTGGCGATCGTCGCAAGGATGACGCGGTGGACCGCACGATTGACTCGATTCGTCGATTGCATCGCGCGCACCATTTCTTCACGGGCGTAGGTGATGTGACGCGATTCCTCGATCACGTGGATCCGCATCATCTGGCGTAGGTGTGGCTGCATTTCTGGATCGTTCTGCGCTTCTCGCTGCGCCCGATCGAGGACCTCCTCGATGAGAAGAGTCCCGCCGTACGTGGCCGGTCCGAGAGGGACGAACTGACCGATCTTCGCAATGACGAGTCCCACTCTGGGCATCAGGTAGGGCTTCAAGCCCGCCTTCTCGATCAACTTTCCGAACATGATCGAGTGGCGCGATTCTTCGCCGACCTCGGCTATCGAGTACATCGAATGATCGGAGAACGTGCCTTTGCCGAACACCCGAAGCAGATTTGCACTGAGAAAACCCTCGGCGTAGATACCGAACGAGAGAATGCTGACGATCTCGTGTCGCCCCAGTTCACGACGCTGCTCCTCGGAAAGCTTGTCCCACAGCTTGGTTCGGTACAGCGAGGTTCGATGTTCGGGCATCCAGCGCATTCCGTCGACCACAGGAGCATCCCAGTCGATGTCGACCTCGCCGTCGTAGAACTTGTCGGCCGTCGACTTCAGCAGGCGACGGGCCGTCTTCTCGCGAGGTCCGACGGTCCGCGCCCGGGTGGCAGACAAGTCCTCAGTCGCCAGTGCAGCGCGCCTCGACACCCCCGCGTCACTGCCCCGGTCACTTACAAGTGCACGCTTCACAACCGATCCCCCCTCGCGATCGACGACTCCCCCGAGACTTCGACTGACCAGAACTCACGGTAGCCGGTACCGGCGGTAGTGGGTATTGTACAAAGTGTGGTTCACGTCACCGGACGTGTCAACCCCGAGGAGAGTCGATACGTGTCCCACTGCAAGAAGATCGATGCGCGCACCGAGCGCTGGCGAGAGCACCGACTTCACGTGCGGCGAGAGTTGGTCGCCGCCGCTTTGATCGCGATCGATATACACGGCCCGAACGTCAGCATGGGCGATATAGCGAAGGTGGCCGGGACGGCCAAGCCCAAGCTGTATCGACATTTTGCCGACCGGTCCGATCTGCATACGGCAATAGTCCAGAACGTCCAGGACATGTTGTGGGACCGGATCATGAGCACCGTCGACCTGTTCGAGGATTCCGTCGCCGATCTCATCGATCGCAGCGTCGCCGGTTACGCGGCGGTTGTCGTAGAACATCCCAACCTGTTCCGGTTTCTGGTCCACGGCCACTTCCTGAGTCGGTCCAGCGACCGCACGACTCCACGGCGCACCGCAGGTGACCCAGCGTTGGATTCCACTCGTGCCGCATCCGACATGGTGGCCCGAATATTGGCCGACGCCATTCAGGAACCCGCCGTGGACAATTCGACCGTCGAGATGGTGTCCTACTCGACGTTCGGAGCGATGGCAACCGCAACGGACTGGTGGCTCGGTAGCTCCGACGACCACGAATCCACCATGACCATCGAAGTATTCACCGCGCATCTGGCGGCCATCGTGCGAGGACTCGTCGAGTCTTCCAGCGCGCTCCTCGGCATCCGCATCGAATCCGACCGACCCATTCATCTCGCGTTCGTTCGTGACCAGGAGTGCACCTGTGAGTGATCTTTCCGGTAAGCCCGATTTCCGCGGCCCGGCAACTCTGACTTTCGAGTCCCCTCCCGCCGAGTTCGAGGTGCAGATCGATCTGCGCGGGCACTCCCAACCCATCGACGGCATCTTCCGCTGGTACGGCCGCGTCCGGCCACACGAGGCACTGCAGGGGTTCATGGAGGCTGCAGGCAGCAGCCGCAAGGGCAGACTGAGCACCGACAGCGGTGAGGTGCCCGTCCTGGTGAGCGACGTGGACTTCTGGGGCCGATACCGAGTGCAGGGCACCGGGATGCCGCCGTATCCGCTCGAGCCACAAACCGATTTCGGCAGCGAGCCCGACGACGTTCTCGCGCATTCCCTCGAGGACCGGGCACTCGATCGTGCCGCCGAGCTGCTCGAACCCGAATTTCGTACAGCGGCAGTCACCACCGACGGCTATGTGGAACTGCTCGGCGGTACTCCTGCCCCGTCACCGACGGCTGCGAGTCGAGCCATGAACAACCCTCTGGTGGCCTCGATCTACGAAAAGCTCTGGCGCCCTGCCGGTGCCGCCATGATGGGAGTGGGCGGCATCTCGATGTCCGCCGAACGCGCCAAAGCCGTCGACGACCTACGGCTGTCCGGAGGCATGAAGGTACTGGACGTGGCAGCGGGACCGGGAAACTTCACCAGGTACCTCTCCGACCACCTGAGCGGTGACGGCATCGCCATCGGGTTCGACATCTCCGAGCAGATGATCGAACGTGCCGTTCGCGACAACCGCGGCCCACACGCCGCCTACATGCGCGGTGATGCGCAGTCACTTCCGTTCGCCGACAACACATTCGACGCCGTCTGCTGCTTCGCTGCCCTGTACCTGATTCCGAACCCACTGGCCGTCGTCGACGAACTCGTTCGGGTTCTCCGTCCGGGCGGTCGAATCGCGATCATGACCAGTTACGGCCGCGAGGCCGCTCCGGTGAAGTCGGTACTGGGAGCGGTGTCGGGCCGCATCGGGGTCCGCATGTTCGACAAGGATCAGTTCACGTCGATCTTCGAGCAGTGCGGCATGACCGAGATCGAGCAGGAAGTACGCGGCCTCGCGCAGTTCGTCAGCGCCACCAACGCCCACTGACGAAGTCTCAGGTCTTGGGTCCGTAGTCGCTGACGATCCACTGCCCATCCTGATCGGTGACCGTCACCAGCAGAAGGTTGGGAACCTTGCCGGGGTCGGGCTGCTGAACGTTCTGCGTCGTCTGTTGAGCGAACACCGCCACCTTGTACTCGCCGCCGGACTCGGAATCGATTGCTGCCGAAAGGACCTCGCCGGTCGCCACCACCTGCGACTCGTTCATGATCGCCGTGAGCGCCTCGCGAACCCCGTCGTACCGGTCCTGCAGGGACTGCGACGCCCCTTGGTCGACACCCTCGAAGAAGGCGTCGAGGTTGCGGTAGTCGTAGGTCAACGACCGCGCGGTGTACTCGGTCGCCGTGTTCACCGCCATCTGCCGGTCCTGTTCTTGTTCACGCTCGGCAGCCAGATCGCCTGCTGCAGAATGCCACAGCACGCCGAAGACCACCGCAAGCACCACACCCGGTACTGCTGCGATGACCACCGGCCACCGAATCCGGCGACGTCTGGAGTTCTCGGGCACTGGTGCTGCCGTGCCCTCGAGCTCAGCTGCCTTCTCCTCTGGCACTGTTGTTTTCGCCTCGGCTGCGCCTGTCTCGACCATGAGGGGGTAACTCCAATCAGTTCGGAATTTCTACGGAAAGTTTCGCCGGCCCGCCGGCAGGAAAGACGGTCTGCAGTACGTCGACGATGGACCCGGCGTCGACCCGCATCGGCTTGATGGGTGCGGTGTAGGGCTTGAGAAGCGTTGCGATGAGGGCGAGATCGGGTGACAAGGGCGTCAGGTACTGATCGATCTTCGGAGTGATCTGCCCGAGTGGGTCGTCCCAGACATCCGCGCCGACGTACGAGTACTTGTTGAAGCCCTCGAGCAAGTTGGCCACCCCCTCACCCGTCGCGCCGACCCACGGTGCCGCGTCGGTCATGACCGGACCGTATCCGTATGCGTTGCGACCCGCCTGCTGAGCGTTGTCGTACAGTCGCCGAATTTCGCCGCTCTTGTCTCGCAACGTTGCGGCCAGGAATCGGAATGCATCGACCAGACGGTCGACGTCGCCTTCACGACCGTCGACTGCGGCCGACGCGGTTTCCGTCAGTCCTTTCAGTGCGTTCGTATCGAGTTGCGAGGCAAGGGCATCACCCAGGTTCAGCGCCTCACTGACGGTGACCGATGCGCGAACCTGCTCGCTGCCGAGTGCATCTCCGTCCGTGAGGTACGGCCCTCCGGTGCTTCGAGGGCGCAGATCGAGGTACTGCTCGCCTGCGGCAGAAAGGTTCGCTACGACCACCTCGGAATCTGCAGGAATGCGATGGTCTGCATCGAGACCGAGAGTGACGTCCAACCCGCCCGGTACCACGGTGATCGATTCGACCCGACCGACCTGGATCCCGCGTGAGGTGACCTGAGAGGTGTCCATCAGTCCGCCGGAGGACTCCATCCGAACCACGACATGGTTCGTCGTTCGGGTCGGATCGATGTCGAGGACACCGACAGTCAAGTAGCCGACGCTGACGACCGTCATCACCACGAGCGCGACGAGCGAGACCAGTGTGCCCGGTTTCATCGGACGATTCCTATCCCGCGCAGTATCCCGATCATGTCGTCTGCGCGCGCAGTCGGCCCTCCGTCTGCAGACACCGACCGCACGGCGATGTTCGGCGTCGACTGGAAGTACGGGATCAAGCGCTCTCTGAGCAGGGTGTTGGCCTTGTCCACGTTCATCGGCACGGACGAGTCGGCATTCGCGATGGTGATCAACGCCGGCGCGATGATGTCCACAGCATCCTTCAGCTCCGGGTACGGGCCGGACAGCACGTCCCCTACGTGCTGTGACATGTACCCGAGGCTGAAGATCATGTGGACGACGCTGAACAGAACCTCGGACAACCCTCCCGATCGTCTCGGGCCGAGCTCGAGGACGCGCTCGACTCCATCGCGTTGTGTCACAACAGTATTCGAGACACTTTCCGCGGCCCCGAGTATCCGATCGATTTCCCCGGTGTTGTCGCCGATATCGGTGAGCGCGGCCCTCGCTGCTAGGTTGATCTTGTCGACCTCTGCCTGATCGGGAGGAATCGCGGCGTTGACGTTGTTCACCGCTTCCTGCAGTTGGACGTAATGGCCGCCGGTCACGATGTTCGACAGTCCGCGCAGCACGTCCTCGACATTGTCCGCAGGAACGGTTCGTTCCACGGGAATGACGTCACCGTCGCGAAGGTAGGGCCCGCCGGAGCTCGATGCCGAGCTCGATCCCGCGCCGGACGAATCGGCCGGTGGCTGAAGCGAGATGTAGATCTCGCCCAGAATCGACGACTGTCGAAGTTCGGCGACGGTATCGGTGGGTAGCTGAACATCGGCGGACAGGTCCACCGTCGCCACAGCGGTCGAACCCACCAACTCGACGGTGTCGAGAACACCCGCATCGACGCCCTCGACGATGACCTTCGCCTTCTCCGGAAGATTGAGCACGCTCGCGAATTCGATTCGTAGGGAGTACTCGTCGCCGGCGACGTAGCTACCGGGTATCGGAAGGTCGGCCGGATCGATGCTGCACGCCGACAGCAACGCAACACAGCACAGGCCGGTGAGCACGCGCCTCATCGCCATCCCGCCGAACCGAGGATCAGCTGCACCAATCCGACATCGATGACGTCGCCTCGCTGCTGGTCCGCCGAGCAGGTCGGTCTGTACTTGTTGAGCAGAGCGCAGACCTCGTTGGGAGAGTTGGTGTCGATCTCGAATTGCGGCGGGTGATAGATCACGCGCCCGCTCTTGGAATCGTCGTCGTACATCGTCATCAAGTTCTCGCCTATGGTCGGCACCTGTTCGAGGATGTCCTTGATATCGCCCACCCGCCCGAGCAGTACATCGACCACCGGCACCACCTGGTCGAGAAATGCGTAGACCTTGTCGTCGTACTTCGCGACGTTGCGCGCCAGTGGCGGAATGAACTCGGTCGTCAAAGCGACTGTGGTCCCGAAGGCTTGGGTGAACTCCGACAGCGTGATCATTCCCCGCTTCAGATTGTCGAGCAGCTTCGCCACCTCGGGCCAGCTCACGACGAACGTGTCGATCAGACCGTCGAGATTGTCGATCAGTCGACGCACGGTGGTATCCCGGTCGGCCGGATCGCCGACCAGCTGGGCCAACTGTCGAAGACTGTCATTGAGCTGTTCACCGGAGCCACGCAGCGAACCGTCGAACGAACGCAATGTGTCGCCCAGGATCTGCTCGTGATTGCCCTCGGCGTCCGCCGGACCGAGCAGGTCCGACGCCAGCCCCGACACAGCGTCGAGCGTGTCACTGATCCCCAGCGGTGTTCTGGTGCGCTCCAACGGAATACAGCTCGACCGGTCGAACTCCGGACCGTCGGTGTACGGCTGCGTGAATTCCACGTGGCGGTCGGTGACGATCGAACTCGACAGTGTCACTGCCCCCACCCCGGCGGGCAGCCGGAGGCCACCGTCGACATCCATCGTGACCAGCACCGCGGAGTCGGTGTTCTCGATCTGCGTCACCGTCCCGACGACCACGCCGAGCATCATGACCGAATTACCCTCGTACAGACCGACCGTGTCGGTGAACTCGGCACACATCGGAGAACTGCTCGAGCCGGTGTCGATGACAGCGGTCGCGGACGCGACCGAGCCGACGAGCGTGACGACGACTGCCGCCGCCACGGCGATCCGTATCGATCTGCGATTCATCAGCACACCCTCCCCGGCAACGGAATACACACGCCGACGCCGACGACCGTGTCCTGGGACTGATCGACGACGGGACCTTCACCACCGCCGATCAGGGCGGACAGGCCGTCCGCGCTTTCTTTCATGGTCGTGATCGCCCCGTCGACATCACCGAGCCGAGCGAAGAGCTTCTGCGTGATCTCTTCGAGCTGGACGATCGACGGCTCGAGCCCCTTCTCGAAGGCGACCACGGGGCGGTGGAAGAGCTTGAAGAGTCTGCCGAGGAGGTCGAAGGCACTGACGACCTCTGCGCGCTTGTCGCCGAATCCTTTGGTCAAGGTGCCGAGCTCCCGTACGAGTTCGGTGAGCATGACACGATCGGCGGCCAGCGCACCCACGTATTCGTCCGACACCACGAGCCCACGTTCGAGTTGGTCGGTGCGGGTGGCGATCACGTCGGTGAGCGAGGTCAGATTGTCCACGATGGCACGCGTCGACTGTGGCTGCGCACCGACTGCCCGGTCCAACTCGGCCACCGTCTGTCGCAACGTCGGCCCGTCGATATCGCGGACCAACGGTGTTGCCTGTTGGATCGCGTCGGACAGTTCGTAGGGAAGTTCGACGCGTTCCGGTGGGATCGGTGCCGACCCGAGTTCGTCGTCACCGTGCGAGGTGAGCATCACGTAGTGACCCCCGATGGGAGTCAGCAACTTCACCGTCATGGTCGAGGCGTCGCCCACGAAAACGTCGGAGTCCACGCTGAATTGGACGTCGACATGCGCACCTGCCAGCTGAACCGAGCGCACCGAACCGACCGAGATTCCGGCGATTCTGATGTCGTCGCCGGCCTTCACACCGGCCGCCGAGCCGAACTCCGCGGTGTACGTCCGCTCGCCGAGCGGGATCGTGTACAGCGCAGCCGCAACGAGAACGAGCACCACGGCGAACGCGACACCGACCGCACCCCAGAACGCATGCGTCTTGTTCTCCGACTGCTCGTCGCGAACGCCCTTGCGAACCACGCGTGTCATTTGCACACCACCAAATTTTGTCCGCCGAGCACTATCTGTCCGATACCCGGGATGTCCTGTCGGCCTTGACTGCAGGAGTAGGTCTGGGCACCCGGCTCGGGAATGCTCGCGTTGAGCCCCGTCAGCAGCGACGGGGTGAGCGCGAGCAACTCGGTCACCTGATCGGTCTGCGGTAGCAACCGTCGCCGTGCTCCGTCGACCGGCGCGTAGCTGTTGTCGTACGCATCTTGCAGGCTCTCCAGCAAGCCGACCAGTGGTCCGAGTCCGTAGTTCGCCTGATCCAGCGAGGCCAGCACGCCATCCATCTGAGTGCTCAGCCGCGACACCAGACCGTGCAGCTGCTCGAGGAGATCGGCCACCGCCGCCGACTGTCCGCCGATCGAGTCCGAGATCTGGCCGAGATTGTCGATCAGGAGTCCGATGATCGACTCTCGCTGAACGGCGAACTGGGTGATTCGATCCACGTCGCGGAGCACGGGAGCGAGTCCGGAACCGTCACCCTGCACCATGCGGAGAATGTTCTCCGTGAACTGATTGAGCTGTGCGGTGTCGAGAGTGTCGAAGATCGGCTTGAAGCCGTTGAACAGAGTGGAGATGTCGAACGATGGGATCGTCCGATCGAGCGGTATAGTCTCGTCGGCCGCCAGCGGAGCACCGGAGGCCGCGTCCTTCTGGATCAGCTCGACATACCGCTGCCCCAGGAGATTCTGATAGCGGACCGCCGCCTGTGTGTTGACGAAGATCGGACGCTTGCCCTCGATCTCGAATCCGACTCGTGCGATGGCTCCGTCGAGTTCGACCGACGAGACCTTGCCGATCTGCACCCCGGACATCCGCACGTCGTCACCGACGTACAACCCCGACACATCGTCGAACTCCGCACCGTAGGACGAGAGCGGCCCACTGACCGGGGTTCGAAGAGCAGCGACGATGATCACCGCACATACCGCCGTCACCGTGAAGAAGGCGAGCAGTTTGACCGCCGGGCCGGCTACTTTCTTCACCGGTTCGCCTCCTCGTGTGCGGCAACGGCTCCGGCCAGATTGGGCATGGTCTCGACGATCAGGTCGAGTTGCAACTGTGGCTTCCCGTCGACGACGGGGAAAGCGTCGGAGATGCCGTCGAGCACCTGCGCAACCCGGTTGTAGCTGGGCGCGAACGTGCCGATCGACGCTGTGATGGGCACCAACAGATCCAATACGGTCGACAGCAGCGGAGCCAGGTCCGGGTTGTTCTTCTTCAGCAGGTCGCCCACCGGAACCAACAACTGATCACTGAGGCCGTCGTTGGCCGCGATGGTCCTCGCCCTGTCGGCGGGTGCCTCCACGTACACGCTCTTGTCCACCACTCCCACCACCAGATCGAGCAGGGGCGGGATCAGATTGCCGATTCCCTCACCCAGCTCGGCACCACGATGCAGCTTCCAGGCCAACGGATCGATCTGGTTGTTCGCCATCATCTGTGCAGTGTCGAAGAACGGCTTCAGATTTCGACTCACCTCGACCGACGTGTTCGCCAGGAGATCCAGCAGGTTCTGCACCTGCTGGGTGTCGAGAACCTCGGTGAGCTCGGCGACTCGCCGGAACACTCCGGTCACCGTTGCGCCCCGCAGGTCTCCCGACACTGCGAGAGTCGACTTGTCGGCGAGTCGATTGCCCGTCCCATCCGACAGCAATTCGATTGCCGTGGAACCGAATACGTTCGAGGACGAGAACTGGGCCTGCATGGTGTCGGTGAGCTCGCCTGCCTGACCCGGATCGATCTCGAGTTCCAGTCTCTGATGGCCGAAGCCGACGGTCTCGATCTGGTCGACGGTGCCGATCGAGAGACCACGGAACTTCACCTCCGACCCGGGAGTCAGCCCGTCC
Source organism: Rhodococcus sp. 15-2388-1-1a (assembly GCF_002259145.1). Classification (NCBI taxonomy): domain Bacteria; kingdom Bacillati; phylum Actinomycetota; class Actinomycetes; order Mycobacteriales; family Nocardiaceae; genus Rhodococcus; species Rhodococcus sp. 15-2388-1-1a. The sequence goes on along the minus strand of NZ_NPFP01000046.1, from coordinate 184,184 downwards.
CCGACCGACGCCGCATCGAGCGTCAACTCGAAGGGCGAGTCGAAGGCCCCTCGCGCATACGCGGTGAGGCCGCAGGCGAACACGGCCATGGCCACCGCCACCGCCAGCCCGCGCACACGGAGCGCGGCGGGACCGGCCGATCGACCCGTCAGATCGTCGAACACTGCCATCTCTACCCCGAAATCCTTATGCCCGAGTCGAATCCCCACAGGACCAACGTCATGATCATGTCCAGTACCACCACCGCGACGAGGCTGGCTCTGATGGCGCGTCCCGACGCGCGGCCGACACCTTCCGGACCGCCCGAGGCGTAGTAACCCTGATAGCCGTGGATCAGGATGATCGTCACGACGAACACCGCGGCTTTCAGCAGCGAGAAGAGAACGTCGAGCGGCTGCAGGAATGCACTGAAGTAGTGGTCGTAGGTGCCGGACGACTGTCCGCCGACCACGCGAACCACCACGGCGCACGACACGTAGCTCAGAATGAGCGTCAACAGGTAGAGCGGCACGATCGTGACGATTCCCGCGATGACCCTGGTGGTCACGACGAACGGCATCGACTGTATGCCTTGAGCTTCGAGGGCGTCGATCTCTTCCGAGATACGCATGGCACCGATCTCGGCCGTCATCCGGCATCCTGCCTGCGTCGCGAATCCGATGGCCGCGATCATCGGGGCCAGTTCACGAGTACTGGCGTACGCCGAGATGAAACCGGTCAACGGCTCCATCCCCACCATGCCGAGGGAATTGAATCCTTCGATTCCGACGGATGCACCCACCGCGACACCCAGCACGACGAGGACCGACACCGTCCCGCCACCGACGATCAGTTTCCCACTGCCCCAGGTGATGTCGCTGAGGATGAGCAGCATCTGACGCCGATAGGAGCGGACGGTGTGCGGTATGGCGGTGAGTACCTTGACGCAGAACGTCAGTTGATGACCCAACATTTCGAGTACATCGAACGGCCTACGTCCGAGGTACCTGACACTGCGGCTGAGGTGCGCGGTGCCGTGCACGGTGTAGCGAGAAGGAGTTGCCATCTCAGCCCAACTTCTGTGGCATGAACATCGCGACCACCTGCGTGATCACGACGTTGACGGTGAACGCGGACACCACACCGAGCACCACGGAGGCGTTGACCGCGTTCGCGACCCCGCGGGGTCCGTGGGCGGCGGACAACCCGCGATGGCAGGCGACGACGATGACGATGACGCCGAATATCTCGGTCTTCACCAGGGCGACCACGAGGTCCGCCACCGAGGCGAAGGACGCGAACGAGCTGATGTAGCTGCCGGGCGTCCCACCCTGAAACCCGACGTTGATCGCATAGCCTGCGGCCAAGCCCATGAAGATGATGAGGATGCACAGGAACGGTGCCACCAGAAGGATGGCTGCCAGCCGCGGTGCGACGAGTCTGCGAACCGGGTCGATGCCCATCGTCGACAACGCGTCGATCTCGTCACGGATGGTGCGTGCCCCCAGATCGGCAGCGACCGCCGCGCCTGCGGCACCGCCCAACAACAGCGCCGCAACGATCGGGGCACCTTGGCGGATCACCCCGAGGCCACCCGCTGCTCCTGCGATGGACGTCGCGCCGATCTGATCGGTGAGGCTGCCGACCTGGACGGACACGATGACGCCGAAGGGAATGGATACCAGTACTGCTGGAACCACCGTGACGGTGACGACGAACCAGGCCTGGTCGATGGTGTCGCGCCACGGATGACGCAGCGTGACGATATCGCGCGCGAGGTGAACGAAGGCCAGTACGCCCAGCTCCAGAGTTTGACCGAACGTTCTGAATCCACCGGAGACCCCGCCGCTGACGCGTGCGAGCGTCGACATCCGCGACGACAATTCCCCACCCCCCCCAGCTCGTGTTCGGCGCGACTCCCCTCGCGCAGAAAACGAAAGCTACCAGCCGAGGATCGACAGAGTGACGTTTTCATCACTTGATGGGCTATGACTGATCACAGACTTCCGGTGAGTCGATCGGGGCTCGGCACGGTGATCGAGAGCTCGAACATCACTGTGTGGCGAGGGCCCGATGAGCGTCGAGTTCGGACCGCGTGCCCCGCTTTACTGATACTTTGGATTCTCATCGACGCTGGGAGAACAGATTGACATCCGCCCCGGATCGCACCCGCATCGAATTCCCCGACATCAGCTCGCGCACATGGGAACACCCGTCGGATCGGGCTGCCCTGGTCACCCTGCGCACCCTCAAGGGTTTCGACACCGTTCTGCGCACACTGTCCGGGTTGCTGCGCGAACGGCAGCACCGACTGATGTACCTCGCCACCGCGGTGCGCGTCGACGATCGGCAGTTCAAGGACCTGAACGACCTACGCACCGACTGCGTGCAGATTCTCGGTGCCGAGGAAACACCGGAACTCTTCGTGGTGCAGTCGCCGATGGTCAACGCGTTCACGATCGGCATGGATCGACCGTTCATCGTTCTCACCACCGGACTCCTCGACATCATGACCTACGAGGAGCAGCGATTCGTCGTCGGCCACGAACTCGGCCACGCGTTGTCCGGTCACGCGGTGTATCGCACCGTACTCATGCATCTGATGCGCCTCGCCGGCACCGTCGGCTGGGTTCCGGTGGGCGGTTGGGCGCTGCGCGCGCTCATCGCAGGCCTGATGGAATGGCAGCGTAAGTCCGAATTATCCGGCGACAGAGCAGGTTTGCTGTGCGGGCAGGACGTGCACACGGCAATCCGAGTACAGCTCAAGCTGGCGGGCGGAGCACGAATCAGTGAGATCGACGTCGACGCGTTCCTCGCCCAGGCCGCCGAGTACGAGGCCAGCGGCGACCTGCGCGACGGTGTGCTCAAGTTGCTCAACATCGAACTGCTCTCGCACCCGTTCTCGGTACTGCGGGCCGCCGAGTTGAAGAAGTGGGTCGACAGCGGCGACTACGCAGCAGTGTTGCGCGGGGACTACCCGCGCAGGTCCACCGACCACGAGGCCAGGCCGTCCGAGGAATTCCGCACTGCCGCTCGCTCGTACAAGGCCAGTTTCGATACCTCGGAGGATCCGTTGGTCCGGACGATCCGCGATTTCGGCAGCGGCTTCACCGGCGCGGTCGACGCCGTCGGCAACGGAATCGGCGACGTGGCGTCGGACATCAAGGGTCGCTTCGATCACTGGCGAAAGTCGTAGCACCAGAACAGAACCCATGAACGACAGACGGCGGCGACCACCGAAGTGGTCGCCGCCGTTCTCGTCGTACGGCAGAGATCAGAAGTTGATCATGTGGCCCGCGAGGCCGTGGATCGCTTCCTGCAGTGCCTCCGACAGCGTCGGGTGCGTGTGGACGTTGCGGGCGAGCTCGTTGACCGTCAGGTCCCACTTCTGGGCCAGGGTCAGCTCGGGCAGCAGCTCGGACACGTCCGGTCCGATGAGGTGTCCACCGAGCAGTTCGCCGTGCTCGGTGTCGGCGATGAGCTTGACGAAGCCGGTGGCGTCGCCCAGTCCGTGTGCCTTGCCGTTGGCGGCGAACGGGAAGTTCGCGACCTTGATGTCGGACCCGCGGGCCTGAGCCTCTTCGCGGGCCTGGTCCTCGGTGAGGCCGAAGCTCGCGACCTGCGGCTGGCAGAACGTCGCGCGCGGCATCATGCGGTAGTCGTCGATCGGCAATGTCTCTGCGCCGCCGATGGTTTCGGCAGCAACGACAGCCTGGGCCTCGGCCACGTGGGCAAGCTGGAGCTTGGCCGTGACGTCGCCGATGGCGTAGATGTGCGGCACGTTCGTCTGCATCGTGTTGGTGATGCCGATGGCACCGCGATCGGTGAGCTCGACGCCGGTCTTCTCGAGGCCGAATCCTTCGACGCGGGGCGCGAAGCCGACGGACTGCATCACCTTGTCGACGGTGAAGGTCTCGCTCTCACCGGACTTGTTGTGCTTGATCGCGACGGTGACCTTGGAGCCGTCGTCGTCGATGCTCTGCACGCCTGCGCCGGTGATGACCTTGACGCCGAGCTTCTTGTACTGCTTCTCGATTTCCTTCGAGACGTCTTTGTCCTCGTTGGGGAGCGCGCGATCGAGGAACTCGACGATGGTGACGTCGACTCCGTAGTTCTTGAGCACGTACCCGAACTCCATGCCGATGGCACCGGCACCGACGATGAGGATCGAACCCGGCAGGTCCTTCGTCATGATCTGCTCTTCGTACGTGACGACGTTCTTGCTCAGTTCGGTGCCGGGAAGCAGCTTGGTGGTGCTGCCCGTCGCGATGATCGCGTTGTCGAACGTGATCGTCTCGGTGCCACCCTTGGTCAGCTCGACCTCGATGGTGTTGGCATCGGTGAACGTGCCCTTGCCGTCGTACTCGGGGATCTTGTTCTTCTTCATCAGGAAGTGGATGCCCTTGACGCGGCCGTCGGCAACCTTGCGGCTCCGATCGAACGCTGCGCCGAAGTCGAAGGATGCTTCGCCCGAGATGCCGAACAGCTTCGCCTCTTTGGTGAAGAGGTGCGCCAGCTCGGCGTTACGGAGAAGTGCCTTCGAGGGGATGCAGCCGACGTTCAGGCACACACCGCCCCAATACTTCTTCTCGATGATGGCAGTGCTGAGTCCGAGTTGTGCCGCGCGGATAGCAGCGACGTACCCACCGGGACCGGCTCCGAGGACAACGACGTCATAGTGTGAGGTCACGAGTCCCCAGCGTAGTCGTGCCGTCCGACGCTGTCTCGACCTGGTCTTCGTTACCAGCCGGTAGCCACGCGAGCGCCGACCACCCCGACTGCCCGAGTGCTGCTAGAACTGTGGAATGGCAATCTCGGACGACCCGTACCTCTGGCTCGAAGACGTCACCGGCGACGCTGCGCTCGCGTGGGTGCGCGAGAAGAACGAGGTGACGGTCGAGTCGCTGAGCGGCACGGCCTTCGACGCCACCGAGGCGAGTATCCGAGAAATTCTCGACACCGACGCCCGCATTCCGTACGCCCGTCGTCGTGGGCAGTTTCTCTACAACTTCTGGCGCGACGCCGAACACGTCCGCGGCCTGTGGCGTCGAACGACGATGGACGAGTACCGCACCGAGAATCCGGTGTGGGACGTGCTGCTCGATCTCGACGCGCTCGCCGACAGCGAGGACGAGAACTGGGTGTGGGGTGGCGCGCAGGTGCTGCGCCCCGATCAACGACTGGCGCTGGTGACGCTCTCGCGCGGCGGGGCCGACGCGACGGTGGTCCGTGAGTTCGATCTCGATTCCCGCACGTTTCGCGCCCAGGAGGACGGCGGATTCGCGCTACCCGAGGCCAAGACCGACATCGGGTGGATCGACGCCGACACCGTCTTCGTCGGAACGGATTTCGGACCGGGTTCGCTGACCGAATCGGGCTATCCGCGGATCACCAAACGGTGGCGGCGCGGTACCCCACTCGCCGACGCCGAGACCGTGTACGAGGGTGCAGCACAGGACATCTCGATCTCCGCCTGGCACGACCGCACCCCGGGATTCGAGCGCGACTTCGTTCAGCGTGCCACCGACTTCTACAACTCCGAGACCTACGTTCTCGACGGCTCTGCGTTGACCCGGATCCCGACGCCGACCGATGCGTCGACCTCGGTACACGAGAACTGGTTGCTGGTCCGCACGATGACACCGTGGACGGTCGGCGACAACACCTATCCGGCCGGCGCACTGCTCGCTGCGAATTTCGACGAGTTCATCTCCGGCACAATCGCTCTCACCGTTCTCTTCGCCCCGGACGCGCACACGTCACTGCACCAGTACGCCTGGACCGAGAATCATCTGCTGCTGGTGACGCTGCAGGACGTACGGACGCAGTTGCACGTCCTGACCCCACGTGCGAACGAGTGGGACGCCGGCACGATCGACGGGTTGTCGGACCTGACGTCCACCGAGATCGTCGGCACCGACGCCGAGGAGAACGGTGACGAGTTCTTCCTCTCCTCGTCCGGCTATCTGACGCCCGCGACATTGCTGGTGGGCACGGTGGGCGGCGAGCTCGAAGTCCTCAAGCAGGCTCCGGCATTCTTCGACGCCGACGGCCTGACGGTGCAGCAGTTCTTCGCCCGGTCCGACGACGGCACCGACATCCCGTACTTCGTCGTCCGACGCTCCGATTCCGGACCCGGGCCCACACTGCTCTACGGTTACGGCGGCTTCGAGATCTCGATGACACCCGGCTACAGCGGCGCAACCGGACGGGCGTGGCTCGAACGTGGTGGCACCTACGTCGTCGCGAACATCCGCGGCGGCGGTGAGTACGGGCCGTCCTGGCACACCCAGGTACTGCGTGCCGGACGCCATCTGGTGCACGAGGACTTCGCCGCCGTCGCGCGCGACCTCGTCACCCGAGGCATCACCACCACCCAACAGTTGGCCGCGCAGGGCGGAAGCAACGGCGGCCTGTTGATGGGCATCATGGTGACGAAGTACCCGGAACTGTTCGGCGCGTTGGTATGTCAGGTCCCGCTACTGGACATGAAGCGGTACCACCTGCTGCTCGCGGGCGCGTCCTGGGTGGCCGAGTACGGCAACCCCGACGACCCGGACGAGTGGGAGTTCCTCTCGCAGTACTCCCCGTATCAAAACGTGGTCGCCGCATCGGATCGTCGGTATCCGCCGATCCTGATCGCCACGTCCACCCGCGACGATCGCGTCCACCCCGGACACGCACGCAAGATGGCGGCTCGACTGGCCGAACTCGGTCACGACGTCAGCTACTACGAGAACATCGAAGGTGGGCACGGCGGGGCGTCGGACAATGCGCAGTTGGCGTTCAAGACCGCGTTGACCTACGAATTTCTGTGGCGGAACCTCGCTCGCAGCTGACGGTCAGCCGGCGAGAGCGTCCTCGAACATCGGCCAGGAATCGTGCAGGTCGTCCTGCCAGTAGCCCCACGAGTGAGTACCGCGCTCACGCAACTCGAAGTGGGCCGGGATGTCGAGCTGCTCGAGGGCCGCTTTCAACCTACGAGTGCAGTCCCCGGTCGCCACCTCGATGGCACCGCCCACGACCATCTGGTTGAGCAACACGAAGCCGGTTCCGTTGGGATTGGTGCCGTCGAGAGTGTCCGATGCCCCGGCCAGTCCACTGCCGTTGGAGATGTACAGCGCTGTCCCACGCAGCTTCTCGGCGTTGACGACCGCATCGTTGCGTACCCAGTCCTGATTGTCGTCCGGCCCCCACATGTTCGTCACGTTCGCGCCGAGCGCCATGGACACGACCGTCTTGACGTATGCCCGTCCCAGCGCGTCGGTGGTCGACGCGCATCCGCTGTAGGAACCGACGGCTCGGTACAGCCCGCGATGGTGAGCGGCCAGGTTCAACACCGAGGTCGCGGCCATCGAGATTCCTGCAATCGCGTTGCGGCCGTTGGTATCCAACAGTTCGTCGACGAGCGGTGGCAGTTCGGCGGTGAGGAACGTCTCCCACTTGTTGCGCCCGAGCACCGGGTCGTCGTGTTGCCAGTCCGTGTAGTAGGAGTAGGCCCCGCCCACGGGGGTCACCACGTTGACGTTCTTGTCGGCGAAGAACGACACGACGTCGGTCTGGGTGTACCAGTCCATTCCGTCGAGTCCGCCGCCCGCGCCGTTGAGCAGGTACAGCGTGGGACTCGGAGCCGTCCGATCGGGAGACCGCAGAATCTTCAGTGGGATCGTTCGGTCCATCGCGGCAGAGTGAACGAAGGCCGTCATCGCGGTATCGTCGGCGACCTCGGTGCGCACCACGTACGACTCCGTCGGACCGGTCACCGGGTCGGCCGGGGCCGCGGACGCGATCGGGTGAACTGCCGCCGCCATCACTGCGACCATCGACACCACAGCCAACCTAAGTACCGCAGCGGAGCGAAACGACCCCGCACCACCCCCGCGTCGACCTCCTGAATCCCCCAGGCCGTTCATAGTCGTGCTCACTATCGTCGTAGAACAATTGCTGGTTCAAAGACTTTCTACACCAAAACGAACCGAAAGCAGGTAGGAATGGCAGATAGCGAGTGAAACGACCAAAAGTTAATTCGAGCGAACTACCTGTGCATCCACTCGGCGACGAGGTCGGCGACCGCCGTGGGGTTTCGGATCCACCCGTTGTGTCCCAGTGGCTCGTCGACGTGCACCGAGGTGACATCGGCACGGGCCAGCTTGCGCACGAGATTATCCATCGAGCCACGGGGTGCCAGGTCGTCGCCCTCGATGGTCACCGCCAGCACCGGCAGCGTCAGCCGGCCCATCCGTTCCTCGTAGTCCATGTCCGCACCAGCCGGCTCGATCGAGCCGGTCCGCGCGAACCGGGACCAGTCGTCGATCAGAACCCGCGACTGCCGACCGAAGCCGCCGATGCCGATCCGATCCCCCGGCCAGAACCCCGCGATGCTGCTGGTGATCGCCATCGCCGCCGCGCCCACGTACAGCGGCACACCGCGGGTCGTGCCGAAACCGCGGTGATACGGCGACCCCGACGCCACCAGGATCAATCCGCCGAGCCTGCCCCTGATGCGGGCGGCGTACATCGAGCCGAGCTGCCCACCCATGCTGTGCCCGAGCAAATACGGCGTCGCTTCAGGGAACTGCTCGCGAACCACCTCGAAGATCGCCGGAAAGTCGACCGACACCAGCTCCTGATACCCGTACCGACTCGTCGAACTCGGCTTCGGCACACTGTCGCCCTGGCCGCGCAGGTCACCGATCGCGGAGTGGAAACCGCGCGCGACGAGCGCCTCGGCGAACAGTCGGTAGTAGCCACCGGGAATGCCGAGGCCGGGAAGAATCACGATCACCGGCGCATCGTCGCGGCCCTCGCCGGGAAACAGTGACACCGGCACCGTCGAACCGTCGGGCATCTGAATGGGAACGGTCTGCATCGGGCAACCCTATGCCGAGGATTCACCGGCCCGCCCGAGCCGTTCCGGGTCGTCGGAACGCACCGATTTCGCACTTCTTCGAAATACGAAAGCCGGGCCCGACGGTGTGTCGAGCCCGGCTCACGGTTGTGGGTCAGACGATGGGGCCGGGGATCTCGATGGGGCCCAAGTCGCCTTCGGAGCTACCGAGCGCGAGCAACTGAAGCAGGATGGTGAGCAGTTCCATGAAAACTCCTTGACGAGAAGGGTATTCGCCGACACCCGAACTCACCGAGGATCGGGAGTGACAGGGTGGGCACCGGCCGTTCTACGAGAGAGGCGGGGCGGCTCAGCTCGCGGGAGCGTCGGAACTTCCGCCTGCGAAGAGCTGGAGGAGGATGGTCAGGAGGTCACCGAGTTCAGCAGACATACGAAATGCTCCTTGTTCGAGGGGAATTGTGCGCAGATCGGAAGTGACGGGCGTCACTCGATTACCTCTGCAAGAAGATTTCTACCCGAGCCGGTAACAATTTGTGGATGTATTCACGAGAAAAGTCGAATATCTTGGTGCGCTATCACAAACCGGTCACGGAACCGGCGAAGTCGCGGCCGCCCCCCGACGGCGACCGCGACAGTGACGGACGACTAAGCGGCGCTACCGGACGTCAACACGCCGACGATCTGATCGACGATCGCGTCGACGATGCCGTCGTACACGCCGGATGCGATGTCGGAAATGAACTGCGCTGCTGAACCCATGGGATCTCCTGATGCTCGTGTTCACGTACAGCCGTAGGTGGTACGACCTCCCTCGTTCCTACCGCACGCGCACCTCCGGTGCAGCACCCGGTACCAACTCGAGACACGGAAGAGGCCGCACCGCAAGGAATCACCGGTGACACGACCGAGTTCGCACCGAAAACTATTCGCCGATCACGTCTTTGGCGCGACCGACGAGCAACGGGTCGGTTTCGCCGACGATTTCGGGATCCTTGTTCGCGTAGTCGAACTTGTTGAGCACGAAGCGCATCGCATTGATGCGAGCCCGTTTCTTGTCGTTGCTCTTGACGACCGTCCACGGTGCGACGTCGGTGTCGGTGGCGCGGAAGTTCTCTTCCTTCGCCGCGGTGTAGGCATCCCACTTGTCCAGCGAAGCAAGGTCCATGGGCGAGAGCTTCCACTGCCGCACCGGGTCGACCTGCCGGATGGCGAAGCGGGTGCGCTGCTCGTGCTGCGACACCGAGAACCAGAACTTGGTCAAGCTGATGCCCTCGTCGACCAGCATCTGCTCGAACAGCGGTGCCTGCCGAACGAACTGCGCGTGCTGCCCGTCGGTGCAGAAGCCCATGACCCGCTCGACGCCTGCCCGGTTGTACCAGGACCTGTCGAACATGACGATCTCCCCGGCCGCGGGCAGATGTGCGATGTAGCGCTGGAAGTACCACTCGGTCGACTCCCGAGCAGACGGCTTCTCCAACGCCACGACACTGGCACCGCGCGGGTTGAGGTGTTCCATGAATCGCTTGATCGTGCCGCCCTTACCGGCGGCATCTCGGCCCTCGAAGATGATGACGTGACGTCGTCCGGTCTCCTTGGTCCACATCTGCAACTTGAGAAGTTCGATCTGCAGGAGACGCTTCTCCAGGTCGTACTCGGCACGCGTCATGCGCTCGTCGTACGGGTAGTTCTCGCGCCAGGTGTCGACGACGTGCCCGTCGGGAACGGTCAGCAGGACAGGGTCGTCGTCGTCGGAGTCGTCGACGACGAAGCCCGAGGTGTCGGCAAGATCGACCGCCTTGGTGACGTCGAGCAAGTCGCTCAGGTTCGTTCGTGGAGCCTCACCGTTGCGGAGATCGTTGTCGGTCATGTGCCGAAAGTTAGTGCTCATCGGTGACCGATCGATGGCGATTCGGTGAACACCCGATGCATCCGGTGTCACAGCAGGCGCTACCCGGTCCGCAAGGGGGACGGACCGGGTAGCGCCGTTGTGCACTCGCCGATCGGTTGCGACGGTAGCGGCCCACGCAGCGGTAGGTCCAGGGGTCGGTTCGGAAAAGTCGACGATCTCGTTCGAGCGCCGATTTCGGACCGTTCGTTTGTCGGGGTCGATATGGGTGAAATCCCCGATGCGCCGAAAGGACTTGCCGATGCAGACTTTTCAGCATGACATTCGAGAGCGGTTCCCCCAGAGAGTTCACCCGGTCCAGTTCGCAGAAGATGATCGGAGGTGTATGCGGCGGAGTAGCCGAATATTTCGGCTGGGACGTCAACATCGTCCGACTCGCGACGGTTGCCGGCACGGTCCTGACCGGCGGCACCGTCGTACTGATCTACCTCGCGGCGTTGATGTTGATGCCGCTCCGGTGAAGCCCGAACGCGACGAAGCCCCGGACCTCGACAACAGATCCGGGGCCCCGCGACCGACTACTCGGCGACGCTGGAGAGCCCTTCGGCGCTTCCGGTGAACAGCTCGGAGATCGCGTCGGAGATACCTGCGGCGATGCCGTCGGTGATGATTCCGCCGAGGCCGCCGCCTTCGGTGCCGCCGCCGAGCAGACCGGTGATGAGATCGAGAAGCATGGGGTGAGCACCTTTCGGAGAAACGACGAGGCCTGGTTGAAGATTGGACCAGGCGGCAGAAATATAGCGCGCCCGTTCTGTCCGATCCGCCGTTTGGCCGAAAAAGTCCTGCTCCCTGTTTGTTACCCGAAAAAACTCGCGAGTGCCCGCGAGTGAGCTACTCCTTCCCGGTGATCAACCAACCACACGGTCCTGCGAGCTCGTCGGCCTCGGCTGGTCCCATCGAACCGGGCGCGTAGCTCTTCACCTCGGGTGGATCGCTCAGCAAGGGAGCGGCGACGTCCCAGACGTGCGCCAGGCCGTCGGGCCTGGTGAACAACGACCGGTCCCCGCTGAGCACATCGAGGATCAAGCGCGCATACGGGCTCAGCGGCTCGGCGTCGGGCACCGACTTCAACGGCAGCGCCAGATGTCCGACGGACAGATCGAAATCCGGGCCCGGCTCCTTGACCGTCATGGCGATGTCGATGCTGCCGTCACCCGACAGATCGAACGAGAGCACTGCACCGTCGTCGGGCAGCTCGGTGAGCGGACTGTCGGCCGGCTTGCGGAACACCAACGAGACACGCTGCTGGCTCACGCCCAACATCTTTCCGGTGCGCAGCAGGAACGGAACCCCGCGCCAGCGGTCGGTGTCGACCCACAACGTGGCCGCGACGAACGTGTCGACCTTCGAATTCTCGTCGACACCCTCGACGTCGCGGTAGCCGTCGTATTGACCGAGAACCACTTCGGCGGTGTCGAGCGGCCGGAACTGTCCGATCACCGTCTCGCGAGCCGATTGCAGATCCTCGGCCTTCAATGACGCAGGCGGCTCCATCGCCACCTCGGCGGCAACCTGGAACAGATGCGTGACGAGCATGTCCAACACGGCACCGGTCTCGTCGTAGAACTCGGCGCGGTCGTCGATGTCGAGTGTTTCCGGGACGTCGATCTGCACCTGCGCCACGTGCTCGGAGTTCCAGATGCCACTGATCATCCCGTTCGCGAACCGCAGCACGTGCAGGTTCTGCGTCGCTTCCTTGCCCAGGAAGTGGTCGATCCGATAGACCTGCTCTTCTTCGATGACCTCGTGCACGGCTTCGTCGAGTTCCTCGAAGTTCTTCTGCGAGGTACCGAACGGCTTCTCGTAGACCACGCGGGAACCCTCGGCAAGATCGTGTGCACCCAGGGCCTTCGTGTAATCGACGAAGGTGCTCGGCGGCAGAGCGATGTAGTGCACCAGCTGGGCGTCGTCGCCGACGTCCTTCTTCACCTCGGCGATGACCTCGGGCAACTTACCGGGATCGTCGACGGTGAAGCCGTTCCCCGCGAAACGAATTCGCTCGGAGAACGCCGACCAATCGCCGTCGTCCACGTTCTCGGCGAACTCGTCGAGGACGCTGCGGACGTGATCGCGGAACTCGTCGTCGGAGGAGTCCTTGCGGCCGTTGCCGATCAGGACCCATTTCTCGGGGAGCAGACCTTCGAGGTGGAGTTGGTAGAACGACGGCAGGACCATTCGCTTCGCGAGGTCTCCGGTTGCGCCGAAAAGGACGAATACAGTGGGTTGCGAGGACGCCATGACCTCCACTATGCACCGCCCAGTTTGGCAGCGCACAGTGCCGACGAGGTGAGGGTGCATGATGAACAGATCACGGTTTCACGGTGAGATCTACGGGGTAGGTACGACGTCCGGCGTCCGGATCGTCGTCGGACATTGGACTCGATCGCCGCTCGGGGAATTCACCGATGTCATGGTCCAGTTCGCGGACGGGCGACGCCTGCTTCTCGCGCCCAACGAGGACGTCCGGGAATTCGTCACCGCCACATACACCTTCGACTCCACCGAGATCGTGCCGGTGACATTCGCTGCGGAACCCGGTGAATGGCGGTCGGTGCGAGCGGGTGACCTCACGGTCAGAATTCGAGTCGCCGGGCCCACGGTCCTGGGAAGAGCGTTGAGCCTCGTTCCCGACGCGGTGTCCACGGCACCGTGGTTCTGCGCGATCAGCGACCCCATTGCCCGAGTGATACTGCGGGGAGTGCGCACCCGCGGCAGCGCCGGAGGTGGCCGCCGCGAGTACTACGGTGCGCGAGGGCAACATCGCGTGACCGACGTCTCGGCATCGTGGCAGGGCGAGGATCTCGGATCGCTCACCCCCGTCACTCCCCCGGTGACCTTCGGCTTCGGCAGCACCCCGGCGGCACCGTCGGTCACGTCCATCACCACGACGATCGACAGTTAGACCACCACTGCGCCGGACGCCCGCAGATCGTCGAGGGCAGCCGCGGAGGTCTCGGGTGCAACTCCCGCAACGAGGTCGGTGAGAACGCGGACGTCGAGCTTCTCGGTCACCGCGTCTTTCGCCGACGCCAGAACGCAGTAGTCGGTCGCAAGTCCGACGACGTCGATGGCGGTGACCTCGTTGGCGCTGAGTACTTCCGCGAGCGGTGTTCCGTCCTCGGTGACACCCTCGAACGCCGAGTACGACGGCTTGCCCTGCCCCTTGTAGACGTGGACGTCCACGGAACCGGTCGCGTAATCGGGGTGGTACTCGGCACCGACCGTGCCTGCGACGCAATGCACCGGCCACGTGGTGACGAAATCCGGTGTGGCCTCGGTGGCGAAATGTCCGCCGTTGTCGCCCACCGCGTCGTGCCAATCACGCGAGGACACCACGAGGTCGTACTCGTCGCCGTGGCGCGCCAGGTACGCACTGATCCTGCGCGCGACCTCCGCACCGCCGGCCACCGCAAGCGCGCCGCCCTCGGTGAAATCGTTCTGCACATCCACAACCAACAGAGCACGAGTCATGGATCCCAGTATCCTCGACGGGTGCGCGTGTCGTCTCTGGTGACCTACCCCGTCAAGGGATGCGCAGGCTCGACGCTGCATTCGGCTCACGTGAGAGCCACCGGCCTCGAACACGATCGAGCATTCATGATCGTCGACTCCGACGGCGCATTCCGCAGTCAACGTAGCGACCCCGTTCTCGCGGTCGTTCGATGCTCGGTGACGGACGGGGCGCTGACCCTCACACACGCGTCGACCGGTTCGGTGACCGTGTCGGTCGACCGCGACTCCGAGGCGCGCGACATCACGATGTTCCGCGCGCCGATGCGCGGAATCGATCAGGGCGACGACGTCGCTGCCTGGCTCACCGACGTCATCGGAGAACCGTCGAGGCTGGTCGCCGCACCGCGCGACCTCGGCCGCATCACCGATGGAATCTCGCCCGGGTCAGCTCAATTCGCCGACAGCTCCGCCGTGCACATACTCTCGATCGCCTCGCTGGCCGACCTCAACTCCCGCCTCGACGTACCACTGCCGATGGATCGCTTTCGCCCCAACATCGTCGTCGACGGCTGGGACTCCCCACACCGGGAAGACGAGGTGCGGGACGTGACCATCGGCTCCACCCGCCTCGCGTACAGCAAACTCGCCATCCGCTGCGCCGTCACCACCGTCGAACAGACAACCGGCGTGCGCACCGGCCCGGAGCCGCTGCGCACACTCGGCGACTACCGCCGCGGTCGACAGAAAGGCGTCGCCTTCGGCTCGAAATTCTCCGTGCTGCGAGACGGCACGGTGACCGTCGGCGACGAACTACACGTCGAGACCTGGGGCGAGTCGGAGCTGTAGCTCGAACGGCATGTGATTCGCCCACCCGTTACGCGCGCAACGTTCGTGCCGCGGTACCGACGTGAGTGTCCACTATTTGCCTCCGCAGACGCTTTCCCGCCTATGCGAAGGAATTGTGGACAACCACGTCAGTACTGCCTGATGCTATGAGCGCCGCCAACTGGATACGTGCCTGCCCCGCTCGCAGTTCCCGCGAGAACACCGCACCCGCATCGACCAGATCGTGACCACCCCCGCCGCCGCCGTACGTCGGCGAGGTCTCACCGAACGGCACCCGCGTCGTGACGACCACGTGCACCCCGGCAGCCACTGCTTCTTTCACCGCATGCACGACGCGGGCGTTGGTGTTGCCCGAGCCCAGCGCCTGAAGCACGATGCCCGACGCCCCGGCCTGAAGGCACGCATCGATCTGCAGGCCGTCGGCCCCGGGATACAGGGCGACGATATCGACCCGAATCCCGGCAACGGGCTTCCACTGCAACGGTTTCGGTCGCGGCAGCGCGGCAGACCGGAACGCGTCGAGCTCGGAGGTGTGCTTCTTGATCGCACCGCGCGCAGGCAGCAACCGTCCGCCGAAGGCAATCACCACACCGCGCTCGGACTGCGCCGCAGCCACTGCTGCAGCAATGTTGCCGGGGCCGTCCGGATCGGAATGATCGGCTGTGCGCTGCGCACCGGTGAACACCACCGGACGCTCGTCGTCGTGGAACAGATCGACGTACAACGCCGACTCCTCCATGGTGTCGGTCCCGTGCAGCACCACCACTCCGACGCAGCCGTCCTCGGCGAGCGCGTCGACCACCGCGGTACGGATGGTGTCGAGATCCGCGAAGTCCAACGCCGAGCTGTCCTTCGACATCACCTCGCGCACCTCGACGCCGTCGACATCGATCCCCAGACCGGCCACCGGCCGAGACACCCCGTGCTCGTCGCGACTGCTGGCAATCGTGCCACCGGTGGTCAACAACGCGACGTGCTCAGTGCTCTCCGGTCGTTCCTGCAGGCCCCACTCCTCAGTCACTGCGCGCCGCCACCTCTCGAATTCTGTTGCGGCACAAGAACCAACCACCGATCAGCATCGGCGCGATGAGCAGGATCGACGCCACCGTCCAGGTACCGACCGGTTTGTCGAAGGCCATCAGCACGAGTACACACGCCAGGAAGCCTAGCGTTGCGTATCCGGTGTACGGAGCGCCGAACAGCTTGAACGCAGGTCGGGTGACCGCACCGGTCTTCGACAGCGACCAGAACTTGAGCTGACACGCGACGATGACGGCCCAGGCGCTGATGATGCCGAGAGCGGCGAGGTTGAGGACGATCTCGAATGCCTGCGCCGGTACCACTGCGTTGAGCACGACGCCGAGCAGCGTCACCACCGAGGTCAGTGCGATGCCGCCGTACGGCACACCCGACTTGTTCATCCGGGCAGCGAATGCGGGTGCCGAGCCGGCGACCGCCATGGAGTGCAGGATGCGCCCGGTGGAGTAGAGCCCGGCGTTGAGTGAGGACAGCGCCGCGGTGAGGACCACGAGGTTCATGATCGCGTCGGCGCCCTCGACGTCGATGGCTCCGAAGAACGTCACGAACGGACTCTCGCCGGCCTGATAGGCGGTGTACGGCAACAGCAACGAGAGCAACAGCACCGAGCCGACGTAGAACACGACGATGCGGACGATGACGGTGTTGATCGCCTTGGGGATGACCTTCTCCGGATTCTGGGTCTCCCCGGCAGCGGTACCGACCAGCTCGATCGAGGCGTAGGCGAACACCACGCCCTGGATCACCACGATCGCAGGCAACAGTCCGTTGGGAATCAACCCGCCGTTGTCGGTCAGCACGCTCAGCCCCGGCTCCTGGCCGTCGATGGGAGTGCCGAAGATGACGAAGTAGGTGCCGATCACCAGAAACGTCACCAGGGCAACGACTTTGATGAGTGCGAACCAGAACTCGAGCTCACCGAACACCTTCACCGACACCAGATTCAAGCCGAGCACGAGCAGCAGGCCCGCGAGTGCGAACACCCACTGGTCGATGTCACCGAGCGGAGCCCAGTACTTCTTGAAGAAGTTCATGTACAACGCCACGGCCGTCACGTCGACCACCGCCGTCATCGCCCAGTTCATCCAGTACAGCCAGCCGGCCGCGAACGCGACCTTCTCGCCGAAGAATTCGCGCGAGTACGAGACGAACGATCCCGAGGTCGGCCGGTGCATCACCAGTTCGCCCAGTGCCCGCAGGATCAGGAAGGCGAAGAATCCACACAGCGCGTACACCAATACCAGCGCCGGCCCAGCGTCGCGCAGTCGGCCGCCGGCTCCCATGAAGAGGCCCGTGCCGATCGCGCCGCCGATGGCGATCATCTGAATCTGGCGCGGGGCCAGCTCTTTTCGATAACCGGGGTCTTCTTCGGTGAAGGCCTTGCGGGTATCGACACTCCGATTCTCGGTGCTCATCGTGTCACCTCGTCGACGTCTCGGGAGCATCCGCATGCTCGACCGGAGCCACCCGCAGGTTGGCGAGATGCTCGGGGCTCAGGAGCCGATCGAGCTCGTCCCGGGCCAGCAGCCCCTTCTCGAGTACGAGGTCGACGACGTTGCGGCCACTGACCAACGCTTCCTGCGCGATGGCCGTCGATTCGACGTATCCGAGATACGGGCTCAGCGCGGTGATCAGGCCGATGGAGTTCTCGACACGCTCACGCAGCAGGTCCACATTCGCGGTGATGCCGTCCACGCAGCGATGCGCGACGGTACGGCATGCGGCGCTCAGATGCGCCATGCCGTCGGACAGGGATTTGACGATGATGGGCTCGAATGCGTTGAGCTGCAACTGTCCTGCCTCGGCCGCCATCGTGATCGTGACGTCGTGGCCGATCACCTCGTAGGCGACCTGGTTGAGTACCTCGGGGATGACGGGGTTGACCTTGCCGGGCATGATCGACGAACCGGCCTGCATCGGAGGCAGATTGATCTCGTTGAAGCCGGCCCGCGGACCGGACGACAGCAGCCGGAGGTCGTTGCAGATCTTCGACAGTTTCACTGCGACGCGCTTGAGCACACCGGACAGGTGCACGAACTGACCGACGTCCTGCGTTGCCTCGATCAGATCGGTCGCAGTCACCAGCGGCAGACCGGTGATGGTGCGCAGATGTGCGACGGCCGACTCGGTGTAGCCGGCGGGGGCGTTGAGTCCGGTGCCGATGGCGGTGGCTCCGAGGTTGATCTCGTGCACCAGCAGCGCCGCTTCTTCGAGTCGCGAGCAGTCCTCGTCGATCATGATCGCGTAGGTACCGAACTCCTGACCGAGAGTCATCGGCACCGCATCCTGTAGCTGCGTGCGGCCCATCTTGACGACGGTGGCGAATTCGCTTGCTTTGCGGCCGAACGAATCTCGCAGCACCTTCATCGAGGCGATGAGCTCGTGCACGGCGAAGATGGTCGCGATGTTCACCGACGTCGGGTACACGTCGTTGGTGGACTGCGAGGCGTTCACGTGCTCGTTGGGGTGCAGCATGCTGTACTCGCCGTGTGCGTGGCCGAGGATCTCCAGCGCGCGGTTCGCGATGACCTCGTTGGCGTTCATGTTGGTCGAGGTGCCCGCGCCGCCCTGAATGACGTCGACGACGAACTCCTCGTGCCACTGGCCGTCGAGGATTTCCTGGCACGCCGTGCGGATCGCTTCCCCGCGGGTGGCGTCGAGGATCCCGAGATCCTGGTTGGCCGACGCAGCTGCCCACTTCACCGCTGCGAGTCCGCGAACGAGGTGCGCATTGGTGGAGATCGGACGCCCGGTGATGGGGAAATTCTCGAGAGCGCGCAGGGTGTGGATCCCCCAGTACGCACTCGTCGGGATGTCGCGTTCGCCGAGAAGATCCTTCTCGATGCGGGTATCGGCCACGGTTGCGCTCCTTCAGGGGGTGTCCAGCTGTCCGGCTGTCTGACAGGTAGAGTGTGGCGCAGAACACCCCATCGGTCAACCCCAGGCTAGGATTGCTCCATGAACCTGTCGGACAGCTGGGCAGTCAGTGCGCCCACGAATGCCCGCATGAGCGCAGCCGAGGCGGTGTTCGCCGACCTCCGTTCTGCGATCGCGTCGGGCGATCTACCCGTCGGACAGAAATTGCCGTCCGAGGCCGCGCTCGCCACCCGGCACAGCGTCAGCCGCTCCGTCATCCGCGAGGCGCTGCGTTCCTGCCATGCCCTCGGCCTGACCGAAACCAAAACGGGTCTCGGCACTTTCGTCATTCGCGACCGTGTCGGAAACGACCTCGACATCGGCAACTACGCAGCCCGCGAACTCATGGAGGCTCGCCCTCACGTGGAAATCCCCGCCGCCGGCTGGGCCGCAGAGCGTCGTACCGACGAGGAGTTGACGGTGCTCGCCGGCCTGGCCGACGAGATGCGTTCCGAGGACGACCACGAGGCCTGGGTACTACTGGACGCGCAGTTCCACACGGCGATCGCGCGAGCGAGCAAGAACCGCGTGTTCGAGTCGATCATCGTCGACATTCGCGACGCGTTGACGCGACAGTCGGAGACCCTCAACCTCGTCGCGCACCGGCAACAGCAATCCAACCTCGAACACGACGCCATCGTCGACGGCATCCGATCCGGCGAGTACGACGCGGCTGCACGCGCCATGACCGCGCACCTCGATGCGGTCCGGAATGCAGTGGAGTCGCTCGCCGATCGGCCCAGCTGACCGTACGACTGGGCCGGGAGTGGAGCCTGCGGAACGACCCCCGTCAGGCCGGGAGTGGAGCCTGCGGAACGACCCCCGTCAGGCCGGGAGTGGAGCCCGCGGAACGACCCCTACTAGGCTGCTGCCGTGACGAAGGTATTGAACTCTCTCCCGGTCGGCGAACGAATCGGCATTGCATTCTCCGGCGGCCTCGACACCTCGGTGGCCGTGGCATGGATGCGCGAGCACGGCGCGGTGCCGTATGCGTACACCGCCGACATCGGTCAGTACGACGAGCCGGATCTGTCCGATGTGCCCGAGCGTGGCCTGGCCTACGGGGCCGAGCAGGCGCGGCTCATCGACTGCCGCGAACCGCTCGTCGAGGAGGGTTTGGCTGCACTGACCTGCGGCGCGTTCCACATCCGCTCGTCGTTGCAGACGTACTTCAACACCACCCCGCTCGGCCGCGCGGTGACCGGCACGATGCTGGTCCGCGCGATGCAGGAGGACGGCGTCTCGATCTGGGGCGACGGATCCACCTACAAGGGCAACGACATCGAGCGGTTCTACCGCTACGGCCTGCTCGCCAATCCGCAGCTGCGGATCTACAAGCCCTGGCTCGACGAGGCATTCGTTGCCGAGCTCGGCGGTCGGCACGAGATGTCGCAGTGGCTCACCCAGCGCACCCTCCCCTACCGTGACTCGGCCGAGAAGGCCTACTCCACCGACGCCAACATCTGGGGCGCCACCCACGAGGCGAAGAAGCTCGAATACCTCGACACCTCGCTCGAGATCGTCAGCCCCATCATGGGCGTGAGGTTCTGGGACCCCGAGGTCGAGATCGCGCCGGAGGAGGTCACCGTCGAGTTCGAGCGCGGCCGCCCGGTGCGCATCAACGGCAAGAGCTTCGACAGCGCCGTCGACCTCGTCATGGAAGCCAACGCCATCGGCGGACGCCACGGCCTGGGCATGAGCGACCAGATCGAGAACCGCATCATCGAAGCCAAGAGCCGCGGCATCTACGAGGCTCCCGGCATGGCGTTGCTGCACATCACCTACGAGCGCCTCGTCAACGCCATCCACAACGAGGACACCGTCGCCTCGTACCACAACGAGGGCCGTCGACTCGGCCGTCTGCTGTACGAGGGACGCTGGTTCGATCCGCAGGCGCTGATGCTGCGTGAGGGCCTGCAGCGCTGGGTCGGCAACGTCGTCAGCGGCAGCGTGACACTGCGTCTGCGCCGCGGCCAGGACTTCACGATCGTCGACACCCAGGGCAGCAACTTCAGCTACCACCCCGAGAAGCTGTCCATGGAACGCAGCCAGGGCCAGGCGTTCTTCCCCGGCGACCGCATCGGCCAGCTGACGATGCGCAACCTCGACATCGCCGATTCACGCAGCAAGCTCGAGCAGTACGCCGCGCAGAACCAACTCACGGCCTGGGGCGAACTGATCGGGGAACTGCCCGCAGGCGGAGCCGACGCCATCGCGGCCAGCGGCCCCGACGGTTCCGTGGACTCCTCGGCACTCGACCACGCCGCCATCGAGTCCGGCACCGACTGATCTCTGGTTGCCGAACTCGAAGTTGTGGACGGATTTCAGCCGATTTCGGTCCATAACTTCGAGTTCGGCTACTCCTCGGGTTCCGTCAAGCCCTGATGCTCGTCCCGCTCCGCCCACTCGAGTAACTCGTCGATCGCGAACACCGCATCGTCGATGCCGGCGTGCAGGTCACCCAAGTCGGCGAATCGGGCGGGCACCGTGAACATCGTGAACTCGCGCGGATCGACGTCGGCAACCTCGTCCCACGAGATCGGCGTCGACACCGTCGCCTGCTGATTTCCCCGCACCGAATAGGCGCTGGCGATGGTGTGATCGCGGGCGTTCTGGTTGTAGTCGACGAACAGCTTCGACGGGTCGCGATCCTTGCGCCACCAGGTGGTCGTCACGTCCTCGGGTGCCCGACGCTCCACCTCACGCGCGAAAGCCAGTGCAGCCCTACGTAAGTCCTTGAAGCCGTGGGCCGGGTCGATCCGAACGTAGATGTGCAGACCGTGGCCGCCGGAGGTCTTGGGCCAGCCCACGGCCCCGAGATCACTCAGCACCTCCTGAACCACCCCGGCGACGCGTCGTACCCGGTCGAAGGGGCAGTCGGGCATCGGATCGAGGTCGATGCGCCACTCGTCGGGCATCTCGACGTCGGCGCGGCGGCTGTTCCACGGATGGAACTCGACGGTCGACATCTGGACCGCCCAGGCAACGTGCGCCAGTTCGGTCACGCACAGCTCGTCGGCAGTGCGGTTGTAGCGGGGGAAGGTCACCTGCACCGTCTCGAGCCACGGCGGCGCACCGTTGGGCACGCGCTTCTGGTGCACCTTGTCGCCGGCGAGGCCCTTGGGGAAGCGATGCATCATGCACGGCCGCTCCCGCAGCGCCCGCACGATGCCGTCGCCGACGCTCAGGTAGTAGTTCACCAGATCCAGCTTGGTGGCTCCGCTTTCGGGGAAGTACACGCGCTCGGGGTTGGAGATGCGGACGCTGCGCTCGCCCACCGGAATCTCGATCGACGGTGAGCTACTGGCCATGAGGTCGAGAGTAGGCGATCAGGAACGAAGCTGTTCAGGAACGAAGCGTGATGCCGTATCGGTCGCGTTTGCGGTAGATGGTGGCTCGGCTCATCCCCAGTTCCTCGACCGCGTCGTTCATCGTGACGCCGGGGCGAGAGAGCACGCGAATCATCTCGTCGCGCTCGAACGTCTCGATGCGGGTGAGCCGGTGGGTGGTGCGCGAGAGCACCTCCGGCGGCAGATGATGGAGCCCGATGACGTCCGCGCGGACGGCTGCCTTGTGCATCACCGTGGCCAGCTCGCCGACGTTGCCCGGCCATGGATGTTCGCGCAACGCTCGCTCGGCAGCGGGGGTGAGCGTGACCCGTCGGCCACGCACCCGCCCGGCCAGATGCAGGGCGAGCGGGGCGATGTCTTCGGGCCTGTTGCGCAGCGGCGGTACCTCGACCACGGTGCGCAGCAGTCCGGCGAGTGCCGGGGGGACGTCGTCGTAGTTCGACGCCGTGACGGTGACGGGTACCCCGTGGCCGGCGCGACGGATCAGTTCGGCGAGCGCATCGGCCGCACGCGCGGGAAGCCGGTCGACATCACGAATGACCACTGCCGTATCGGGTTTCGGCAGCTCGGGCGTCCAGAGGTCGAGCCAGGCGTCGACGTCTCGGGCGGCCGGTGCTCCAGCACTGAGGATGCGGCCGCGTGGGCGTGCTGCGCGCAGTGCGCGAGCGAGCACGGTGGCCCGGCCCGATCCCGGCTCACCGACCATGAGAATCGAACCATGTTCGGCCAGAGCAGCTTCCGCAGACCCGAGTGCGCTACGCCAACCCGGGGAAAGATCGTCGAGGATGCCGGATCCCGGCCCGCTGTGCGCGGTTTCGACCCGGAACACCTCACCGCGCGGGGCCGGCCGCGGATGCTGGCCCTGCGACCGCGCGAGCATCATCGCCGAGGTGTTCCCCGCAGCCGACTGGGCAAGGGCCAGAAGCAGATCCGAGGACGACTCCGACCAGGTGGTCAGATTGACGCAGCCCTCCACCCGGCCGGTGAGTGGATCGAGAACCGGGGCTGCAGCGCACGTGTACCCGGCGAGCGAGAGCGAGTAGTGCTCGTCCGCCTTCACCACCGCGGGCACCTGATCCGCCAGCGCCAGCGCGAGGCCGTTGGTGCCGGCCTGATCCTCCGCGTACGAGAAGCCGGGTGCCAGATGCACGCGGTCGAGCGCAGCCAGCAGTTCGCGGTCGGCGCTGACCCTGTCCAACACGAGTCCATCGGCATCGGTGAGCATCATCGACACCGGTTCGTTCGCCAACGTGTCGCGCAACCCGTTCAGCACCTCGCGGCCGCACCGATAGAACAGGGACTCGTCGTCGTAGGTTCCCGAGAACACCGGAGCAACCTCGTCGAGCGACACCCCGTACCGCTGGCTTCGGTGCCACGACGCCAGAAGTCGATGCGAGACGGCAGCGAGGGGCTCCGAATGGAGTCGGGCCCGCGAGAGACCCCCGGAATCTGACATGTGATCCAGGTTACATTCGCATGTCGCCATCGTTGCCGGGGCAGCGTCTCGAATTGAGACGCCGAGGCCGAGACGGCGGCTCGTCGCGGACCTACCGTCGTTCCCATGACGACGTGACGCACGTCACGTATCGCAACACCCGGGAGGCACACCGCATGTACACCAAGAACGGCGAGAACTTCTTCATCGTCGACGCCCACGTCGCACTGTGGGACGCGCGAGAGCAGAACCAACGCAACATCCACGGCAAGCAGTTCATCGACTGCTTCTACGACTACCACCGCAACCTCTCCCCCGAGAGCGAGCTGTGGACGTACGACGAGTACCTCTACCAGGGCGGCGAGCGCCTGATGCACGACCTGTTCGAGATCGGGTACGTCGATCACGCTATCTTCCAGCCCGCCCACCTCGGCGAGTTCTACAACAACGGGTTCGGGCAGACCGAGGAGGCGTCGGCGCTGGCCGCGGCGCACCCGGACAAGCTGACCTACAACCACCACTTCGATCCGCGCAACGGCGAACGCGGCCTCGACCAACTGCGCGCCGACGCAGAACGCTTCGGGCTGAAAGGCGTCAAGCTCTACACCGCCGAATGGCACGGCGACTCCCGCGGCTACAAGCTCGACGACGACTGGACGCGGCGCTACCTCGAGGTGTGCCGCGAGGTCGGCATCAAGAACATTCACGTGCACAAGGGGCCGACCATTCGTCCGCTCGACCGCGATGCGTTCGATGTCGCGGATGTCGACCACGTGGCGACCGACTTCACCGATCTGAACTTCGTCGTCGAACACTGCGGCCTGCCCCGACTCGAAGACTTCTGCTGGATCGCCACCCAGGAACCCAACGTGTATGCCGGCCTCGCCGTGGCCATTCCGTTCATGCACACGCGGCCGAAGTACTTCGGTCAGATCATGGGTGAGCTGCTGTACTGGCTGGGTGAGGACCGCATCTTCTTCTCCTCCGATTACGCATTGTGGACGCCCAAGTGGCTGGTCGAAGGATTCGTCGACTTCCAGATCCACGAGTCCCTGGACGAATACGCACCGATCACACTCGAGCAGAAGAAGAAGGTCCTGGGCTTGAACGCCGCCAAGCTCTACGACATCCCGGTCCCGGCAGAACTGCAGTTGCCCGACGCCGACGAGACCGAGACCGGACCGCGTCAGCCCGAGCGCGCCGATCTCGCGGCGGTGTGAGATGACGGTCGTTGCAACCCTGTCGAGGCACGACGAGGCCTACGCCGCGCTCGGCGTCGTCCTGGATCCCGAATTGGACGAGCCCATCACCGATCTCGGGTTCGTGCGATCTCTCGAGGTCGACGACGGCACAGTGCACGTTCATCTTCGACTGCCGACGTCGTTCTGTTCGCCGAATTTCGCGTACCTGATGGCGGGAGACTCCAAGGACGTGCTGACGGCGTTGCCGTGGACCGAGCGGGTGCTGGTCGAACTCGACGATCACCACGACTCGGACAAGATCAATGCCGGCCTCGCCGCCGACGCCGGCTACCGCGGCACCTTCGGACACGAGGCCGAGGAGGACCTCGAGGAATTACGCGCGACGTTTCGGCGCAAGGCCTACGTGGCGGCGATGGAACGCTCGCTCATGGCATGGTTGCGTGCCAATCCCGAGTCGACCGAAAACGACTTGGCCGCAGTGGTTCTCGGAGACCTTCCGGACGATCGCACCTCGACCGCACTGCTTCGTCGTCGAGAGGCGCTGGGCCTGAGGATCGATCCGGCCGCTCCCGCACTGGTCGATCACACCGGCCGACCACACACCGGAGATCTGACGATGGTGATGCGGCGCGCCCGCGCCACCCGCGTTTCGATCGACGGCAACGCCCACTTCTGCCGCGGATTGCTGCAGACCCGCTACCCGGGGTCGGAGGAGCAGCAGGTACCGCGCGTGGAAGGCGCATTCATCCCCCTCACCACTCTCACCGTCCAGCACAGCACTACACAGGAGTCACGATGAGCACGATGCGCGCCGTCCAGGTGGTCGGCTACCACAAGAATCTGGAGATGACCGAGGTACCGATTCCCGAGGTTCGAGGCCCTCTCGACGTCATCGTCAGGATCGGCGGCGCGGGCGTGTGCCGTACCGATCTGCACATCCTCGAAGGACAGTGGGCCGAGAAGTCCGGCGTCACACTGCCGTACACGATCGGGCACGAGAACGCCGGGTGGGTCCATGCGGTCGGCTCGGCCGTCACCAACGTCCGCGAGGGCGACAAGGTGATCCTGCATCCGCTGGTCACGTGCGGGTTGTGCCGGGCCTGCCGGTCCGGTGACGACGTGCACTGCGAGACGAGTGATTTCCCCGGCATCGACACCAACGGTGGGTACGCGGACTATCTGCGGACCAACGCCAGGACAGTCGTGAAGATCGACGACTCACTCGAACCGTCCGCGGTGGCCGCGCTCGCGGATGCCGGCCTGACCGCCTATCACGCCGCAGCCAAAGCAGCCCGACGGCTGACTCCACGCGACAAGTGCGTCGTCATCGGTGCAGGTGGCCTCGGCCACATCGGTATCCAGGTGCTCGAGGCACTGTCGCCCGCGGAGCTCATCGTCATCGACCGCAACGCCGACGCCGTGAAGCTCGCCCTCACCCTTGGCGCCGATCACGCGGTGGTCGCCGACGGCAGTCAGGTCGATCAGGTCATGGAACTCACCGGCGGATTCGGTGCCGAGGTGGTACTCGACTTCGTCGGCGAAAATGGCTCCACCGCAGAGGGATTGGCGATGACCAGACGGGCCGGGGACTATCACGTGATCGGCTACGGCGAGAACGTCGACGTGCCGACCATCGACCTGGTGTCGGCGGAGAAGAACATCGTCGGCAACCTCGTCGGGTCCTACAACGACCTGTGCGATCTGATGTCTCTCGCCGCGCGCGGTGCCGTGAACCTGCATACGCAGACCTACGCACTGGACGACTTTCAGAGTGCCATCGACGACCTCGACAACGGACGGGTTCGCGGCCGCGCGATTCTCGTACCCTGAAATCGGGTAGTAACCACCGACTCAACCCCAACAACGAGGAGCAACGTTGATCTTCATCACCGCCAAGTTCAAGGTCAAGCCCGAGCACGCCGACAACTGGCCCGAGATCTCACGCGACTTCACCGAGGCATGCCAGGCCGAGGAGGGATGCCTCTGGTACTTCTGGTCGCGCACCCTCGACGACCCCACCGAGTACGTCCTGGTGGAGGCATTCAAGGATCCCGATGCCGGTGCCGCCCATGTGAATTCGGATCACTTCAAGCAGGCCCAGAAGGATCTCCCGCCGTACCTGCAGGAGACCCCGAAGATCATCAGCCAAGAGGTCGACGGCACCGACTGGAACGAACTGGGCGAGCTCGCGGTCGACTAGTTCGTTCGTCTAGTCCCTTTCGCGATCCCGGACCACCTGGCCGAGAGTCACGACGGCGTCGGCGAACTGCCCGGGTAATTCCTGAGGCGGGTTGTGGCCGCAATCGACCTGACGAACGTCGATCAGGTCGGTGAAGTGCGCCGTGTGGTCCGGGCTGCCGTACAGCGAGGCGACGGTGTCCTCGGTCGGATCGATCACGACCGTGGGCACCGTGATCCTCGGTTGCTGCGTCAGCAACTCCTGGGTGGCTGCATAGGCGGCGTCCCCTGACTCGAGCCCGTATCGGTGCCGGTAGGAATGCACGGACACGTCCACGAAGTCGGGGTTGTCGAACGACGGTGCGGTGGCCGCGAATTCGGAATCGCCGAACCTCCAGGTCGGCGACCAATCCGTCCACAGTGTCTGCGCGATCTCGGTGCGGTAGGCCGCGAGCCCGGCGCGGCCCCGCTCGGAGTGCAGGTAGTACTGATACCAGTACCGCTTCTCGAGGTGCGGCAGCACGGGCGTGGATACGGCCGCGGCGATGTTCTGCACCAGATATCCGGACACGCTCACCAGGCCCGACACCAACTCGGGCCACAGCGCGGCGACGACGCACGCCGCTCGCCCGCCCCAGTCGTAGCCGGCGACGATGGGTTGGTCCAGCTCCAGCGCGAGGATCAACTCGCGCAGGTCGTGGCCGATCGCGGCCTGCTCACCGGAGCGCATCGTGTCCGCGTCGACGAACCGGGTGGGTCCGAAGCCGCGTAGGTACGGCACCACCACGTCGTAACCGGATTCGGCGAGCAGCCTGCCGACGTCGTCGTAACCGCGCGGGTCGTACGGAAACCCGTGCATCAGCACCACCGAACGACCGGACGGGTCACCGACGCGGTCGTAGGCCACATCCAGCACCCCTGCACGAATCATCATGGGTCCATGCTCGCATTGCGGGGTGCGCCGAGATTCAGCTACTCAAAACAGCCTGCATACCGGGAGCGAGGACATCGGACAGGTCGGTCCACGGCACGGTGATCGTGACGAGGCCGATGCTGTAGGAACCCACCTGGTAGTCCCCGAAGTGAATCTTCATTCCCTCCGGCGATGCGGTCCAGTTCGCGAAGTTGGCCACCGTCGGCTCGATACCCGAGCGCTCGAAACTCTCGCCTGCGCTGGTGGTCGGAAGAATTGCCGCTGCTCGGTCCGACAGCCGGGCCAGGCCTGCGTCGAGATCGGTGAAAGCATCACCGAGGGAGATCGGCTGTGCGGTGTCGGCGTCGATCGTCACGGTCGCAATCAGTGAATTACCGTGCGCTCCTGGCGGCACGGCGATCCAACCGGTGATCTGTTCGGCACTGATCACGCGCCGCCCGACGTAGGTCGTACCCGTCGAGTAGCCGTCGCTGAGGACGAAGTCGTTCCCGTAGTCACCATCGATCTGATCCTGGAGCGCGGCGCGCATCGACTCGTTGAACTCCGCCGTCACGGCGGGATTCCCGCCACTGAGCTGCGGAATCGCGACGTCGTAGGTCGCACGCACGGTTGATCCGGTGACTCGAGTGCTGCCGACGACGTACGGCTCGGCGTTACTCGAGGTAGTGGTCGGCGTCGTGGACGTCGGCTCGTCTCGCTCGGTGGTGACAGTGACTTCCGTAGTCGTCGGTGCCGACGCCGGCGTGGCAGTTCCCGAGGTGGAGCAGCCCGTCAAGGCCGCGGTCACGGCCACTGCGGCGACCATCGAGCGGATACGAGTCATGCCCGACCCTAACCACAAACCCGACGGGTATGACCGAGAATCGGGTGCAGCCGACCGCGCTGAGCGCGGCTGGTTGCACCCGATTCGAACGCAAAAACGCCCGACCCCGCGGAGCGGAGTCGGGCGTTTTCAGTACAACAAGGGACTCAGAAGTCCATGCCGCCCATGCCACCGGTCGGATCGCCTGCGGGCGCTCCGGCCTTCTCGGGCTTGTCGGCGACGACGGCCTCGGTGGTGAGGAACAGAGCCGCGATGGACGCTGCGTTCTGCAGTGCCGAGCGGGTGACCTTGACCGGGTCGTTGATGCCTGCAGCGAGCAGGTCCTCGTACTCGTTGGTCGCGGCGTTGAGGCCGTGACCTGCGGGCAGGTTGGAGACCTTGTCCGCAACGACGCCGGGCTCGAGGCCGGCGTTGAATGCGATCTGCTTGAGCGGGGCGGACAGTGCGACGCGAACGATGTTCACGCCGGTTGCCTCGTCACCGTCGAGCTTGAGGTTGTCGAGTGCGGGCGCTGCCTGGAGCAGTGCCACGCCGCCACCGGCGACGATGCCTTCTTCGACGGCTGCCTTGGCGTTACGCACGGCATCTTCGATGCGGTGCTTGCGCTCCTTGAGCTCGACCTCGGTTGCCGCTCCGGCCTTGATGACTGCAACGCCACCGGCCAGCTTGGCCAGGCGCTCCTGCAGCTTCTCGCGGTCGTAGTCGGAATCGGAGTTCTCGATCTCGGCGCGGATCTGGTTGACGCGACCGGCGATGGCGTCGGAATCTCCCGAGCCCTCGACGATGGTGGTCTCGTCCTTGGTGATGACGACCTTGCGTGCCTGACCGAGCAGCTCGAGTCCGGCGGTCTCCAGGGAGAGGCCGACCTCTTCGCTGATGACCTCGCCACCGGTGAGGATGGCGATGTCGGCGAGCTGCGCCTTGCGACGGTCACCGAATCCGGGAGCCTTGACGGCGACGGACTTGAAGGTGCCACGGATCTTGTTCACCACGAGGGTGGAGAGAGCTTCGCCCTCGACGTCCTCGGCGATGATGACGAGCGGCTTGCCGGACTGGATGACCTTCTCCAGCAGGGGCAGCAGGTCCTTGACGGTGCTGATCTTGGAGCTGACGAGCAGGATGTACGCGTCTTCGAGGACGGCTTCCTGGCGCTCTGCATCGGTGGCGAAGTACGCCGAGATGTAGCCCTTGTCGAAGCGCATGCCCTCGGTGAGCTCGAGCTGCAGGCCGAAGGTGTTGGACTCCTCGACCGTGATGACGCCTTCCTTGCCGACCTTGTCCATTGCCTCGGCGATGAGCTCGCCGATGGACGGGTCGCCTGCGGAGATGCCAGCGGTAGCAGCGATCTGCTCCTTGGTGTCGATCTCCTTGGCGGACGCGAGCAGCGACTCGGTGACGGCTGCAACAGCCTTCTCGATGCCGCGCTTGAGGCCGAGCGGGTTCGCGCCGGCTGCGACGTTGCGCAGGCCTTCACGGACGAGTGCCTGAGCGAGAACGGTAGCGGTGGTGGTGCCGTCGCCTGCGACGTCGTCGGTCTTCTTGGCGACCTCCTTGACGAGCTCGGCACCGATCTTCTCGTAGGGATCTTCGAGCTCGATCTCCTTGGCGATGGAAACACCATCGTTGGTGATCGTGGGAGCTCCCCACTTCTTCTCGAGTACGACGTTGCGACCCTTGGGGCCCAACGTCACCTTTACTGCGTCGGCGAGGGCATTGAGGCCTCGCTCGAGGCCACGGCGTGCCTCTTCGTCGAACGCGATGATCTTGGCCATTGCGAAGTGATCCTCCGGATTGGGGGTGACACATTGCTGGCCGAGCTCGGTGCCCGCGACGGACGACCAGGGGTGTCGTTGATTCCCCGGCCTCACCGTGTCCCGACCTGGCACTCACGTGTCGAGAGTGCCAACTGCATTTCTAGCACTCGACCATGGCGAGTGCAAGGTCGACCACTGGTACCGACCGAGGGGTGAACCACCACGACACCCATTCCCGACGCCACCGCCCGAAGCATGCCTCGAGCAGATGCTCGACCGAGACGCCATTCGTCACGCACTGTTCACACCAGTACGCGTTGTTAACATCCGAATACTGTGCATCGAACCATCGACGCCAATACCGTTGAGTGACAACAGCTTCGACGCCAAAAAATTCGGACAAAACCCTACAAATCCGACAGTAAGGATCGAAACATGTCCGATACGGTCGACACTTCGTACGACAACTCGGCGATGGACCACGAGGAAGAGGGCTACCACAAGGGCCTCAAACCTCGTCAGTTGCAGATGATCGCGATCGGCGGTGCCATCGGCACCGGCCTGTTCCTCGGAGCGGGCGGACGACTCGCCAGTGCCGGGCCCGGCCTCTTCCTCGCCTACGCCCTCTGTGGAATCTTCGTCTTCTTCATCCTCCGCGCACTCGGCGAGCTGGTGCTGCACCGCCCGTCCTCGGGCAGCTTCGTCTCGTACGCACGCGAGTTCTTCGGCGAGAAGGCAGCGTTCGTCGCGGGCTGGATGTACTTCCTGAACTGGGCGATGACGGCCATCGTCGACGTGACGGCCATCGCGACGTACATGCACTACTGGGGCAGCTTCGAGGTGATCCCGCAGTGGGTCATCGCGTTGATCGCCCTCGTCATCGTCATGAGCCTGAACCTCGTGTCGGTCAAGTGGTTCGGTGAGATGGAGTTCTGGGCGGCGATCATCAAGGTCATCGCGTTGGTGACGTTCCTGATCGTGGGCGTGGTGTTCCTCGCGGGCCGCATCCCCGTCGGTACCCAGATGCCGGGCATCAGTCTCATCACCGACAACGGCGGCTTGTTCCCGTCGGGCGCGTGGCCGTTGGTCATCGTCATCTCGGGTGTTGTTTTCGCCTATGCCGCAGTGGAATTGGTGGGTACCGCCGCCGGTGAGACCGAGAACCCGGAGAAGATCATGCCGCGGGCGATCAACTCGGTCATCGCACGTATCGCTCTGTTCTACGTCGGCTCGCTCGTACTGCTCGCATTGTTGATGCCGTACACCGCGTACCAGTCCGGTACCTCCCCGTTCGTGACGTTCTTCTCGAGCATCGGCCTCGGCGGCGCGGGCACCATCATGAACATCGTGGTGCTCACGGCGGCACTGTCTTCCCTGAACGCCGGGCTGTACTCGACCGGCCGCATCCTGCGGTCGATGGCGATGAACGGCAGTGCGCCGGACTTCACCAAGAAGATGACCAAGGGCGGAGTGCCGTTCGGCGGCATTCTGCTCACCTGTTTCATCACGCTGTTCGGTGTCGCGCTCAACGCCATCGCCCCCGGCGAGGCGTTCGAGATCGTGCTGAACATGTCTGCACTGGGCATCATCGCCAGCTGGGCCACCATCGTGTTGTGCCAGATCCAGCTGTACCGCTGGTCCAAGAAGGGCATCGTGGAGCGGCCCAAGTTCCGCCTGTTCGGAGCGCCGTACACCAGCTACGCGACGCTGGTGTTCCTGTTCGGCGTGCTGGTGCTGATGGCCTTCGACGCCCCGATCGGCTCGTGGACCATCGCCACTCTTGTTGTCATCATCCCGGCACTGATCGGCGGCTGGTTCCTGGTGCGCACCAAGGTGCTCACCGTCGCCGAGGAACGCCTCGGCTACACCGGCCAGTACCCGGTGGTGGCCAACCGCCCGACCGAACCGGAGGAGTAGCCCCACGCGTGACGGGGCCCGAGGACCGGTGCCCCGTCACGCGGCCGCTGCGGCGTTGTTGATCAGCTGCACCACCGCACGCGGATCCTCCACCGTCAGAATCAGCCGCTGATACTCCTGCTGGTCGAGTTCGATGACGATCGTGTCGGCACTGCCGGTGACGTTGTAGAACGTCTTGACGCCGTCGCGGTGGAACGTGCCCGCGGTCTTTCCCGGCAGTCCGAGCCCCGGCGCTCGAATCCCTTTGGGCTCCTTGCTCGCTCCCGGGTCGTGGGTAGCACCGCGTACGTGCGCGAGGGGGATCTCGAGACGACGGGTGAACGACCACAGCTTGTCCAGTCCCCTCGGTTCGACGATCAGGGTGCCGTCGACCACCGTCACGGAATTCATTGGCGTTCTCCTTCGATTGCGGCGTTCGGGTCGATACGTGCCCGCCCCAGCAGACGTTCACCGAGCACCTGGGCAATGTTCTCGACGCCACTGTCGAGCAGTGTGCCGGAGCATATTTCGCGGACATGGTCGTCGAACGGTGCGAGTTCGAGCAATGCGACGAGCACTAGGTCCACATCCCACTCGGTCCGAGACAACGCAGCGAGGAACAATCCTCGCTTGCTGCCGAACGCCTGGTAGAGACTGCCGCGATGCAGTCCCGTGGCACGCAGCAGATCGTCCAGGGACGTTCCCTCGTAACCGTTGGATCGAAACTGCTCGGCGGCAGACGCGACGACGGTCGCCTCGTCGAAGCTTCTGGTTCGTCCCATGCATCGAGGATGGCAGATTGATGACCGATCAGTCAAGAACGATCGGTCAAGAAAATTTGAGCCAGCGCGACCTCGTGAACGGCGACCGCCGCGGCGGCGGTTCCGGAACTCCTGCGGCCACCGCTGCCGCCACCGCGTCGCTGAGTGCGACGCAGGTCTCGAAACGATCCGACGGATCCTTCGCCAACGCCCGCGCGACCACCGCGTCGAGCCCCCGCGGCAACGAGCGTCGACGACGGGTCACCGACGGCGGCTCGGCCGTGAGATGCGCTGCGGTGATGGCCAACGGCGTGGCCAGCGGATACGGCGTCCGGCCGGTCGCCAGTTCGACGAGCGTCGCCCCCAGCCCGTAGACGTCGGTCTGCGCACTCAACACTCCCCCGCGAAGCAGTTCCGGTGCCGCGTACGGGATGGATGCCAGCACCGTCCCGCCTGCAGCGAGCGGGGTCGAATCACCCAGCAGGCGCGCAATTCCCCAGTCCGACAACAACACCTGCTCGTAACCGTCGATTCGCTCGGTGGAGATGAGGATGTTCGCGGGCTTGACGTCCCGATGCACGACGCCCTGCGAGTGGGCGTAGTCGAGCCCTTTGGCCACCTCCGCGACGATGCGCGCCACCCGGGAGACGTCGAGCGCGATCTGGCCGCGGGCGACGAGCCGCGCGGCGCTGTAGCCGTCCACGTAGTGCATGGACATCCACAGTTGGTGCTCGAACTCACCGTGCTCGTGCACCGACACGATGTTCGGGTGCACCAATTGGGTGGCGACGGTCGCTTCCATCCGAAACTTGTTGCGCAACCTCGGCGATCGCGACGCCTCCCGGTCCAGGATCTTGAGGGCCTCGAGCCGGTCGTGGCCGCGCCCGAGAACCAGATACACCTCGCTCATACCGCCGACCCCGAGGCGGCGCTGGACCCGAAAGCCGGCGAACTCCGAACCCGGCTGCAATCGACTGGTCACCGAATCACCTGCCGCACAACATTGTTCACGCCGCGAAATACGGGGGGTGACACAACCGGACATGTCCGCAGCATCGGCAGAACTGTAGTCCGTTCGACCGTTCGGGGCGACTCGGCAGAAACCACACGTTCGCCCGTTTCCCAGTTCGGCAGCCCTCACACGTTTCGTCACCTGCACCGATGTCGTTTATGGTGATTACCGGTACTTGACCGAAACAAGAGAAAAAGAACGGCAAACCGATAGTGGTCAGCCGATTACGGTGACTCGAGTTGTAAGGAAGTCAAGTAAGTGAAAGCAATAAAAGAAGCCTGGGGCGGCCTGCTCAAACCGGTTTTCGTCCCCGCATCGATCATCATCTTCGTGATGATCGCCTTCTCCGTGGTCTACGCGAGCACGGCGGCGGATTCGTTCGAGAAACTGAACGAGGCCATCACCGCAGGCGTCGGCTGGTGGTACATCCTGGCCGCCACCGGTTTTGTGCTGTTCGCCCTGTACTGCGGATTGAGCCGAGTGGGCAACATCCGCCTCGGCCGAGACGACGAGAAGCCCGAGTTCGGCGTCCTGTCCTGGTTCGCCATGCTGTTCAGTGCCGGCATGGGCATCGGCCTGGTGTTCTACGGCGTCGCCGAGCCGCTCTCGCACTACGTGACGCCGCCCGAAGCCGGTGGCATCCCCGGCAGCACCGACGCCTCCGCGCGTCAGGCGATGGAACTCACACTGTTCCACTGGGGCCTGCACGCCTGGGCGATCTACGTCGTCGTCGGACTCGGCATGGCGTACATGACCTACCGCAAGGGTCGTCCGCTGACCGTCCGCTGGTTGCTCGAGCCGCTGCTCGGCCGCAAGCGCATCGAGGGTCCGATCGGTCACACCATCGACACCGTCGCCATCGTGGGCACCCTGTTCGGCGTCGCGACCTCGCTCGGGTTCGGCGTCCAGCAGATCTCGGCCGGGCTGGAGTATCTCGGCTGGGTCGAGACCACCAACTGGTTCGTCATCGTGCTCATTGCCGCGATCACCGGCATCGCCACCTTCTCTGTGGTCAGTGGCGTCTCCAAGGGTCTGAAGTGGCTCTCCAACATCAACATGGGCCTCGCGGCTGCGCTGGCCCTGTTCGTACTGCTCCTGGGTCCGACGCTGTTCCTGATGCAGTCCTGGGTGCAGAACCTCGGCGGCTACGTTCAGGCGCTGCCCGAGCTGGCGCTGCGCACCTCACCGTTCTCCGACGACGGGTGGGCCGGCGGCTGGACCATCTTCTACTGGGGTTGGTGGATGAGCTGGGCACCGTTCGTCGGCATGTTCATCGCGCGCATCTCCCGTGGCCGCACCATTCGTGAATTCGTGTTCGGCGTGCTGCTGGCTCCGACCATCGTCGGGTCGCTGTGGTTCACCATCTTCGGCGACACCGGCATCCTCCGGCAGCGCAACGAGGGAGATCTGCTCGACGCCGAGGGCGCGGTGAACACCAACACCAGCCTGTTCCAGGTGCTCGACGGCCTCCCGATCGCCGCGATCACCAGCGTCATCGCCATCGCGGTCATCGTGTTCTTCTTCGTGACGTCCTCGGACTCGGGATCGTTGGTCATCGACATTCTCTCGACCGGCGGCGAACTGGAAACGCCGAAGATCACCCGGGTCTACTGGGCCGTACTGCAAGGCATCGCGGCGGCAGTGCTGCTGCTCGTCGGTGGAACGAGTTCACTGACGGCGTTGCAGACGATGTCGATAGCCACGGCCGTGCCGTTCTCGGTGGTGCTGGTACTCGCCTGTGTGTCGATGCTCAAGGCTTTCCGCTACGACGTCGCCACCACACCGCGGTACGTACGCGTGACCACCACCTCGGACGTCGCAGGCGACGAACCGACGGTTGCCACGCCTGCCGCGCCTCGAAAGCGAGCGACGGCCGGGATCTCGAGTACGTTCTCCGGACTGGCACCCTCACGGGAGGGACTGACATCCTCGCGCTCCGACGGAAGCGTCGTACTCGCGGTGCACGAGGTCTCCACCGAACAGCTCGAGGTTCATCCCGAGACCGGTGCAGTCGAATACTCCGGAGACAACGCTCCGGTCGACCCACTCGGCGGCGAAGTGTTCGACACTCAGGAGTTCGCCGACTCGGCCGAGGGGCAGAAAGACAGCAACCACCCCGGCTGACCCGTCTCCACCACACTCTGACCCTCGCGAGCCTCTCGCGGGGGTCAGAGGTTTTTCGAGGACCACTCGGTCAGCGCCTGCAGTGACGGCAGCAGCGCCTCGCCGGATCGCGTGAGGCTGTATTCCACCGAGATGGGCGGCCCGTCGTCGACGGTGCGCGCCACCAGCCCTGCCTTGGCGAGTTCTCCGAGTCGCTCGGACAACACCGAATCACTGATACCACCGACGGCACGACGCAGGTCCGAGAATCCCATCGGCCCGTTCATCAGCGTCGCAAGAAGAATTCCGTTCCACCTCTTGCCGAGGAAGCCGAAGGCTTTCGTCAGCGCTCCGTCGCAGGCACGCGGATCATCGATCTCTCCATTCGTTGCCATGGCTCCACCCTACCGAGGGTGCTACAGTCCGACTCGCTGCTTCTGAATTACTAGTGGCCTCAGAAATGAAAGCGGGACTCATGTTCATCGCAACCGTCATCGTCTCGGTGTTGCTCGCCGTGGCACTCACGTTCTCCGCTATCGGGAAACTGACGAAGAACCCATCCGTCGTCCCGATGCTCGAGCAGGTCGGCGTTCCCGCCGAGAAGATTCCGTGGCTCGCCTACGCGGAACTACTCGGAGCCGTCGGCCTCCTGGTCGGCCTGTACGTCTGGCCCATCGGCGTCGCCGCTGCCGTCGGCGTCATCCTCTACTTCGTCGGTGCCGTCGCCGCGCACGTGCGGATCAAGGACAAGGAATTCGCACCGGCCGCAGGCCTGGCCGTGTTCGCCGTCGTCGCGCTCGTCCTACGGGTGCTCAGCGCCTGACCAGTCGTAGTCCATCTGGCCCGCGGTGGCGAGAGCGTGATCCGCTCCCGCCCACCGCGCGACCAGATGCAACGCCAGATCCAG
Organism: Rhodococcus sp. 15-2388-1-1a; assembly: GCF_002259145.1. Taxonomy (NCBI): domain Bacteria; kingdom Bacillati; phylum Actinomycetota; class Actinomycetes; order Mycobacteriales; family Nocardiaceae; genus Rhodococcus; species Rhodococcus sp. 15-2388-1-1a. The sequence continues at coordinate 146,843 of NZ_NPFP01000046.1, read as the reverse complement.
ACCGGCACTGATTCCGGCGGACGTCGCCAGATCACCGTGGTCGACGTACCGAACACCCTCGTGCACGGTGAGCGCAGGCCATCGTTCCCGTAGCAATTCCAGGTCTTCCCAGTGCGTGGTGACGGGTCGAGCATCGAGCAGTCCCGCCGCCGCCAGTACGAAAGCACCCGTGCACACCGAGGCCACCAACTCGGCGTCGGACCGAAGTCGCTTCAACCACTGCAGAACCCGGCTGTCGGCCGAGACCGCATCGACGACACCGCCCGGCACCACGACGACGTCGTATCCCCGCGGATCGTCGATCGTGGTGTCGACGCCGATCCTCATTCCGCCCCGAGCAACGACCGCCCTGTCGTCGATTCCGACGAGCGTCACCTCGAAAGGCGCTGCGCCACCGGCGCGTTCGGCCACCCGATTGGCAACCGAGAACACCTCGAACGGACCGCACGCGTCGAGTACCTCGACATCGTCGAACAAGAGAATTGCAACGCTTCTACTCATGACCTGGCCTTCAGCTGCTCGTGGTCGACACGATGACGGGCACCATCACCGCGGCCATCACCGCGGCGTTCACATCCGAGACGGCCTTGCGCACAGCCGCGCCGGCCCACTCTCCTTCGGCGATCTGCTTCGCACGGTGCTTCAGCTGCTTCTTGTCCGCGTCCACGATCACCTTGTGCGTCAGATCGACCGCCGAGATCAACGAGATCAACGCGGCCGTGTGGGGCGACGGCGTCGTCCCGTCGACCAGCGCGCTGCGCAGGGCATCTCGCAACACCTTCTCGTGCGAGGTGTCACGAGCAGGCCACGTCGTCGTCGGGAACAATCCCCACACCTTGTCCTTCTTCTCGGTCACGAAGCCCTGTGCGACGAGACGCGCAGCCAGTTCCTTCGCCACATTCTTCTGCGATTTCTCGATCACCTTCTGGGGCTTCATCGGCCGCGACGCCGACGCGACCAGATCGAACACCCGACGCAACGCCGGGTCACTCGGAGCTTCGGTCGTGGAGCCTGCGACGACCACATGATCCTTCTTGATCTCCTCGTCGGGACCGGTGATGCGCAGCGATCCGCTCATCGCGAGCTCGACCACCAACGCACCCGCCAGTACCCGCGGCAACTTCGTGCTGTCGGCCAGCGGCTTGCCCGAGTCGTCGTCGAGCAACAACAGCAGCAGGTCCTCCGCGATCAAGGTCATGACGCGAGGTTACCCAGTATGTACGGGTAGTTGTATGCCACCAGTTGCTCGAGAATCGCTATGTCCACATCGGCGAGCTTGTTCACGTACAGGCAACCTGCGCCTCGCTTGTGCTTTCCCACCTGTTCGAGCAGAGAATCCGATTCCGGGGCGTACGTCGTGCCGTACAGCGACAGACTCGCCTTTCGCGGAGAGAACCCGACGACAAAACACTCGCCCCGACGACCACTGTCCGTGGCGTACCGGTAGGAACCGAAACCCACCATCGTCGGCCCCCACATCACTGCCGGCTCCCCGGTCACCCGACCCATCATCTCCGCAAGAACGAGACCGTCCGCACGGCGAACCGGGTGCTCCACGGCCGCCAGGAAATCCGCGGCCGACACCTCGGTGGGTCGCGTCAGGTTCGCGTTCAATTGATCAGGCTCTGCCAGTTCGACGGCACCCGCTCACGCGGACCGGGAACCGTCTGATCGAGTGGATGATGTTGCGGTGGGGCCAATTCCGGCCCGTCGTACATCTGCTCGTCGGCGTAGTTGTAGAACCAGTCCTCGCCGGGCTCGTAGCTCCGCACGAACTGGTGCCGGGTGGACTCGGCGTGTTTGCTGGCGTGCTGGGAGGGCGAGGAATCACAACACCCGATGTGCCCGCACTGAGCACACCGCCGCAGATGCACCCACCAACCCTGCGTCTGCGTGCACTCCACACACCCCGGTCCCGACGGTGGTACCTGCGGATCGATGCCTTCGATGGTCATGATGCCTCCTCTGTCGCCGGGTTGACGGGTAGCCGCACGATGAATCGCGTGTCACCGGGTTCGGACACCACTCGCAGCTCACCCTGATGCTTGTTCACCACGATGCGCCACGAGATGTCCAGGCCGAGACCGGTGCCTTCGCCGACCGGCTTGGTGGTGAAGAACGGCTCGAAAATGCGCGACCGAATCTCCTGCGGCACACCGGGTCCGGTATCGCAGATCTCGATCTGAACCTGATCCTCGTCCAAGAACGTCCGCACCGTCAGTGTGCCCCTCGCCTTCTCAGTCGTTCCTGCAGGCTGCACTCCTGATCCCATCGCCTGCACGGCATTGTCGATCAGATTGGTCCACACCTGGTTCAGTTCGGCTGCATAGGCCGGGATGGGCGGCACCGCGGGGTCGTAGTCCTTGACCACCGTGATGTCGTCACCGATGTTGCGGCCCAACATGATCAGCGTGCTGTCGAGCAGTTTGCGCACATCCACCGTTCGGTACGGCGCACGATCCATCTGCGAATACTGCTTCGCGGCACCGACGAGCGTGGAGATCCGGGTGGTCGAATCTGCGATCTCGTTCATCAGCAACTCGGTTTCGACGGTGTAGTTGAGCCACCGGATCGCACCCTCGAGCATCGTCGGATCGTCGACCGTCGCCGCGACCCGGTCGAGCCACGGAACATCGAGACCGGCCGAGACGAACGTCGGAGCCAGATCCCAACCGTCGCCGATGCCCTTGTCCTCGAACCATTCTCCGAGTTCGTCCTCGCGGTCCGACGCCTCCATCGCGGTCAGCTTCGGAGCCTTGGCCACCAGCTCCACGGCCTCGTTCTGCAGTCCGACCAGATGCGCCATGCTGCCGCGATCGAGAGTGCCACCGGCGATCATCGCCAACTTCTGCCGCATGTGCGCCACCCGATCACGCAACGCCGATGTCGCCCGCACCGCAGCCGCCGCCGGATTGTTCAGCTCGTGCGTCAACCCGGCCGACAGAGAACCCAACGCCAACAAGCGTTCTCGCTGTTCGACTATCTGCTTGGTGTTCTGATTGCCGAAGAACAATCCCTCGAGCAGATGCAACGCCATCGGGAACCACTCCCGCACGATGGACGCGAAGCACTCGGCGTCGAGCACGAAGAACCGGGAGCGTTCGGTCACCCGCATCGAACCCTGGTACGTCTGCGGCACCCGATCACCCAGGTACGCCTGCCACGCACCCGCGTACACCCCGCGCTGCGAGGTGCGATTGACCACCAGATCCTCCCCGCCCGAGAGCTTCGAGAGCACCACGGCTCCGTCCATCAGAACGTAGAAGCACGTCGCCGGATCACCCTCCGCATACACCGGCCCCGGCTCGATCGTTTCGATGCGCCCGTCTCGACAGAGCTCCGCCAACTGTGCGTCGGTGAGCTGCTCGAACAGGAACAGCGTCCGCAATTCGTCCGGATCACATATGGGTGTATTCACGGGTTCGCCAGATATCTGTGCACCAGCATCACGGCCATCGCTCCCTCTCCCACTGCCGACGCGACGCGTTTGGCCGAGTCGGACCGTACGTCACCGGCAGCGAACACACCGGGCACACTCGTCTCGAGGTGATGCGGGAGGCGAGTGGGCGTCCACCCGGCAGGCCCACGCCCGTCGACGACGAGATCCGGCCCGGTGACCACAAATCCATGGTCGTCCCTCACGAGCACCCCGTCGAGCCACTCGGTGCGCGGTGCCGCCCCGATGAACAGGAACAGATACTGCGCGTCGACGGTCGCGGTCTCGTCGGTTGCCCGGTTGCGCAGCGTGATCGACTCGAGGTGACCGTCGCCCGACACACCCACGACCTCGGTGCACGGCCGAACGCTGATCTTCGGATTCTCTTCGATCTGTTTGATGAGGTAGTACGACATCGACGCTTCGAGGGAAGACGCCCTGATCAGAATGGTCACCGACTTGGCCCCGCGCGAGAGATACACCGCCGCCTGGCCCGCCGAGTTCGCGCCGCCCACGATGTAGACGTCCTGCTCGGCGCACCGCGCCGCCTCGGTCATCGCCGACCCGTAGAACACGCCTCGGCCGGTGAAGTCGTCGATTCCGGGTGCGTCCAGCCGGCGATAGGCGACACCGGTGGACAGGATGATCGTCTGCGCACTGATGCTGCGGCCGTCGGCGAACCGAACGGTTCTCGCGGCACCGTTGGTTTCCAGACCGACGACGTCCTGGGTGGTGACCACCTCGGCACCGAACTTCAACGCCTGCCGCCGAGCCCGCTCGGCGAGCTGCGCGCCCGACACCCCGTCGGGAAAGCCCAGGTAGTTCTCGATTCGCGAACTCTGACCGGCCTGACCGCCGGTGGCGGTCCGTTCGATCAGGGTCGTCCGCAGGCCCTCCGAGGCACCGTAGAGCGCAGCTCCGAGTCCCGCCGGTCCGCCGCCGATGACGACCAGGTCGTAGAACTCCTCGGACGGAGACACCGTCAACCCGAGCCGATTGCCCAGCTCGGCATCGGACGGTTCGATCAACGCATCGCCCTCGGTGGTGATGACCACCGGCAAGCGGCTTCCGTCCACACCGGCGGCCGCCAGCAGCCGTGCACCCTCGGACTCGTCGGACATGTACCAGCGATACGGCAGCTGATTGCGAGCGAGAAACTCACGGATCTCCGACGAGCGCGCGGACCAACGATGGCCGATGATCTTGGTGTCCTCGACGGCCCGGTGGTCGTACGCACACCAGGCCTCGAGTTGGGCGTCGAGCACGGGGTAGAGCTTTTCCTCGGGCGGATCCCACGGCTTGAGCAGGTAGTAGTCGAGGTCGATGACATTGATCGCGTCGATCGCAGCGTCGGTGTCCGCGTATGCGGTGAGAAGGATGCGACGGGCCGTCGGGAAGATGTCCATGGCCTGCTCGAGAAATTCCATGCCGCTCATCTGCGGCATGCGGTAGTCGGCCAACAGAATGGCGACCGGGGTGCCGCGCAGCGCGAGTTCCTTCAGGGCGTCGAGCGCCCCGGCACCGGACTCCGCGCGCACGATGCGGTACTGCTCCCCATAGCGACGACGCAGATCGCGGGCGACCGATCTCGACACTCCGGGATCGTCGTCGACGCTGAGAATGACCGGTTTCATGACCCTCCAGGACTGGTGCTCGTCAACCCTTCGAGCATGCCACCACCGGGCCGGTTATGGGAGGCCAGTGGTGGCGTCGAGCCTGGGAACAGCGGGGTCAGATTCGGCCGCGTCGAATCAGATCGATTTCTTGCGGGGTGAGCAGCCGCTCGAGCTTCTCGGCCGGCCAGGTACGCGGGCTGCCACTCATCCTGGCGGTCTTCAACAGGGGCAGATCACTGCTGGTACGACGCATTATCGACTGTAATTTCACGGTGGATCACTCCGAACAATTTCTTCGTTGGTCCCGACACTCCGCTTGCTACATCGATCAGTGTCCGCCCGGTGTTAACGCCGCGGTGGGATCTCGTGCGGCGTTTTGCCGCGCGAGACAGTTTCCTCGGCCTACGGTCGGGGTAAACGGCTGCCCAATCTACTGATCGGGGAACGTTCGTGAACACGTCGGGAAATTCTGTGGCCAGTTCCGTGCAGAACAACGGAGCATTCGAAAAAGCGGCGCGAGGCGGCCACTTCGTCAGTGGAGTGCTGCACATCCTCATCGGCTACATCGCCATCCGGTTGGCGTTCGGTCAGGCAGGCAACGCAGACCAGTCCGGTGCACTCGCCGAGCTGGCCGAGAAGCCGGGCGGAAAGATCGCGCTCTGGGTGGCGGTGGTCGCCTTCGTGGCGCTGGCACTGTGGCGCATCGTCGAAGCCATCGTCGGCAAGAAATCCGACGCCGACGCCGGGAGTGCGATGGACCGCCTCAAAGCGGCCGCGCTGGCCGTCGTCTACATCGCGTTCGCGTTCTCGACCTACGGTTTCGCCACCGGCTCGGGCAAGTCCAGCGGACAACAGAACGCCGGCTGGTCCGCGCGACTGATGGAATCGGGCGGCGGCAAGCTCGTGCTCATCGCCATCGCGCTCGTGGTCATCGGAGTCGGTGGATATCACGTCTACAAGGGCGTTTCGAAGAACTTCCTCGACGATCTCGAAGGGCACCAGAGCGGGGCCGTCGTCAAACTCGGCATCGCCGGATACGCCGCCAAGGGCACTGCCCTGGTCGGAGCCGGACTCCTCGTCGTGGTGGCCGTTCTGCAATCCGATCCGTCGAAGGCCACCGGCATCGACGGTGCTCTCAAGACCCTCGGCTCGCAGCCCTACGGACAGGTTCTGCTGATCCTCGCCGGAGTGGGCATCGCGCTCTACGGGCTCTACGCGTTCGTCCTGGCTCGCTTCGCTCGCATGTGAGCGGGAGTGGAGCCTGCGGAACGACCTAATTGAGCGGGAGTGGAGCCTGCTGCGAGTTATCACTCACCTGCCTGGTCAATTGTGTCCGTTGACACATAGGATGCGCACGATTGAGTGTGACAGTCAGTTGCATTTACTTCACTACCTGGAGGCCCACGTTGAGCAAGACCCTCGAAGCCACGATCGACATCGCCGCGAGCCCCGAGACCGTGTGGTCCATCGTCTCGGACCTGCAGCGCATGGGTGAGTGGAGCCCGCAGTGCAAGAAGATGAAGGTCTTCGGCGGACCGGTCGGCAAGGGCACCAAGACGCTCAACATCAATCGCAAGGGGATGCTCGTCTGGCCGACCACCTCCAAGGTCGTCACCTTCGAGCCCAACCGACAACTCGCTTTCCGCGTCGTCGAGAACAAGACGATCTGGTCCTACACCCTCACCCCCACCGCGACCGGAACGACCGTCGTCGAGAAGCGGGAAGCCCCCAGCGGCACGTCGGCAGTGTCGTCGCTGTTGGTCAAGCGGGTCCTCGGCGGGATCGACGAGTTCGACGTCGAGTTGATCGACGGTATGAACAAGACTCTGCGTCGCATCAAGACGGAAAGTGAAAAGTCGAGCTAGAAATTACTTTTCTCAGGAATGTTTCAGGTTCGTTTCCCATGGGCATCCGTCGTTTCGACAAGCAACAGAATCGAAACGGAAAGTGGGGGCACCCTATGTTGGGACTCGGATTTGTAGGCTGGATCATCATCGGCGGACTGGCCGGCTGGATCGGTAGCAAGATCATGAAGACGGATGCTCAGATGGGCATCATCCTGAACATCGTCGTCGGCATCGTCGGCGGCCTCCTGGGCGGCTTCCTGCTCAGCACCTTCCTCGACGTCGAGGGCGGCGGAATCATCTTCAGCTTCATCACCTGCCTCATCGGCGCGTGCATCCTGCTGTTCCTGGTCAAGCTCGTGACGGGCCGCAGCCGCGTCTGATCGACTCGCACCTCTCGCCTGCCGGGGCACCTCACGTACGCTGTGAGGGCCTCGGCAGTCGTGCGTTCGACGCATGATTCGCTTTCAGCACCATGAACTGCCAGCACCCGTTATTGCCGACAAGTACAGTCGCCGACAGTTAGAGGAGACCGTGGCACGCCGTCCCGCCCCGATTGGTCAACCGCCCCGCACCGGAGTGGCTCACATCGTCGATTTGGTTCGTGAAACGGTTCCACCGCTACACCCCGCCGGCCTGCCGTTCGTCGGCGGTCCGCTCGCCGTCGCAGTTCTCGGCCGCCGCTCCAAGTGGGTCCGCAACGCCGGTCTCGTCGCCGCCGGAGCCTGCGCCACCTTCTTCCGCCACCCGTCGCGAGTGCCGCCGAATCGCCCCGGCGTCGTCGTCGCTCCCGCCGACGGTCTGGTCACGCTCGTCGACACCGCCGTGCCGCCTGCCGAGCTCGATCTGGGCTCGCAGCCGGTCCCGCGCGTGAGCATTTTCCTCTCGGTTCTCGACGTCCACGTGCAGCGCGTTCCCGTTGCCGGTCGAGTGGTCGAGGTCGTACACCGCCGTGGCCAGTTCAAATCCGCGGACCTGGCCGAGGCCAGCGAGGTCAACGAGCGCAACAGCATGCACATCAGGACCGACTCGGGACACGACGTCGCTGTCGTGCAGATCGCCGGCCTCATCGCTCGACGCATCATCAACAACGCGAAGGTCGGCGACGCACTGTCGATCGGCGACACCTACGGCCTGATCCGATTCGGGTCCCGCGTGGACACCTACTTCCCCGCAGGCACCACACTGCTGGTCGAACGCGGCCAACGTGCGGTCGGTGCCGAGACGGTCCTCGCCGAGCTTCCGCAGTAGAAGCCGACATGATCACCAGACGCGCCAAGCCGCCCGCTGCCATCCGTCTGCTGCCGTCCGTCGTCACGATCCTCGCGTTGTGCTCCGGCCTGTCCGCGGTCAAGTTCGCTCTCGACGGCCAGCTCGGCACCGCGCTCGCCATGATCGGTGCCGCGGCGATCCTCGACGCGTTGGACGGTCGCATCGCCCGATTGCTCGACGCCACCAGCAAGATCGGTGCCGAACTGGACTCGCTGTCCGACGCCATCTCGTTCGGTGTGGCCCCGGCACTGGTGCTGTACGTGACGCTGCTCGAGGGCAGCAGCGGCGGCTGGATCGTGGCGTTGGTCTACGCGGTGAGCATCGTGCTCCGCCTCGCGCGCTTCAACACTCTGCTCGACGAGGACGACACTCCTGCCTACGCGCGCGAGTACTTCACCGGAGTTCCCGCCCCCGCCGGAGCGCTGATCGCCATGGCACCGATCGCGGGCTTCGAGCAATTCGGTGACGGCTGGTGGGCCTCGTTCTACGTCGTTGCCGGTTGGGCGATCCTCACCGCCGGTCTGATCGTCAGCCGCATCCCCACGTTGGCGCTCAAGACCGTCTCGGTGCCGCCGCGGCTGGCCGCGATCCTGCTGGTGCTGGTTGCGCTGCTCGCTGCCGCGCTCATCACCTTCCCGCTGATTCTGCTGATGGGCTTGGTGCTGGCCTACCTGGTGCACATCCCGTTCGCGGTGCGCTCGCAGCGTTGGACTGCCGCGCGTCCGTACACGTGGGACGCCAAGCCGGCCGAGCGCCGCGCCGAGCGTCGGGCCATCCGCCGCGCGCCGGGTAACAATCGGCGGTCGCAGGCTCGTCTGGGACTGCGTCGACCTCGCAGTTAGTGTCTCGCCGCTACTGTTGACCGTGTGACCGAATCTCGCTCGACGACGCCTGAGCTCGTTCTCACTGCACGCCTCAACACCTCGGCGGCCGATGCCCGACGCGGCGTCGTGCGCCTGCATCCGGAAGTGCTCGCGGCTCTGGGCCTGCGGGAGTGGGATGCGGTGTCGCTCATCGGTTCTCGTCGCACGGCCGCCGTCGTCGCCGCGGCTCCCGATGGGTCACCTCAGGGCACCGCATTACTGGACGACGTGACCCTCTCCAACACCGGACTTCGCGAAAATGCTTCTGTCGCAGTAGGACCCGTCACGGTCTACGGGGCAAGGACCGTCACGGTGACAGGCTCGTCGCTCGCCACCGGTTCCATCTCCGACGCCACCCTGCGGCAAGCGTTGCTGGGCAAGGTGCTGACGGTGGGCGACACGGTCTCGCTCCTCCCCCGCGATCTCGGGCCCGGCACCTCGACCACTTCGGCGACGCAGGCGCTGTCGAGGACATTCGGGGTTGCCTGGACCACCGAGTTGCTGACGGTCTCGGCCGTCGATCCGTCGGGTGGGCCGGTGAGTGTGCAGCCCAATTCGGCGGTCGGGTGGGGCAACGGCACCGTCACCGCTGTCCAGGCACCGGCAGCGTCGGTTCCCGCGCCGAAGACCGCGGCACCACCGGTGAGCGTGGCCGATCTGGTGGGAGTCAGCGCCCAACAGTCCAAGCTCACCGAGTGGCTACGGCTGGCGTTGGACGAGTCGGAGTTGTTGGCGACGCTCGGCGCATCGCCGCATCTGGGGGTGTTGATCACCGGACCGGGCGGGGTCGGCAAGGCGACGTTGGCGCGGGCGGTCGTCGGCGAACGCGCATGCGTCGTGCTGGACGGACCGTCGATCGGTGCATTCGAGGCGTCGGCCCGGGTCGATCGGGTCACCGCGGCGGTCGACCAGCTCGCGGGTTCGGGAGTTCTGCTCATCACCGATGTCGACGCGTTGCTGCCCTCGGATCCCGAACCGGCGTCCACGTTCGTCCTCGACGTACTGCGCCGGGCCGTCGACACTCCCGGCCTGGCCCTGATCGCGACGACGGCTCATCCGGAGGCAACCGATCCCAGACTGCGCGGTCAGGACCTGTGCGATCGTGAGCTCACCCTGACCTTGCCCGACGCGGCGGGGCGCAAGGGATTGCTCGAGCACCTGCTCCGCAAGGTTCCGCAGGGCGACGTCGATCTGGGCGAGATCGCGTCACGGACACCGGGTTTTGTGGTCGCCGATCTGGCTGCACTGACGCGGGAGGCGGCGCTGCGAGCGGCGGCGCGCGCATCGAACGATTCGGCCGCGGCCTCGTTGACGCAGGACGATCTGGTGGGCGCTCTTCAGGTGATACGCCCACTGTCACGTTCGGGGAGCGAAGAACTGGCCATCGGCAGTCTCACGCTCGAGGACGTCGGCGACATGGTCGAAACCAAGCAGGCACTCACCGAGGCGGTGCTGTGGCCGCTGCGACACCCGGATTCGTTCGCGCGCTTGGGAATCGAGCCTCCGCGAGGAGTTCTGCTGTACGGTCCGCCCGGCTGCGGCAAGACGTTCCTCGTACGGGCACTCGCCAGTTCCGGGCAGCTCAGCGTGCACTCGGTCAAGGGCGCAGAACTGATGGACAAGTGGGTCGGCTCCTCGGAAAAGGCTGTCCGAGAACTCTTTCAGCGTGCCCGCGATTCCGCTCCGTCGCTGATCTTTCTCGACGAGGTGGATGCGCTCGTGCCCCAACGCGGCCAGAGTTCGGATTCCGGCGTCGGCGATCGGGTCGTCGCGGCGCTGCTGACCGAACTCGACGGCGTCGAACCGTTGCGCGACGTCGTCGTACTCGGGGCAACCAACCGACCCGATCTGATCGATCCCGCACTGCTCCGGCCCGGCCGACTCGAGCGCCTGGTGTTCGTGCCACCGCCGGATTCCGATGCCCGCGTGGACATCCTGAAGGCGTCGGGCAAATCCATCCCGCTCGCCGAAGACGTGGATCTGGAGTCGTTGGCGCGCGATCTCGAGGGCTACTCCGCGGCCGATTGCGCAGCATTGCTGCGCGAGGCCGCGTTGACGGCGATGCGTCGGTCGATGGATGCAGCCGACGTCACCGCCGCCGATGTCGCCGCCGCTCGGGCGACGGTGAAGCCGTCACTCGATCCCGAGCAGGTGGCGCATCTGCAGGCCTACGGGAATGCCTAGTGGCAGGAGTGGAGCCTGCGGCACTCGACCGCACCACTGCCGGAGGCACTCACTTCCAGCGGCCGAGGATCTCCTCTGCCCGCTTGGCCAGCTCCATCTGGAAGATCGGCCCGAAGCTGATACGTCCGACGCCGAGGGATGCGAAGTGCGACAGGTCGCCCTCGGCCGGGTTGGCGATGGCGTTGATGGGCAGTGGGAGTTCCTCGGCGAGACGCTTGTAGTCGGCGTCGTTGTGGAATCCGACGGGGTAGAGCGAGTCGGCTCCGGCTGCGGCGCACAGCTTCAGGCGTGCGATGGCGCGCTCGACGCGGTCGCTCTCGTCGCCGATGGCCTTGACGAACAGGTCGGTGCGGGCGTTGATGACCACGTGCACGTCGGTGGCGTCGGACGCGGCGCGCAGTGCTCCGACGAAGTCGGCATGTTCCTGTGCTTCGCGGAGGCGGCCGCCTTCGCTGTGCACGGTGTCCTCGATGTTGAGGCCGACGGCTCCGACGGAGATCAGTCCGTCGATCAGTCGCTTGGGGTCCTCGCCGTAGCCGGATTCGATGTCGACCGACAGCGGCACGTCGACGGCTACGGAAATCTGCGAGATGCGGGCGAGCAGTTCGTCGAAGGTCATGCCTTCGTTGTCGGGCTTGCCGATGGAATCGGCGACGGGGTGGCTTCCGACGGTCAGCGCGGTGAAGCCTGCGGACACGGCCAGGTTTGCGGACCAGGCGTCCCAGACGGTCGGCAGGACGACCGGGTTTCCGGGCTGGTGCAGCTCGAGCAGGGTGGTGGCTTTCTGGGACAGGTTCGTCATAGAGGACTCCTTCGCGGTGGCTGTGGAGAACGTACGTTCTCTCGACAACCAACATACGCGCTTCAGTCGATCAAATCGAGTGCTTTCATCCGGTCGAACACCATCAGCGATCCCGGAGCGACGTCGGACATGGCCGCGTACTCGTCGCGGGTGAAGTACCTGATCTCTGCGATTTCATTGGTCGGCGACGGCTCGTTCGCCAGGTCGGCGAGGAAACAGGTGATCTCGAGCGGGGTATTCGGTGGGTGCCCCCATGCCTGACACTCGAACACCCCGAGCAGCCGGACGTCCGTCACCGCCGCATCGAGCTCTTCTCTGATCTCTCGGTGCAGTGCCTGCTCGGGCGTCTCGCCGGGGTCGATCTTGCCGCCCGCCATGTAGAACGCGGATTTGCCGGCCGATCGCGTCTGGATCATTCGACGATCCCGGACGTAGGCCAATCCGGCGGTACGAATGAGCCTCGGATCGGTCACCGATGCGCTCCCCTCACTCACGGACTCGCAGCGTTCTGTACCGCTTGGCACGCCGCCTACCTCGCAAAGTAGGATGGAAACAGACAACTGGCGCGCTGCCGTTCGGCAGCCGCTTCGTTATTTCACAAAGACATACATCGAGATTCACACCGATTTCCAGACCCTACTCATCGCCGCCCAACGACCACCGCTCGGCCCAGTCGCCGACGCGACCGAGACGACGGAGTGATTCTTGCTCGCCATTCTTCTTGCGCACACCGCAGCCGCGCTGCTCGCGCCGCTGTTCGTCCGGTGGTGGGGTCGCAATGCTTTCTTCCCGCTCGCTCTCGTACCCCTGCTCAGCCTGATCTGGGTGTTCGGCAACTGGGGAACCGACCAGAAGCTGAACATCGAATGGGTCCCCGGGTTGTCGATGAACATCGACATGCGGTTCGACTCACTCGCCGCCATCATGTCGCTGCTGGTGTTGGGCATCGGCGCCCTGATTCTGCTCTACTGTGCGCGTTACTTCGAGGACGACGAGCCCCGGCTCGGACTGTTCGCCGCCGAAATGGTCGCGTTCTCCGGTGCGATGTTCGGCCTCATCACCAGCGACAACATGCTGGTGCTCTACATCTTCTGGGAAATCACGACGGTCCTGTCGTTCCTGCTCGTCGGCCACTACGCCGAGAGAGCATCGAGCCGACGCGCGGCAACCCAGGCACTGCTCGTCACCACTGCGGGCGGCCTGGCGATGCTGGTCGGCATCATCATTCTGGGCCAGGTGTCCGGCACCTACAACCTCTCCGAGCTGGTCGCGAACGCGCCCGGCGGCTGGTTGCCCGGTGTCGCGATCGTGCTGGTTCTCATCGGCGCACTGAGCAAGTCGGCCATCGTGCCACTTCACTTCTGGCTCCCCGGGGCCATGGCCGCCCCGACTCCGGTCAGTGGTTACCTCCATGCCGCGGCGATGGTCAAAGCGGGCATCTACCTGGTGGCGCGCCTGGCCCCTGGGTTCGCCGATTCCGGCCCGTGGCGCGCCACCGTGATCAGCCTCGGACTGCTGTCGATGATCCTGGCCGGCTGGCGAGCCCTGCGCGCATTCGACCTCAAACTGATCCTCGCGTTCGGAACCGTCAGCCAGCTCGGCTTCCTCATGGTCCTGGTCGGCATCGGGTCCGAGAAGGCGATGCTCGCCGGCCTGACGATGGTGATCGCACACGCGATGTTCAAGGCGACCCTGTTCATGGTGGTCGGCATCATCGATCACACCACCGGCACCCGCGACATCCGCAAACTCGCCCACCTGGGCAAGAAGGCTCCCTGGCTCGCCGCGATAGCAGCGCTGGCCGCGGCCAGCATGGCCGGACTACCGCCGATGCTCGGCTTCGTCGGCAAGGAGACGGCGCTGTCGGCAGTGATCAGCACGCCGACACTCGATCCCACGGTCGCAGCCTTCGTCGTCGCAGGCCTGGTGATCGGCTCGATCCTCACCGTCACCTACAGCATCCGATTCGTGTGGGGTGCATTCGCGCGCAAGCAGCTCAAGCGGGCGAGTCCGTCGGTCAAGGCGATGCACGCGCCGTCCGCACTGTTCCTGGCGGCACCCGCATTCCTGGCGGTGCTCGGCCTGGTCGCGGGGTTCGGATCCTCGGTCGTCGACCACATCGTCAGCCCGTACGCGCGGACCCTTCCGTCGTACGGCCAGGAGCCGTACCACCTGGCTCTCTGGCACGGTTTCAACCTTCCGCTCGCGCTCACGGTCGTCGTCGTCACCGGCGGTGTCGGGCTGTTCATCGCCCACCGGGTCGTCAACCGGCTCAAGTTCGAGCATCCCCCGCTCGGCAATGCAGACCGCATCTACGACAACGTCCTCAAGTACATGGATGCCCTGTCCATCCGCCTGACCGGCACCACGCAGCGTGGTTCGCTCCCCCTCACCCAGGGCACCATCCTGCTGACACTGGTGCTGCTACCGATGATCGTGTTGCTCGTCGGCCAGGATTCCGGCCTGGACTACACCCTGTGGAACTCCCCGTTGCAGTTGATCATCGGGGTGATCATGATCGCGGGCGGTCTCGGAGCCACGGTGATGCGCAACCGCCTGGCCAGCGTCATCCTCGTCGGGCTCACCGGCTACGGCTGCGGCGTCATCTTCGCCATCCACGGCGCACCGGACCTGGCACTGACACAGTTCCTGGTCGAGACCCTCACCCTCGTGGTGTTCGTGTTGGTGCTGCGCAAGCTGCCTGCCGAGGTCGACGATCGAGGCTCGGCCGGCTCCCGCGGACCACGCGCCGTGCTGGCCGTCGCCGTCGGAGCGACCGTCAGTGTGTTGGGCGCATTCGCGATGAACGCCCGCAACACGGCCCCGGTGTCGTTGCTCCTGCCGGACGCCGCATACGAACTCGGCGACGGCAAGAACGTCATCAACGTGATCCTCGTGGACATCCGAGCCTGGGACACCCTCGGCGAGATCTGCGTCCTGCTCGTCGCGGCGACGGGTGTGGCGAGCCTGGTCTTCCGCAACCGCCGGTTCGGCAGTGCTCCGCGGGTGTCCGACGCCCCCGCATCGAACGCCTCCTCGTCGAACTCGGACGCGAATTTCTCTGCGGAGACGACGTGGCTGCTCGGCGGCGATCTGATCGATCCGCGGCATCGGTCGTTGATCCTGGAGGTCACCACGCGATTGATCTTCCCGACGATCATGGTGCTGTCGATCTACTTCTTCTTCTCCGGCCACAACGCCCCGGGCGGCGGTTTCGCCGGTGGGCTCACCGCCGGACTGGCGCTGGTGCTGCGGTACCTGGCCGGTGGCCGCTACGAGCTCGGCGAGGCAGTGCCGATCGACGCCGGAAAGATCCTCGGACTCGGATTGATCTTCGCGGCCGGAACCGCGGTGGCGTCGATGTTCCTCGGAGCACCGGCGTTGTCCTCGGCGACGTTGGAGGTGACGTTGCCGATTCTCGGCGACATCAAGTTGGTCACCGCATTGTTCTTCGATCTCGGTGTGTATCTCATCGTGGTCGGGTTGGTACTCGACGTGCTCCGTAGCCTCGGTGCCCGTCTCGACGCGCAGGTGGAAATGCAGAGCCAAGGCCGAGTGAGCGCCCCATGACCGCAGATCTCGGAATGCTGATCATCACCGGCGTCCTCGTCGCATCGGGTGTGTACCTGTTGCTCGAACGCAGTATCACCAAGATGCTGCTCGGACTGCTGCTGTTCGGTAACGGCGTCAACCTGCTGTTGCTCACGGTCGGCGGCCCCGCTGGAGCTCCGCCCATCGTGGGCCGCGACAACGCGGTCAACCAGCAGATGGCGGATCCGCTGGCCCAGGCAGTGATCCTCACGGCAATCGTCATCACGATGGGAATCGCGGCGTTCGTGCTGGCCCTGGCGTACCGGTCGTTCACTCTCAACACCAAGGACGACGTCGAGAACGACCCCGAGGACACCAAGGTCTCGCGGCGTCGGTCGATGGCCGAGGCCCCCGACCGAGATCGTTCGGACGACCCGGTGACGGGTGAGCCGAGCTTCGGCGGCGACGCGTTCGACTCGAAGGGCAACCCGATTCCGATCGAACAACTCGTCAATCGCGAGGATCTCGAGTGCTACGAGGACCTGCACGACGGCGATTTCGACAACGACGACGACAACCCGCAGCTGCGCGGGCTGGACGGACTCGACACCGCCGAGAAGGACGACAGCCGACCAGATGAGAAGGGAGACCACGCATGACGATCTCCCCCGCAGTGATCGACGTTCTGACTCCGCTGCCGGTGCTGATTCCGATGCTCGCGGCGGCGTTGACCCTGGTGCTGGGACGACGGCCCCGCGCGCAGCGATTCATCACCCTCGTCGCGCTCACCGCGGTGGTCGCGATCTCGTCGATGATGCTCTACCTCGCCGACCGCGACGGCACCAGCGCGCTGCAGGTCGGTGGTTGGGACTCGCCGCTCGGCATATCCCTCGTGGTGGATCGCCTGTCGGCGATGATGCTCGTCGTCTCGTCCATCGTGCTGCTCGCGGTCATGGTGTACTCCATCGGCCAGGGCATCCGCGACGGCAGTGAGAACCAGCCCGTCTCGATCTTCCTGCCGACCTATCTCGCGTTGACCGCAGGCGTCTGCAACGCGTTCCTCGCAGGCGACCTGTTCAATCTGTTCGTCGGCTTCGAGGTGTTGCTCGCCGCCTCGTTCGTGCTGCTGACGCTCGGTGCGAGTGCGGACCGGGTACGCGCGGGCGTGTCGTACGTGATGGTGTCGATGGTGTCCTCGCTGATCTTCCTGATCGGCATCGCGCTGGTCTACGGCGCAACCGGAACGCTGAACCTGGCCCACATCGCGGTACGGATGGACGACATCAACTCCGGAACCAGAACCGCGATCTTCGCGGTCCTGCTGGTCGCGTTCGGCATCAAGGCCGCGGTGTTCCCGCTCTCGACGTGGCTACCCGACTCCTACCCCACCGCCCCGGCACCGGTCACCGCCGTGTTCGCCGGCCTGCTGACGAAAGTCGGTGTGTACGCGATCATCCGCGCCCACACCCTGCTGTTCCCCGACGGCTCGCTCGACAACGTCCTGATGGTCTGTGGCCTACTGACGATGCTCGTCGGCATCCTCGGCTCCATCGCACAGAGCGACATCAAGCGACTGCTCTCGTTCACCCTCGTCAGCCACATCGGCTACATGATCTTCGGTGTCGCGTTGTCGACACAATCGGGATTGTCCGGCTCGATCTACTACGTCGCCCACCACATTCTGGTGCAGACGACGCTGTTCCTCGTCGTCGGTCTCATCGAGCGTCAGGCCGGTTCGTCCTCGCTTCGACGCCTCGGTGGATTGGCTGCGGCCAGCCCGGTTCTCGCGATCGTGTTCCTGGTGCCTGCCCTCAATCTCGGTGGCATTCCGCCGTTCTCGGGCTTCATCGGCAAGGTCGCACTGCTGCAGGCCGGTAGCGAACAGGGCAGTGTGTTGGCCTGGTTGCTCGTTGCAGGCGGAACCGTCACCAGCTTGCTGACGCTGTACGTGGTGGCTCGGGTGTGGACCAAGGCGTTCTGGCGCGCCCGCGCCGATGCGCCCGAGGGCGACCTGGCCGACAACAGCCCGTCCGCTCTTCTCGACGACTCGTCCGACATCCAGTTCGGTGACCGCGAGGACGTGGGCCGGATGCCCGCCTTCATGTTGCTCCCGACCATCGGGCTCGTTGCCGTCGGCCTGGCCATGACGGTGTTCGCAGGCCCCATCATCGACATCAGCGACCGCGCTGCGGCAGACCTTCGCGATCGTTCGGTGTACATCGATGCGGTGCGCGGTGCCGAATGGGTCGGCGATCAGGCCTACGAGCAGTCGCGCACGAACGAGGAGGGCACCCGATGAAGATGAACCGCTCCGTTCTGCTGCGCCTGTGGACGCTGGCGTGGCTGACGGCGATCTGGGTACTGCTGTGGGGCAACGTCTCTGCGGCGAACGTTCTCGGTGGAATAGCGGTGGGACTGCTCATCATGGTGCTGCTGCCGTTGCCTCGTGTTCCGGTCGAGGGCCGCATCCACGGGTTCTCGCTCGTCAAGCTCGCCGTCGTATTTCTTTACTACGCAGGGGAATCCAGCGTCAGCGTGGCCTGGTTGGCGATCCGCCCGAAAGCGCCGCCGGTCACCGGAGTGCTGCGCTGCCGCATCGCGATCAAATCCGATCTGGTGCTCACGCTGTTCGTCGACGCGATGAACCTCGTTCCCGGCACCATGGTTCTCGAGATCGACCGAACCAGACGGTTGCTCTACGTACACGTACTGGACATGGGCACTCAGAAGGCCGTCGACGGCTTCTATGCCTACGTCCGAAACCTGGAGAAGCTGTTCATCGCGGCATTCGAGCGAGATTCGGACTGGAAGCCCAGCCCCCTGCACTACCAGGAGTACGAGCAGTATCACGGGGTGCTCGGCGACGATCCTGCCGCACAGGATCCCGACGCTCCTCGGGACGACAAGAAGACCGACGACAAGAGGAAGGGGGACTGGTCGTGACCGTCGTTCTCGCCATCGCCGGTGCCCTTCTGTTGGCCGCTGCAATCCTGACCGCGTACCGGCTGCTCGACGGCCCGAGCACGCTCGACCGTCTCGTCGCGATGGACACGATCCTCGCGGTCTCGATGTGCGGTCTCGGGGTATGGGCCGTCTACAGCCGAGACACCACCCTCGTACCGGCCATCGTTGCGCTGTCGCTGGTCAGCTTCGTCGGATCGGTCAGCATCGCACGCTTCAGAGTGAGGGACGAATGAGCACCGTAGCCCAGGTCATCGCATCCGTCTTCATCATGTTGGGGGCATTGCTGGCGTTCACTGCCGCTGTGGGCATCGTGCGCTTCCCCGACACCCTGTCGCGGATGCACGCGGCCACCAAGCCACAGGTGGTCGGCTTGATCATGGTTCTGATCGGAGCCGTCATCAGCCTTCGCGGCAACGTCGACATCTGGATGCTCGTGCTGGTGGGTATCTTCACCCTGGTGACCGCCCCGGTGATCGCGCACACCGTCGGCCGCGTCGCCTACCGGGAGCAGCGCGGCCGCGACGGACTGCTGATCGTCAACGAGATGGAACCGAACGAAGCGGATCAGTAGCGCACGCGAATCAGGATCGAAGGTCGGTGACCAGCGATTCGACGACGGCTCGCAGGTCACCGTCGGATTTCGCGGCCACTATCCGTTGACGCTGGTACGAGGCCCCGAGCCGAGGGATGTCGGCCACCGCTGCCAACTCGTCGACGCAACCGAGTCGCACCGCCGTCGGCGTCAGCTTCTCGAGCAGGTCGTTCAGATCGTCGGTGACCAGACGTTCGTTGCTGTCGGAGTCGAGAATGATCTCGGCGTCCAGTCCGTATCGAGCGGCCCGCCACTTGTTCTCCTGCACGTGCCACGGCGGTATCGACGGCAGGGTCTCCCCCGCTTCGAGACGTTCGTCGAGATGGACGATGAGGCAGTGTGTCAACGCGACGAGAGCCGCGAGCTCCCGCTTGGTCGACGCCCCGTCGCACACCCGGACCTCGATCGTTCCCCACTTCGGTGCAGGCCTGATGTCCCAGTGCATGCCGCCGAGTTGTTCGATGACGCCGGTCTTGAGCTGGTCACGGACGAATCCCTCGAACTGTGGCCAGTTCTCGAACTGGAACGGTAGACCGGCCGTCGGCAGCTGCTGGAACATCAGCGCCCGATTGCTGGCGTAGCCGGTGTCGTTGCCCGCCCAGATCGGTGAGGACGCCGAGAGCGCCAACAGGTGCGGGTACTGCAGCAGCAGCGAGTTGAGAATGGGAAAGACCTTGTCGGGAGACGACACTCCCACGTGCACGTGTACACCCCAGATCAGCATCTGCCGACCCCACCACTGCGTACGAGCGATCAACTCGTCGTAGCTCGGCGAACTGGTGAGCTGCTGGGTGGACCACTCGGCGAACGGATGGGTGCCCGCCGAGAACAGATCGATTCCCAGCGGATCCGCGGCACGCTCGACGAGCGAGAGCGACTCACCGAGGTCTGCCATCGCCTCCCCGACGTTCTCGCACACTCCGGTGACGAGTTCGACGGTGTTGCGCAGCAGTTCCTTGGTCACCCGCGGGGTGTCCCCGGCCAGGTCGCGGACGCCGTCCATGACCGCCTCGGCGGAGTTGACCAGGTCCCGCGTGTTCTTGTCGACCAGCGCGATCTCCCACTCGACGCCGAGCGTCGGGCGCGGTGAACTCGCGAAGTCGATCCGGGGAGCGCTCAAACTACTGCAGTACCGCGCATGCCGCCCGCGAGCCGGCATCGCCGGTCATCAGAGTCGTCATGTCCGGGACAGCGGCACCGTCGGGCAGGGTGTACCGCGGCGGGATGTTGGCGAAGTTGTCGGCACCCTCGTGCACGATCACCGAGGTTCCGGCACCGTCCGCACGCAGATCGTCGAGTGTGATCGCGTCGGTGGTGGTCATCAGCATCCCGGTGCCGTCCTCGCCGACCTGGATGGACGTCAGGTCGCCGCTGGCCGGGTGTTCGGTGCGGCCGTCGACCTGCAGGTGACCGCCTGCGGACAGGAACGCGCCCGGATCTCCGCCGGTCGGTGCAACGGAGTTCGGCTCGCAGGCGGCGACGGCATGCACGTGGAAACCGTGGAAGCCGGGGGTCATGCCCTCGACCTCGGCCGTGACGGTGAGCTTGTCGCCCTCGGACGCGAACGACACCGTGCCCACCTCGGCGCCGGAAGCGTCGCGCAGTGTGCCCTCGATGGTGTCGCCGGAGCCCGACTCGGCCGGGCTGTCACCTGCGACGGCTTCTGCCGACGGATCGGCCTCGCCGGTCCAGACCGGCGGGACGGTGCCGGGGACATCGGACGGAACCTCGCCGTTGCTGCAGGCGGAGAGCCCGAGCGCTGCGATCGCGAGGACCGGGGCCACGTAACGCAATGAGCGGGTCGCAGCAGTGCGTCGCTTGAACATGTCCATCGGAAATCGCTCCTCTTTCAGGCAGTTTCGCCGGGCTCGGAAATGATAACGTGCCGACCGATTCAGCCGAATCGGGCACGGAGGTCGACGCTGTGGGACTCGCCGCTGCAGGACTACTGGGTCACGATGACGACGACGCCTGCCGTGGATTCGAGCGAGGTCGGCTTCGGCTCGGCCGGGACGCCGAGCTGCGTGGCGATCGTCTGTGCGGCCTGTTCCTCGCCTGCTGTCGTGCCGTAGTACACCGCGGTCTGCGCGAACTGAGCTTCGCTGAAGTTGCCCGTCTCGGCGACGTTCCACCCCTCGGCGGTCAGCGTGCTCGCGGTACCGGCCGCCAGGCCGGAGACGTTGGAGTTGTTGAGTACCCGCACTTCGACGTCGGCGGGGGCACCCGAGGTGGTGGTGGCTGCAGAACCGGTCGACGCGTCGGCGGCCGGTGCCTGCGCTGCAGGGGCCTGCGCGGTCGGGGCGACTGCAGCCGGTGCACTCGTCGTCTCGGCGGCGGGCTCGGCGGCCGCCTCGTCGGAATCGGAACCCGTCAGCGACAACGCGCCGATCGCTGCGAACAGAATCGCGAGCGAGATCAACACCATGGCCAGGGCACGGAGAGGTGGCCCGGTCTGCTCCGGGTTCGGGCTGCTCACGTACTCGACCCTAGCCGACCGTCGACGACGACTCGGCACGTGGAACGCAAAGAGCTGCTCAGACGTCGAAACCCAGCCGACGTGCCGCACGAGCCTTCTGCCGGCTCGCACGCAACCGACGCAGGCGCTTGACCAACATCGGATCCGCGGCCAGCGCCTCGGGACGATCGACCAACGCGTTCAGGATCTGGTAGTAGCGGGTTGCCGACATGGAGAAGAGTTCCTTGATGGCCTCTTCCTTCGCACCGGCGTACTTCCACCACTGCCGCTCGAAGGACAGGATGTCGTGCTCTCGTCGACTCAGTCCGTCCGCACCGACCTCGTTCGGATCCTGAGAGCCGTCCGAACTTCCCGGTTGCTGAGACTGGTTCGAGTCACGCGCTGCTGCGCCGTCCATCCCACTCCTCGACTTCTCGACTCCCCGGGGTCTGCAAGGTCACCTACCCCGAGAAATCTGCTTCCCCCAGTACTGCCGGCACCCGTAGGAGCACCGACCGAATTACACAGTTGTACTTCGGGAATCATTCAACCATGCTCGACGCCTCGAGCACGGCTCCCGCGAGGTACCGGCGCGTGGCGTGTTCCCCGCACCCGGCCACATGCACCAGGCACTCGGGTCGTTCCGCAGGCTCCACTCCCGCCCCTCGGGCCGATCCGCAGGCTCCACTCGCGCCCCCTGGGTCGTTCCGCAGGCTCCACTCCCGGCCCACTATCCTTGTCGACCATGGCAATTCTTCCCATCCGGATCGTCGGCGATCCGGTGCTGCACACCGCAACCGCTCCCGTCACCGAGTCACCCGCCGAGATGGCCGAGCTGATCGCCGACATGTACGAGACGTTGGCCGCCGCGAACGGCGTCGGCCTCGCCGCGAATCAGGTCGGAGTCGGTAAGCGCCTGTTCATCTACGACTGCCCCGATCAAGGCGAGGACGGCAAGATCTTCCGTCGCCGCGGCGAGGTCGTCAACCCGGTGCTCGAGACGTCGGAAATTCCGGAGACGATGCCCGACCCGGACGACGACGACGAGGGCTGCCTCTCCGTCCCCGGCGAGCAACACCCCACCGGGCGCGCCGAGTGGGCCCGTGTGACCGGTACCGACGCCAAGGGCGATCCCGTCGACATCGAGGGCCACGGCTTCTTCGCCCGGATGCTCCAGCACGAGGTGGGTCACCTCGACGGCTTCCTCTACACCGACGTACTCATCGGGCGACATGCGCGGGCCGCGAAGAAGGCCATCAAGCGCGCCGGGTGGGGCGTGCCGGGGCTGAGCTGGACGCCCGGCACCGTCGACGACCCGTTCGGGCACGACGACGAGGACGAGGACTGACCGTCCCGGTGGGTACACGGGTGATGCTGCGCTACCGGCTGCCACCCGGCCACACCCACCCGATGACGGACGTGATCGGCGAACTGGTGGCCATCGACGCCGGTGCGGTCTCGGTTCGCGGCAGAGACGGCGCGCTGGTACAGGTCGCCGCCGAACGAGTCGTAGCGTTGAAACCCTTGGGCCCCAAGCCGATTCGAACATCGGAGATTCGATCGCTCGAGGCTGCCGCGGCGGACGGGTGGCCGGGCGTCGAGCGGGAATGGATCGACGGTTGGCAACTGCGGTTCGGTCACGGATTCACCGGACGCGCCAACTCGGCCGCACCGCTCGAGCCGGGAGCGTCGATGACGGCCGAGACTCTCGCGCAGATCGTCGACCGATACGCCGCTCGCGGACTACCGCCGACGCTGTCGCTCCCCGACCGTCTCGGCAACGCCCCGGCCGGCTGGTCGACCTACAACGAGAGCGCCGTCATGGCTGCGGACATCTCGAATCTTGCTCTACGCGATGGTGATTCGGCCATCGCCGTGACCGAGGAGCCGACGGCCGAGTGGTTGGCTTCCCTCCACTACCAGGGCGGCAAGGCACCCGCGGGCGCAGCGGAAGTGGCCGCCGCAGTCCGGGGAGGAACCCTCGGTTTCGGCATGATCGGCGCGCGCTCGTCGTCGGCAGCCGTCGGTCGCGCGGCCGTCACCACCGCCCCGGACGGTCGTTGCTGGGTGGGACTGACCTCGCTCTGGGTCTCCCCGGATCATCGACGCAACGGCCTCGGCACCCTGATGTGCGGCGAGTTGGTGCGATGGGGACGCGAGCACGGCGCGACACACGCGTACCTGCAAGTGGCCGTGGACAACACCCACGCCGTCGGCCTCTATCGAGATCTCGGTTTCGTCGACCACCACCACTATCGCTACGCCCGGCCCGAGAACGCGATCGGTCCGAACCCTGTCGGAGGCGTTCGATAGGGTTCCTTCCCGTGCGCTTGGCTACTTGGAATGTGAACTCCGTCCGCTCTCGTCAGGATCGAATCGTCGATTGGCTGCAGCGATCCGATGTCGATGTCCTGGCGATGCAGGAAACCAAGTGCAAGGACGCGCAGTTTCCGTACGAGCGGTTCACCGACATCGGGTACGAGGTCGCCCACGTCGGGCTGAGCCAGTGGAACGGCGTCGCGATCGCGTCTCGCGTCGGATTGGGCGACGTGCAGGTCGGGTTCGAGGATCAGCCCGGGTTCAGCAAGGATCCCGAGGTCGATCCCGCTCAGGAGGCCCGCGCCATCGGTGCCACGTGCGCCGGGGTCCGCGTCTGGAGCCTGTACGTGCCGAACGGCCGCGAACTCGCAGATCCGCACTACACCTACAAGCTCGAGTGGCTCGCAGCGCTGAAGGCCGACGCACAGGCGTGGGTGGCGGCGGATCCGCAGGCGCAGATCGCGCTCGTGGGCGACTGGAACATCGCGCCCACCGACGACGACGTCTGGGATCCCGCACTGTTCGAGGGCAAGACCCACACCTCGCAGGCCGAGCGTGATGCCTTCACCGCGTTCGGCGATGCCGGCTTCACCGAGGTGACGCGGCAGTTCACCCCCGAGCCCAGGACGTACACCTACTGGGACTACACGCAGTTGCGGTTCCCGAAGAAGCAGGGCCTGCGCATCGACATGGCGTTGACCTCACCTGCCCTGGCCGCTCGGGTGACCGGTGCGTCCATCGACCGCGAGGAGCGCAAGGGCAAGGGAGCCAGCGATCACGCTCCGGTGATCGTGGAGATCGGCTGAGCGGTCACTCGACGACGAGGTCCATGAACTCCTCGTGCTGCGCCAGGTATCGCCGGACGTAGGTGCAGATCGGCACGATGCGCCACTGCCGATCACGAGCGGTGTTCAGCGACGCCCTCACCAGCACCCCCGCCCACCCGCGGTCGCCGTACTCCTCCTTGACGACGGTGTGCATGAGCGCGACGACCGGGCCGACGCCGCCGTCGTCGCCCTCACCGAAGCGATACCCGAGAATGCCGACGAGTTCGTCGTCGACGAAAAGATCGAACCTGTTGTGATCGACGTCGTCCTCGATGCGAACGACGGGCCGGTCGACCGGAGCGGGTCCCTGGACCCGTCGTGGAAGTATGTGACTCATGTCACTCATGAGACCAGTGTTGTCCATGTGACGCGCGGCAAGTGCACCGATCGTCGCCGAGTCGTGCCCTTAATGTGACCGAGCGATGGTCTCCGGAAACAGACGTCAGAGCGCGACGAGCATGTCGTTGTACTCCGGATTGGCCGCGGCGAAACGCTGCACATAGGTGCAGACCGGCTTGACCTTCCAGCCGTAGGACCGAGCACTGTCGAGTGCGCGCCGCACCAGAATGCCGGCCAGACCCTGATGACCGAAATCCTCGGTGACGACCGTGTGCATGAAGGACACGACATGAGTACGCGTCGCACGCTTGCCGTTTCCCTCGACCTCGTAGAAGCCGACGATCCCGACGAGATCGCCGTTCAATCGAAGCTCGAACCGGTTCTGATCCTTGTTGATCGAGACATCAGCGCTAGGAGAACTTGCAAGCATGGGACGCCTCCTTCGCTGTGTGTGGAGTGGTGAACGAATGAAATCTTTTGTGACGTGCACCACTATTAAACATGCGCACGGTGGGTCTGTCACCTTTTCTACCAACAAACCTTCGGATGCGTAGGTTCGTCCGCCGAACCCGACTCGAATGCTGGTACGGATCATAAGCGACCCTGTTCGGCGTTGTGATACAACAACATTCAAGGCCCGCTCATGTTTTCGCCACGTACTCGGCATTCCGTTTCACCGGCAGCGACCCCCGTCTCCGCGCACGCCGGTACTGTCTTCTCTCGTGAAGTTCCTACCGCTCACGCCCAACGGCGAGACTCCTGTCCGCGCGCTGACCATCGCCGGAACCGACTCCGGTGGCGGTGCCGGAATCCAGGCGGACAGCCGAACGATGGCCCTGCTGGGCGTCCACGCCTGCGTTGCTGTCGCTGCGGTCACGGTCCAGAACACCGTCGGCGTGACGGGCTTCCACGAGATTCCGCCGGACGTCGTCGCAGCGCAGGTTCGCTCCGTCGTCTCCGACATCGGCGTCGGCGCAGCGAAGACCGGAATGTTGGCCTCCACCGCGATCATCGAAGCGGTCACGGCCGTCTGCACCGAGGTGGGCATCGGCCGAGATCAGCCAGTTCCCCTGGTCGTGGATCCGGTGTGCGCGTCGATGCACGGGGATCCGCTACTGCACGCCGAAGCCCTCGACGCCATCCGGCACACCCTGTTTCCCATCGCCTCGCTGGTGACCCCCAACCTCGACGAGGTTCGGCTCATCACCGGCATCGACGTCATCGACGACTCCAGCGCGCACCGCGCCGCCGAGGCCCTGCACGGATTGGGCGCGCAGTGGGCCCTGGTCAAAGGCGGTCACCTGCGGACGTCCACACACAGCACCGATCTGCTGTTCGACGGCGACACCTTCCTCGAGTTCACCAGCGAACGCATCGACACCGGCAACGACCACGGCGGCGGCGACACCCTCGCCGCATCGATCGCCTCGGCCCTGGCGCACGGCTACTCCATGCCCGACGCGGTGGCGTTCGGCAAGGAGTGGGTCACTCGCTGTCTGGCCGCGTCCTACGACCTGGGCGCGGGCCACGGACCGGTGTCACCGCTGTGGCGACTGCACGAGTCGGAGGATGCGTAGGTCGTCGGGTGCGCCCTTGATCTTCGGAGCGAAGAAGCTGCGGCGATAGGGCTTGGTCACCACATGCAAGGCGTCGAGCACCTCCGGCGGGACCCCCTCGAGGGCCGCCGCGGAGATCATGATGTTGCCGTTGCCGCCGGTCTGCATCACCCGGGCGGCGACGGTGACGTCGACGCCCAGCCAGTCCGATCCCACCTGACGCGGGCTGCCGGTGTGGATGCCGACGCGCATCGTCGGGGTGTAACCGTCGACGTCGACACCCTTCAGTGCCTCGCGGGCCGCGAAGACCGCGTCGACTGCTTTGCCCGCATCGGCGAACACCGCCATGATGCCGTCGCCCAGTCTCTTGACGACGTGGCCGCCGCGGAACACGACCTCGGGTTCGACCGCTTTGGAGACCTTGCGGAGCAGCGTCAGGGTGGCGGTGTCGCCGGCGCGCAGCGACCACGACGAGAACCCGACGAGGTCGGTGAAGACGATGGTGACGTCCTGTTCGCCGCGCCCCCGGCCCGTCCTCTCGAGGATCGCCTGCCACACCTGCAAGGCACCGAGGCCGACTTCACGGGATGCGCCCGGCTCGTCGTCGAGTCCGTTGGCGACCAGAAAGCGATCGGCGACGCGGGCAACGGCAAGGGCTCGCCCCGGCCCGTCGATCGACAGGGGATCACCGAACGTGGGGTCGCCGGGCAGTGCGCGACGCACACGTCGTACCGCCCCGACCACCTTGGGCGCTCGGTTGGTGGTGCGAACCCACTCCACCACCGAGTCCACGACTGCGTTCACAGCATCGAGCGTAACTCACAGTTACACATACTCGCCCTTATCCTTCGGCGCGCGCGGCCTCGCGCTCGGCACCCACCGGAACCCCGTTGGGGCCCTCCACCGACTGCGCGTAGACGCCGATGCCGTAGGCCACTGCCGCACCGTTCTTCGCCAGTGCGGCGCGGTCGACGTTCGCCAGGGTGTCCTGGTCGGTGTGGTAGTTCTCGTCGAAGGTCTGATCGGCGGTGCCGCCCCACTTCTCGGCCTGCGCGGCGGTCTTGTTCTCGTCCGCTCCGCTGAACACACCACCGGCGGGGATGCCCACCTCGATGAACGGGCCGTAGTCCGAGCGACCGTCGAAATCGGTCCCGTCGACGGCTACGTCCTCGGCTGCCAGGTGCTCGACGAAGGTGCGCTCGATGGCGTCGGATCCGGCCGGGCCTGCGGGCTCACCCACCTGGTCGGAGTCGTCTCCGTCGTAGGCGAGGTAGCCGGCGTTGTGCGAGCCGATCATGTCGAAGTTCAGGTACAGCGCGATGTTCTGCTTGTCCTCGTCGGACAGGCCCTCGACGTACTTGGTGGAACCGACGAGCCCGTTCTCCTCGGCACCCCAGAACGCGAAACGTACCGCGTTGGTCACCTCGGGTGCACTGCCCATCTGCAGTGCGGTCTCGAGTACTGCCGCCGTGCCGGTTCCGTTGTCGTTGATGCCGGGGCCCTCGGGAACGCTGTCGAGATGCGCACCGGTGACCACCACGTTCTCGGTGGAACCGGTGGTGGTCTGCGCAATGATGTTGCGACTGGTGGTCGTTTCGGTTTCGGTGACGAGTGTCAGCGTCACCTCGGGTGCGGCCAGCACGGCCGCACCGTCCTCCTGGCTGACACCGCCGGTCGGAATCCGGGCAGTGTCGGCGTCGCCGAGGGTGCCCGAATCGAGCGGCCCGGGTTCGTTGTTGACGATGATCGCGGCGGCCGCTCCCAGTTCTGCGGCAACGGTCTGCTTCACACCGAAGGCGCACACTCCTCGCGGCACGACCGCGACAGCTCCGGCCAGGTCGAGACCGGTGTAATCGGTCGCCTCACAGCCGTCTGCACCGGCGGGAGCGCCGACGACGCGTGCGGTGATTCCCTCGGCGGTGGTGGTGGGCGAGTAACTGAGCGCGAACACCGGGATCTCGGTGCCCGCAAGCGACAGAGTTTGGGTCTGCGCCTCGAAGGTCTCGAATTCGAATTCCGGGGTGGTGACCTCGAACCCGGCCGATTCGAGTTGTGAGACAACATAATCGACACTCGCGTCGTAGCCGGCGGTGCCGGCAGCGCGATTTCCGTCGTTCTCGGCGGCGATGGCTTCCAATTGTTCGAGGTGCCCCACCAACGCGTCCTCGGTGACCGCGGCAGAGAGCCCCGGCCCGTCGGGTGACGCGAAAACTCTGGCCGGTTCCTCGTCCGAGGTGGACGAGCAACCGGCCAGAATCAAGACAGTGACAGCGCTACCTGCAAGTAGGGAAATCCGCATAGCGGACACCCTACCGGCGAGCGGCGTCAGGCGTCCCGACGATTGACGACGAACACTGCCGCTCCGAAGATCACCGCGGTGAAGGCGACGAAGTAGATCAGTCCGCCGATCGGACCCCAGTGGAAGTCGACACCGCCGCTGGATCCGAGGAAGTGATTGGCGTTGAGGAAGGGCAGGAACGGCTGGATTTTCTCGCCGACCGTCGGAATCACCCCGACGAGGTTCTCGATGAGCAGTGGCCACAGAAGCAGGATGGCGATTGCTCCGGCGGACTGCCGCATGAGAGCGCCGACGCCGATGGCCAGAACGACCTGGACGAACGCCAGGATGGCGGTCCCGTACAGGACGCGCCAGGTTCCATCGATGTCGAAGCCGAGCAGCGCACCTGCCTGCTCACCGGCGAGCGCCTTGGCGAGGTAGAGCCCGATGACGGCGAGCACGAACGACAGGATCGCACCGTAGACACCGACCAGCAGGGCCTTGGCCGCCAGTACCGATCCTCGGTTGGTCACGGCCTGGAACGTGGTTCGGATCAGACCGAACCGGTATTCGCTGGTCACGGTCAACGCGGCCAGGATCATCAACACCATCGAACCGAAGGTTCCGACGCCGAGTCCTACGACGTCGGCTGCCGTCGTGGGCGGAATGCCCTCGGGCGCATCGGTTTCGGTGGCCAACTGAGCGGCCCAGCCCAGTATCGACGCGAATCCGAGACCGAGCACCACGATGATCGCGCTGCACCACCACGGCGACTTGGTCGAGGTGAACTTGATTCTTTCTGCTGCCAGTACGCCCATCAGAGTGAACCGCCCATCGCTTGTTGAGTGTTGGGGTTTTCGGCTCCCGCGCCGTGGTATTGCACTGTGTCTCCGGTGAGTTTCATGAAGGCTTCCTCGAGCGATCCTCGTTGAGAGGCCAACTCGTGCAGGGTGATTCCGGCTCGACCGGCGATGTCGCCGATCGTGTCGGTCGTGGAGTTCAGCACCACGAGCGAGGGCTGAAGTTCATCGGTCTTGTCCGGCTCGCGCACGGTGAGACCGGCCGTGGTCAACGCCTGACGGAGACCGTCGAGCTGCGGGCTGCGTACGCGCACCGATGCTTCGGAAGCGTGGTCGATGAATTCCTGCACCGAGGAATCCGAGATCAGCTTGCCGCGTCCGATGACGATGAGATGCTCCGCTGTCTGAGCCATCTCCGA
This sequence comes from Rhodococcus sp. 15-2388-1-1a, assembly GCF_002259145.1. NCBI lineage: Bacteria > Bacillati > Actinomycetota > Actinomycetes > Mycobacteriales > Nocardiaceae > Rhodococcus > Rhodococcus sp. 15-2388-1-1a. The sequence goes on along the minus strand of NZ_NPFP01000046.1, from coordinate 116,746 downwards.
GAGGAGGTGGCTCGAGACCAGCACCGTGCGACCCTCGGCTGCCAAGCGCTGCATGAACTTTCGGATCCAGACGATGCCCTCGGGATCGAGTCCGTTGACCGGCTCGTCGAACAGCAACACCTTGGGGTCGCCCAGCAAAGCGCCGGCGAGTCCCAGCCGCTGCGACATACCGAGCGAGAAGCCACCGGCATTCTTCTTGGCGACCTCGGACAGGCCCACCAGACGCAGCACCTCGTCGACTCGCGACTTGGGGATGCCGTTGGAGGCAGCCATCCACTCGAGGTGTGCACGAGCCGATCGGTTGGGGTGCACCCACTTGGCGTCGAGCAGGGCGCCGACGGTACGCAGTGGTTGCTTCAGGTGGCTGTAGCTCTTGCCCTCGATGGTCGCCGTGCCCGAGGTGGGTCGGTCGAGTCCGAGGATCATCCGCATGGTGGTCGACTTGCCTGCGCCGTTGGGGCCGAGGAAGCCGGTCACGATGCCGGGTTTGATGGTGAAGGTGAGGTTGTCGACCGCCGTCACCGCGCCGTATTGCTTGGTCAGTCCTGTCACTTCGATCATGGGTACAACTGTCCCCCATCGACAGCGTCCGCACATCGACCCACAGTCGACTCTTCCATCATCCTTTCGGATGACACACACCCTGAGACAGTCGGTCACATGGGCGGTGAGCGGTCACTCAGGCGGCACGCGGTCACACGGGCGCGGCCGCAAATGCGCGCGCGTTTGCCAGATGCGCGCGGAATCGCCTCGCATTCGCCACAATTCTGCGCGCGTTTCACAAAAGCGCGCGCGTTTGCCGGATGCGCAGCACCACAGGCAAGGCAGCCGGTCACATGGGCGGCACGCGGTTATATGGGGTGGCACGCGGTCACACGGGCGCGGTCACACGGGCGCGGCCGCAAATGCGCGCGCGTTTGCCAGATGCGCGCGGAATCGCCTCGCATTCGCCACTATTCTGCGCGCGTTCCACAAATGCGCGCGCGTTTGCCGGATGCGCAGAACCACACGCAACGCAGCCGGTCACATGGGCGAGCTGGCCTGCGCCCAGAATCGTTTCGGAATTCGGCCGGCGTGCCTGGCCTGGTACCCCGCGGCGACAGCATGACGCATCGCCGACGCCATCAGCGCCGGGTCTTTTGCCCTGGTCACCGCGGTCGCGAGCAGCACCGCATCGCAGCCGAGTTCCATGGCGAGGGTGGCGTCGCTGGCGGTGCCGATGCCCGCGTCGAGGATCACCGGAACCGATGCGGCGTCGACGATCATCTCGATGTTGTGGGGGTTGGAGATGCCGAGCCCGGTGCCGATGGGCGAGCCGAGCGGCATGACGGCCACGCAGCCGATGTCCTCGAGTCGCTTCGCCAGTACCGGGTCGTCGGTGGTGTACGGCAGCACCTGGAAACCGTCGTCCACGAGTTGTTCTGCGGCCTTGACCAATTCGATGGCGTCGGGCAGCAGGGTCCGCTCGTCGGCGATCACTTCGAGTTTCACCCAGTCGGTCTCGAGCGCCTCACGGCCCAGTTGCGCGGTGAGCACTGCTTCGGCCGCGCCACGGCAGCCTGCGGTGTTCGGCAGCGGAGCGATGTTCAACCGGCGCAGCAGATCCAGCACTCCCGTCCCACCGGCTGCGTCAACGCGGCGCATCGCGACGGTGGTCAGTTCGGTTCCCGACGCGACGAGGGCCTCCTCGAGTACCGCGAGATTCGCCGCTCCCCCGGTGCCGGTGATGAGCCTGGAGGTGAAGGTGCGGTCGGCGATGACCAGTTGTTCAGCCACCCCAGGAGTGGAGCCCGCGGAACGACCCTCAGCCACCCTGAACCGCCGTGAGGACGTCGATGGTCCAACCCTTTTCGACGCTGGTGGTGTCCCAGCGACTCTTGGGCAGCACCGCTCCGTCGACGGCGACGGCGATGCCCTTCTCGGGCAGCCCCAGGAATTCGAGCAGCCGACGCATGGTCATGTCCTCGGTGAGCAAGTGGTCCTCACCGTTGACGGTGATACCGATCGCGACCTGTGTCATGGTGTCCTCTCTATGTGCGAAAAGCGTTCGGGTGTAGCTGTTTTCGCCTCCTGCAGCGCCTCGCCGGAGATGAGTGCGGCGACTGCGTCGGCGGTGATGGGCGCGAGCAGGATGCCGTTGCGGCCGTGGCCGGTGGCAACGATCACCTGGGGAGACAGCCTGCCGATGATGGGCAGTCCGTCCGGGCTCATCGGCCGCAGTCCGGCAGCGGTTTCGTACAGTTCGTATTCGCCGATGCTCGGCATGAGCCGTTCGGCGTCGGCGATGAGGTCTCGTACCCCGGCGACGGTGACCTGAGTGTCCTGGCCGGATTCGTATTGGGTTGCGCCGACGACCAATCCGTCGCCGCGCGGTACCAGGTAGATCGCGCGCCCGTGCACGGTTCCGCGAACGGTCCGGTTCGGCGGCGGCGCGGCACTCGGTCGACGACGCAGCCGCAGGATTTCGCCCTTGACCGGCCGGACCGGAAGGGTGGGCCACAACGCCGCCGACTGCGCCCCGGCGGCCAGGACCACCTGATCGGCGTCGGGAATGGTGTCGACCGAGTCCGTGGAGAACTCCACTCCCGCATCCATGCATCCCTGCTCGAGTGCGGCGATCAGCACGCGATTGTCCACCGACAACTCGGTCGGAGCCAGCAGGCCGAGTCGAATGTTCTGTGCCAGAGCCGGTTCGAGCTCGCGCAGCTGCGCCCGTCCCAGAATCTCGAGCTCGTGCCCCTGTTCGCCCACCCATTCGGCGATGGTTCGCAGATCGGCGGCATCGGCGGAGTCGAGGGCAACCGTCACCGATCCCGCTGCGGAGAACACCGAGGGGCCGGGGAGGCGTCGGGCAAATTCCGGCCACCGCGCCAACGACGCAGCGCCCAGGTGCAGCAGTTCGTGTTCGCCGGGCCAGCCCTCGGACAACGGTGCCAGCATTCCGCCCGCGACCCAGGATGCGCCCTTGCCCAGAGCGGGATCGTGAACGACGACCCGGTGACCGTCCCGGCTCAGGCGCAGCGCCGTCGACAGCCCGATGACGCCTCCGCCGATAACGACGATGTGCACGCGATTCACGTCCTCACTCCCTGCGCCCGCATGATCGGGTTCAGGTATTGACGGTAAGGGCGGCGAACCCACTCTCAGCCCCACGATCCTCGGGACTCCCGCGATATCTCGGCCACTCCGTCGTCGGTGGCGGCCACCATGAGAATACAGTTCGCTTTGTGCATCCATCTCAGACCGCCCGCAACCAGACTCCCCGTGAGCGTCTTGCGTCCGCTCGCCTGTACCTGTGTACCGATGCCAGGCGCGACAAGGGCGACCTCGCGCAGTTCGCCGAGGCCGCGTTGTCCGGTGGCGTCGACATCATCCAGCTGCGCGACAAGAACTCCGCCGGCGAGCGCGAGTTCGGTCCCCTCGAAGCCAAGGACGAGCTCGCTGCGCTGGCGATTCTGCTCGCTGCCACCAAGCGGCACGGTGCGCTGCTCGCGGTCAACGATCGCGCGGATCTGGCGTTGGCCTCGGGCGCGGACGTGCTGCATCTCGGCCAAGGCGATCTGCCGGTGCACTACGCGCGGCAGATTCTGGGACCGGACGTGGTGATCGGGCGCTCGACGCAGAACCGCGCTCAGTCCTCGCTCGCCGCGATCGAGAACGGCGTCGACTACTTCGCCGTCGGGCCGGTGTGGCCGACGCCCACCAAGCCCAATCGCAAGGCCGCGGGGCTCGAGACTCTGCGGGCGACGGCGGACTCGCTCCCGGAGCGGCCGTGGTTCGCCATCGGCGGCGTCGACGCGACCAATGTCGATCAGGTCAGGGCAGCCGGTGCCGATCGCATCGTCGTGGTCCGCGCCATCACCGAGGCCAGGGACCCGCAGGCGGCCGCCCGTTCACTGGTGCAGGCGCTTCAGCCCTAGAACCCTAAAGCCCTAGAGCCACGACAGAACCGTGGACGGCGTCAGGACCTGCACCGAGGTGGGCAGCCGATTCTGCAGTCCGCGATCGGCGGTGACCAGCGCCGTCAGGTCCCCATCGAGGTCGGCCTGCTCGGCCAGGGTGTCGTCGCCACTGCCGTCGGCGAGGATCGTCCGGGTGCGCGGGTCGTCGACCACGGCGTCCCTGGCCTGGCCTTCGAGGACGGCTTCGATGCGGGTGAGCCAGCCGTACTGACCGCTCGGCAGTTCGACGGTGCGCGGCAGCGTCTCGGCGAGCGAGGTCAGCAGTGCGCCGGTGGATCCGGCACGGTCCTTCCACCATCCGTTCGGTCGCGAGCCCAGCACGTTGGCGGTATCGAGCAGCACTCGAAGCGGCACGGTGCGCAGCGACGGCCAGCTGGACGCGAAACCAGGGTGCAACGGGAGTTCGTCGACGATCGACTCCGGCACCCAGCGCAGCTCGGTGCTCTCCCCGTTGGGCACGGTGGTCAACGGATGATCGGTATCGGCGACGACGGTGGTGTAAGACCAGCCGCTCTCGACGCTCGCGGTGACGCGCTCGCTGCGCACACTGACCTGTTCGGCCGAGATACCGGCTTCTTCGTGGGCCTCACGCACCGCCGCGTGCGCGGTGCTCTCGTGGGAATCGCGGGCTCCGCCCGGTAGCGCCCAGGTTCCGCCCTGGTGACTCCACAGGGCACGGTGCTGGAGCAGCACCACCGGTTCGCCGGCGTTCGACGGTGCACGCAGCAACAGTCCGGCGGCACCGTGCTTTCCCCAGTGCCGAGTGCCGTTCTCGCCGATCACCCAGCCGTCCCCGTCACCACGCATACTCACCACCCTAGGTGAATCACCTGCCTGTAGTGGCTGCAGTACCGTCCGCCTACTTATATGCTCGGGTGCGTGATCGCGGCCGGTATTACCCCCTCCGCTGCCGTCCCCCCGACAACGGCTACGCACGTCGGTGTCGCTGCAGGCAAGCCACCGGTTCGATACACGATGCGTTCGACGCCTGCGCGGTTGGTCGCGATGGGAACCGCGCTGGTGGTGCTCGCGTTGACGGTCGGAAATCTCGCGTCCACGGCAGTGACCGATCGAGTCGACACCCTGGGCACCCTGTTGGTGCGCACCGAGCCGTTCGCGAACTCGGCACAGAATCTGTACGGGGCGCTGTCGGTCGCCGACGCGGCTGCGGCCACCGCGTTCATCGCCGGCGGTCTCGAGCCGCCCGAGGTGCGCGAGCGCTACTCGCAGGCGCTCGGCGAGGCGTCGTCCGAGCTGATCGCGGCCTCGGCCGGGGTGACCGAGAACGACGCGGCCACCAGCGCGGTGCTCACCCAGATCGCCGCCGGGTTGCCGGTGTACAGCGGCCTGGTCGAGACGGCGCGAGCCAACAACCGCAGCGGAAATCCGGTGGGCGCGGCGTACCTCGGCGAGGCGTCGACGATGATGCAGACGAGCTTGCTGCCGCTGGCCGAGAAGTTGTACACCGAGCAGGCGTCGCGGGTGTCGGCCGATCAGGAACGGTTCACCAGTCCTCCACTGTTCGCGATCGGCTCGCTGGTGTTCCTGTTGCTGATGACCGGCCTGGCCCAGTGGTACCTGTCGCGGACCACTCGCCGGACGTTGAACGTCGGATTCCTCACTGCCACAGTCGCTGTCGCCGGGCTACTGGGCTGGATGCTGGTGGTGGGACTGGTTTCCTCGATCGCCACCGATCGCGCGATCGACCGCGGAGTGTCTCCGCTGAAGTCCTACACGACGGGTTTCATTCTGGCGCAACAGGCCAGAGCAGACGAGACACTCGACCTCGCCCGCCGCGGCGGCGGTCAGGATTATGGAGAATCGTTCGACGCCAACGTCTCTCGGCTCACCGAGATGTTCCAGGGCGACACCGCGGTGATCGATGCACTGAACACGTGGTCGGTCTCGCACTCGAGGATCGATTCCGCACTCGAGGTCGGCGATTTCAACGGCGCGGTCTCCATTGCCACCGGCACCGGCGAGTCCGATTCGGCGGCCGCGTTCACCGCGCTGGACAGCGTCCTGGTCGACGGAATCGAGAATGCGCGGAGCGAACTGCGGTCCAACATCGACCGATCGGTGTGGGTGCTGTCCGGACTGCCGGACGGCGCGTACGTGCTCACCGTCTTCGCATCGGTCGCCTTCGGTGTCGGCCTGTTCCCGAGGCTGCGGGAGTACCTGTGAAACGTCTACTCGCCGTCGGCATCCTGGTCACCGCCCTGTTGGTCGGCTGTTCGCCGCCGGAGAACTCTGCGCCGCAGGTCGACACGACATTCACCGAACCGCCACTACCGGAAGGCGCGTCCGTCGCCGCTCGCCCCACCGAGAGCCCCGCCGACGACGAGTGCGCCCGCCCCACCGCAAGCCTGCGACCACTGGAGACGGGCACCGATGCTCCGCCACCGCCACAACCGACCATCGACGCACTGCGCGCCAAGGGCCGGTTGGTCGTCGGGTTGGACACGGGCAGCAACCTTTTCAGCTTCCGCGATCCGATGACCGGTCAGCTGGTCGGGTTCGATGTCGACATCGCGCGGGAAGTCTCACGAGACCTGTTCGGCGATCCGAACCGGTTGGACTTTCGCATCCTCACCTCCGCACAGCGGCTCGAAGCTCTGCAGGATTCTTCGGTGGACATGGTGGTCAAGACGATGACCATCACGTGCGCTCGCCGCAAGGACGTCCAGTTCTCCACCGTGTACTTCCAAGCGCAGCACCGTGTTCTGGTGGTGCAGGGTTCGGGCATCCGCGGAGTCGAGGACCTGGCGGGCAAGCGAGTATGCGCCGTGGAGGGCACCACCTCGCTGCGACGCATCCAACGCGTCCAGCCTGCCGCGACCGTGGTGACGGTACCGATGTGGTCGGATTGCCTTGTGGTGCTGCAGCAACGGCAGGTCGACGCCATCAGCACCGACGACGCGATATTGGCCGGTCTCGCAGCACAGGATCCGTACCTCGAGATCGTCGGTGACAGCCTGAGCCCGGAGCCGTACGGGGTGGGAATCAACAAGGACAACGAGGATCTGGTCCGCTTCGTCAACGGCACGTTGGCACGCATTCGCTCCGACGGCACGTGGAACCGCATCTACAACCGGTGGCTGACCGTGCTCGGCCCCTCCCCCGGTCCGCCCAGCGCGACGTACAGCGATTAGGGGCGCCGACATGGACGACGACGAACAGCAGCAGACGGCCCCGGCGGAGCGAACGCAGGCGGTCTCGCGCACCGACGACAGCGAGCGCACCCGGGCTGTGTCGAGAACACCGGCCGGATCGAACACGGACGGCGTCTCGGGAACGGACGGCATCGAGCGCACCCAGGCCGTCTCACGGTCACCGGTCGACGATCGGACCCCGACATCCGCTCCGTCACACCCTGCTTCCACGCGCTCCAAGACGGGTCGGTCGAGATCCGGTCGATCGCGCAGCACCGGCATTCGGCGACGACTCGGCGGCGGTCTGGTGGATGTGCCCCGCGTCGAACCGATCGATCCTGCCACCGCAGTGATGTCGGATCCGTCGGTGCCGCAGCACAAACGGTTCTGCTGGAAGTGCAATGCCAAGGTCGGCCGCAGTGAACCGGGCGGTCCCGACGTGGAGATGGGCATCTGCCCGCACTGCGGCGCAACGTTCGACTTCACTCCGTTGCTGGAGCCGGGCGATCGCGTGGTCGGTCAATACGACGTGCAGGGCTGCATCGCGCACGGCGGACTCGGCTGGATCTACCTCGCCATCGACCGCAACGTCAGCGACCGCTGGGTGGTACTCAAGGGACTGCTGCACTTCGGTGACGAAGAGGCACACGCCGTCGCGGTCGCCGAGCGGCAATTCCTCGCCGAGGTCGCCCATCCCGGTGTGGTGAAAATCTACAACTTCGTCGAGCAACCCCGCAGCGACGGCTCGACCGTCGGCTTCATCGTCATGGAATACGTCGGCGGCCGCTCACTGCGCGACATCCTCACCGCGTGCGGTGACGGCACCCGGCTGCCCGTCGAACAGGCACTCGCCTACGTCCTCGAAGTGCTTCCGGCACTGGGTTACCTGCATTCGATCGGACTGGTCTACAACGACCTCAAGCCGGAGAACATCATGGTCTCCGACGACCAGATCAAACTCATCGACCTCGGTGCGGTCGCAGGTATCGAGGACTACGGCTACCTGTACGGCACGGTGGGCTACCAGGCACCGGAGATCGTGAAGACGGGACCGACGGTGGCGTCGGACATCTTCACGGTCGGCCGCACGCTCGCGGTCTTGACGCTGAACATGCCGTCGAAGAACGGCAAGTACCTCGACGGCCTGCCTTCGGCCGAGGAATCCGAAGTACTGCAACAGTTTCCGTCACTGCACCGACTGTTGCTGCGCGCGACGCACGAGGACCCCGCTCGGCGGTTCCGATCCGCGGACGAATTCGCCGGGCAGGCCACCGGCGTGTTGCGCGAGATCCTGGCCATCAGAACAGGTGTCGAGCGGCCGGGACTGTCGACGGTATTCAGCCCGCCGCGTACCACTTTCGGCACCGAGCATTCGGTGGGACGCACCGACACCTACGTGGACGGTACGGTGCGCCACGAACGAATGACCGCAGCCGAAGTGGTTGCCGCGCTTCCGGTTCCGTTGGTGGACCCCAACGACCCGAGCGCGCCGCTGCTGGCGGCCGCCGTACACGTGGAACCTCGACAGACCCTGGACTCGCTGCAGCACGCCAAACGCAACGGCATCGAACGCGTCACCTCGGGAGCCGAATCGAGCCGTTCCGGGGGCTCCTCCGGTCCCGTGGAACTGAGTCTCGAGATCACCCTCGCCGAGGTCAAAGCCCATCTGGATCTCGGGAACGTCGTCGAAGCAACCGACATTCTGGCCAAGGTGCAGTCGACCGACCACACCGCGGACCCGTGGCGAGTGCAGTGGTACGCGGGCCTGATCGCACTGCTGCATCACGAATACGATTCTGCGTTCGCCGATTTCGACAACGTGCTCGGCGCGATGCCCGGTGAACTCGCACCCAAGCTCGCGCTCGGAGCCACCTCCGAACTGCTCGGGCATGTGGCCGCAGGCAACGGCGAGGAAGCCGAGAAGTGGCGGGCCCGCGCCGAGGGTCTGTACCGCGCGGTGTGGCGAACCAATCGTGGCATCGTCAGCTCGGCATTCGGCCTGGCCAGGCAGTTGCAGCGCCGCGGCGATCAGACCGGGGCCATCGCCGCGCTGGATCAGGTGCCGATCAGTTCGCGGCACTACTCCATGGCCCGCATGACGAGTGTGTTGACGTTGCTGATGGACCGCTCGCGAGCCGAGCTGTCCGAATCCGATTTCCGTTCTGCTGCACGGCGAGTGGCGTTGCTGCCCAAGGCCGAGAGCCGGGCGCTGCAGATGCGGACGCTGGTGCTGGCGATGGCCCTGGACTGGATCGTCTCCGGCCACGCCGCCACCGCCGAGCGGGAGCCCATTCTCAGCGTGCCGTTCACCGAGGACGGGTTGCGGCGCGGCACCGAGAAGGGCCTTCGCGCACTGGCTCGCAACGCCACCGATCGCGCCCACCGCTTCTCGCTGGTGGATCTGGCGAACGCGATCAGGCCACGTTCGTTGTTCTAGGCGACTTCTCTGACCAGGTCGTCCGCCGCACGCGCGATCGCCAGCTCCTCGTCGGTCGGCACCACCAACACCGTGACGGTGGACGAGTCGGTCGAGATCACCCGAGCCTGCTTGCTGCGCACCGCATTACGCTCGGCGTCGATCTCGATGCCGAAGCCCTCGAGATTCGCGAGGGCGTCCGCGCGCACCGCTGCGGCGTTCTCGCCGACACCGGCGGTGAACGTGATGGCGTCCAGCCGTCCCAGCCCGATCATGTACGCACCGATGTATTTACGCAGACGGTGGATATAGACGTCGTAGGCCAAGCGTGCGGAGGCGTCGCCGTCGTCGATCCGCTGCTGCAATTGCCTGAAGTCGTTGACCCCGCACAGTCCGATCAGCCCGGAGCGACGGTTGAGCAGCGCATCGATGTCGTCGACGCTCATGCCCGCACTGCGCCGCAGGTGCATGATCACGCCGGGGTCGATATCCCCACTGCGCGTACCCATCACAAGACCTTCGAGGGGAGTCAGTCCCATCGAGGTGTCGACCGCCTTGCCGCCGGCGACGGCCGAGGCCGACGCACCGTTGCCCAGATGCAGCACGATCTGGTCGATGTCGGCGAGGTCGCGGCCGAGGAACTGCGCCACCTGCTCGGACACGTAACGATGCGAGGTGCCGTGGAAGCCGTACCGTCGGATGTCGTGCTCGGCAGCGACGGTCGCGTCGATGGCGTAGGTCGCGGCCGCGTCGGGCAGGGAATGAAAGAAGGCAGTATCGAACACTGCCACATGAGGCACGTTCGGCAGTTGCTTCCTGGCGACCTCGATGCCCAGCACGTTGGGCGGATTGTGCAGTGGTGCAAGGTTGCTCAGATCGGAGATCTGTTGCACGACGGAGTCGTCGATGATCGTCGGACGGTAGAAGACGGTCCCGCCGTGGACGACGCGATGCCCGACCGCGGTGACCGATTCCAGTTCGACGCCTGCGTCGGCGAGCATCTCGAAGGCCAGGGCCAGACCGGCACCGTGGTCGTCGATGTGCTGGATTCGCTCGACACTCTCGCCCCGGTGGTCGAGTTCGACGCGACCGTCGGATTCACCGATGCGCTCGACGAGCCCACTGGCCACGGATTCCCCCGAGCCCGGGTCGACGAGTTGGAACTTGACCGAGGACGAACCGGAGTTGACGACGAGAATGCTCACTTGCCCTCCTGATCGGCTGCGGCGGCGATGCCCTGTGCCTGAATCGCCGTGATGGCGACGGTGTTGACGATGTCCTCGACCAGCGCACCGCGCGAGAGATCGTTGACGGGCTTGCGTAGGCCCTGCAGAACAGGTCCGACGGCAACCGCGCCGGCGCTGCGCTGGACGGCCTTGTAGGTGTTGTTGCCGGTGTTGAGGTCCGGGAAGATGAACACCGTCGCTCGGCCCGCGACGTCGGAATCGGGCAGCTTCGACGCGGCGACGGACGGTTCGATCGCCGCGTCGTACTGAATCGGACCCTCCACGAGCAGTTCCGGATTACGTTCGCGCACAAGCGCTGTGGCTTGCCGAACCTTGTCGACGTCGGCTCCGGAACCGGACTCGCCGGTGGAGTACGACAGCATGGCCACCCGCGGCTCGATACCGAATTGGGCCGAGGTCTGCGCCGAGGAGACGGCGATGTCGGCCAGCTGCTCGGCCGTCGGGTCGGGTACGACGGCGCAGTCACCGTAGGCGAGAACACGATCGGACAGGCACATCAGGAAGATCGACGACACCGTCGACACACCCTCGGTGGTCTTGATGATCTCGAACGACGGCTTGATGGTGTGCGCGGTGGTGTGCGCCGCGCCCGAGACCATGCCGTCGGCAATCCCCTTGTGCACCATCATCGTTCCGAAGTACGAGATGTCGGCCATGATCTCGCGGGCGCGGTCGATCGTCATTCCCTTGTGCTTGCGCAGCTCGGTGTACTCGGCCGCGAAGTCCTCGGCGTAGTCGCAGTTCTTGGGGTCGAGAACCGTGGCACTGTCGAGGTCGACGCCCAGTTCCGACGCGCGTCGTCGGATGGGACCTTCCTCGCCGAGGATCGTCAGGTCCGCGACCTGCCGCTGCAGCAGACGTCCGGCAGCCCGCAGGATGCGATCGTCGCCGCCCTCGGGGAGCACGATGTGCTTGCGGTCGGCGCGTGCCCGGTGGATCAGCTGGTACTCGAACATCTGCGGGGTCGTGATGGTGGGAATGGCGATGTCGAGACGACCCAGAAGGGTTTTCGCATCGACCCGCTGTTCCATCAGGCCGAGTGCGGTGTCCACCTTGCGCTGCGAGCCCACCGCCACCCGGCCGCGCGTCTGCGCTGCAGCCGAGGCGGTGTCGAAGGTGCCGAGCTCGGTGGTCAGGATCGGCAACCGGGGGCCGAGACCCGCCACCAGACGAGCGATGGCCGGATGGGGCTCGATGCCGCCGTTCATGATGATGCCGGCCAGGGACGGAAACCCCTCCGCCTCATGGGCATTGACGAGGGCGAGCAACACGTCGGATCGGTCTGCGGGTGCGATGACGACGACACCCTCGGTCAGGCGTTCGAGGATGTGCTCGGCCGTCATGCCACCGACCATGACCCGCAACGCTTCTCGCTGCAGCAATGACGAATCACCGGAGTACAGTGTGCCGTCCACCGCCTCGAGCAGTTCCGCCATCGTCGGCGCGACGAGGAGCGGAATCTCCGGCAGAGACCACGCAGGCACACCCACCGACGCCAATGCGTCGGTGACCGCATCGAGATCCTCGGGCGCGCAACGGTTCGCCACGATCGCAGCCAAGTGGGCGTGGTGCTGACGCAGCTCGCCCTGGCACAGAGTGGCCAACTGTGCGATCTCGTCGGGCGTGCGACCGGACCCGCGCAGCGCAAGCAGCACGGGGGCACCGAGATTGACCGCGATGCGAGCATTGAAGCCGAGTTCACTGGGGCTGCCCACGTCGGTGTAATCGCTGCCCACGATCACCACGGCGTCGCACTGAGAAGCGACCTCGTGATACCGATCGACGATCTTGCTGAGCGCGGCATCCTGATCGGCGTGCACCTGCTCGTACGTGACACCGAGCGACTGCTCGTACGTCAGATCAGCAGTGGTGTGCTCGACGAGCAACTCGAGGATGTAATCGGGCTCGTCGGTCGATCGGGCGATGGGACGGAACACCCCCACCCGGGCCGCGGACGCAGCGAGCATCTGCAGCACACCGAGCGCGATGGTCGACTTCCCGGTGTCCCCTTCCGGTGACGCGATGTAGATGCTCGAGGGATACATGTCCGACGCGTCGGTGCCGCTGGGCTCAGCCATGCCCGCCAGCCTAGTAGGGGTCGTTCCGCAGGCTCCACTCCTGCCTGATACGGGTCGTTCCGCAGGCTCCACTCCTGCTGGTAAGGGTCGTTCCGCAGGCTCTACTCCTGCCCAATGGTTCAGGTGTTGACACCGGGCGCGGTCGGGTTGTCCCATGAACCATGGCCGAATCACCGTTCCCGGATGTGCGCTGGGGCAGCGAAACCTCGTTCATCCGCAAGCCCGCCGTGAAGTTCGCGTCGACGAAGCCCGGTTCGTGGGTCATCCGGAACCTCGCAGGCGTCGACCGGTGGTTACTGACCAAGTCCGACGGCCGTTTCACCGTCCTCGGACCGATCGCGGCTCCGGTGGTGTTGCTGACCACCACCGGCCGCAAATCCGGCAAACCCAGGACCAGCCCACTGCTGTACTACCGGGAGGACGACAAGATCTACGTCGTCGGCTCCAACTTCGGTCAGCAGCACCACCCGGCGTGGACGTCGAACCTGCTCGCCGACCCGAAGGCCGTGGTGGCCATCGGCGGCAAAAAGATCCCAGTGCTCGCCACCCGCATCACCGGAGACGAGAAGGCTCGCATCTACCGGCAGTTCGACGCGATGGTCGAGGTGTACGGCGAGTACGAGACCCGGACCGACCGCGACATGCGATTGTTCGCACTCACGGCCGATCTCGGTGGTCCTTCGTAACTACCCGAGCTTGCGCAGGCGCGGTGCGAGGTCCTTCTCGAAGAGTTCGAGGAACCGCTTCTGATCGTGGCCCGGGGCGTGGAACACCAGGTGATTCAGGCCGGCATCGGTGTACTGCTTGACCTTCTCCACTGCCTCGTCCGGGTCCGATGCGACGATCCAGCGCTTGGCGACCTGCTCGATCGGCAGCTCGTCGGCGGCCTTCTCCATCTCGATCGGATCGTCGATCGAGTGCTTCTGCTCCGGCGTCAGCGACAGCGGAGCCCAGAAGCGGCAATTCTCCAGCGCCAGTTCGGGATCGGTGTCGTAGCTGATCTTGATCTCGATCATCTTGTCGATCTCACCGGCGTCGCGCTCGGCCTTGCCCGCGCCCTCTTCCACGGCAGGAAGCAGCTTGTCGGTGTAGAGCTCCATGCCCTTGCCCGAGGTGCAGATGAAACCGTCGCCCGCGCGTCCTGCGTACCGCGCCACCACGGGACCACCGGCGGCGATGTAGACCGGGATGCCACCCTCGGGAACGTCGTAGATCGACGCACCCTTGGTCGTGTAGTACTCGCCTTCGAAGTCGACGCGGTCGCCGAGCCACAGCTCGCGCATCAACCGCACCGACTCACGCAGGCGCGCGAATCGTTCCTTGAACTCCGGCCATTCGCCGGTGAATCCGGTCGCGATCTCGTTGAGCGCTTCGCCGGTACCGACACCGAGCATGATGCGTCCGGGATACAGGCAGCCCATCGTCGCGAACGCCTGAGCGATGACCGACGGGTTGTAACGGAAGGTCGGTGTCAGCACCGAGGTGCCGAGCTGAATCGTGTTCGTCCGCTCGCCGACAGCCGTCATCCAGGCAAGGGAGAACGGCGCGTGCCCGCCCTCGTGCCGCCACGGCTGGAAGTGATCACTGACCGTCGCCGAATCCATACCGTGCTGCTCGGCGAGCACACCGAGCTCGACCAACTCCCGCGGTCCGAACTGCTCCGCCGATGCCTTGTACCCCAGCTTGAGACCCTGCGCCACGCCGAACTCCTGTCGTTGGTCGTCCTAGTTCTTCGATTGTGCACCTGTGGTGGTTCGTCACGCTCTACTGGATCCCCAGAACCGTGACCACTGCAGCCAGCACCGCCACTGCGCCGATACCGATCGCGAAGATCCACAGATCCCGTGACTCGGGCATCGGTGCACCGCTTTCGAGGGCATCTCGAACGCGCATCCACCGTCGCAGACCGATGATCGGTGCTGCTGCCGCGAGGCCGATCAGAACCAGACCGAGGGTCGTCCGAACCCACCCGGTACTGAAATCGGGAACCAGGTGGACGATCGCAATTCCGCCGGCGAGCAGGCCGAGCGACGTCCGCAGCCAGGCGAGAAAGGTGCGCTCACTGGCGAGCGTGAACCGCTCGTCGGGGCGCGTCACGCGTGTGCGGTCATGCGCTCGCGAATGAGATGGGCAACCAGTTCAGGATCGTCGGGGGTGAATACCGGCGAGATGCGGCGGATAGTCAACACCACTGCAGTGTCCTTCTTGGGACGCATCACGTCCAGTGGGAGCCACTGATCGATCCACGATGCGCCCCACAGCCGCCACCGCCCGTTCCAATTGCCGAGGACGGCGGTGTCGACGGCGCGAATCCTGTCGTAGGGGACGAACTTCTTCGTGGCGACGGGGAAGTAGTAGTACCTCAGCGTGACGCCGGCTTCGTCGAGAAGGACCAGTCCATCGTCGTAGATGACGTCGCCATTTATTCGCATAGGTAACGGTATGTCTTCGAGCTCGGAGCACGCAACAGCGGATTCCGGAACTTATCTCGAGCTCGGCGCAGGCGTACGGACCAACGTCAGGTGCGAGGTTCGACGCAACTCGAATCCGATGGAGAGGTAGAGCTCGATGGCGCGCACGTTCGCGTCCGACGCATGCAGGAACGGCTCCTCACCGCGGGCCCGAATACCGTGACCGACCGCGCGAACCAGGTCGGTGGCCAGACCCTGCCCGCGGAACGCCGGGTCGGTACACACGGCACTGATCTCCGTCCAGCCAGTGGGGTGCATACGCTCGCCCGCCATCGCGACCAGCGCGCCATCGCGTCGAACACCGAGGTACGTGCCGAGTTCGATGGTGCGGGGCAGGAACGGCCCGGGCTCGGTGCGACCGACCAGGTCGAGCATCTCCGGGACGTCCGCTGCAGTCAGCTCGACCGCCTCGGCGAAGGGCCGCGTCTCGAGGTGCGTGCCGACGAGCTGCACCAGACCGAAGGTCTCCAGGTGCGACCAGCCCTCGGGCAGTTCGCGTTCCGGACCGTCGAGTGCGACGACGGTCCGCGGCCCGAACAGGGCGGCGATGTCGTCCCAGTCCTGGGACTCGAGGACGTCGGGGTGCACCAGGAACGGAGACACCTCGGGATCGGCACGGATGATCCGTCCGCGCCGGACCGCGAACCGCGAGAGCGAGCCCTCGAGGGAATTACGAACGGGGTCGTCAAGAGGGTGAGCAGACACGACAGACAGCGTCGCACGAACCGACTCACGCCCCTGCGCACAGTCGGACTCGACACCAATACTTATACCGGTATCGTTGTTCGTCATACGGCGAAAGGCACCACATGATCGAGATTCTTCCCCCCACCAAGATCCCCCTCGCGCGCGAATCCGGCGCACTGGTGGCCGGGATTCTTCGGACCGTCCGCGAACGCGCCACAGTCGGCACCAATCTGCTCGAGATCGATCAGTGGACCAAGGAGATCATCGAGGGAGCCGGGGCGACGTCCTGCTACGTCGACTACGCGCCGTCCTTCGGCCGCGGTCCGTTCGGTCACTACATCTGCACCTCCGTCAACGATGCTGTGCTACACGGCCTTCCACACGACTACGCGCTGGCCGACGGCGATCTGCTGACGCTGGACCTGGCCGTGATCCTCGGCGGCGTCGCAGCGGATTCGGCCATCAGTTTTGTCGTCGGTGAGAACAAGCCAGCCCAGGCTCTCGCGATGATCGACGCCACCGAACGGGCGCTGGCCGCGGGAATCGATGCGGCTAGACCGGGCAACAAGATCGGCGATATCTCCCACGCCATCGGCACGGTGCTCAGCGCTGCCGGTTACCCGATCAACATGCAGTTCGGCGGCCACGGCATCGGCTCGACGATGCACCAGGATCCCCACGTCTCCAACTCCGGACGGCCCGGCCGCGGTTACCGCCTACGCCCGGGCTTGATGTTGGCACTCGAGCCGTGGGTCATGGAGGACACCGCCGAACTCGTCACCGACCCCGACGGCTGGACCCTACGAAGCACGACGGGCTGCCTCACCGCGCACAGCGAGCACACCGTGATCATCACCGACGACGGTGCAGAGATAATGACGTTGCCCGCGTAACTACAGCCGTTTCTCGAAGGTGTTCGAGAAGGGCAGCACCTCGTAGGGCGGGAACACCGGAATTCGGGTGTAGCCGCTCTTCTCGTACAGACGAACTGCGTCGGGCTGTCGGTCTCCGGTCTGCAGAATCAGCCGCGACAGGCCCTGCTCACGAGCAGCGTTCTCCGACGCCACCAGCAGAGCGGTAGATACACCCGAGCCGCGATGGTCGGGGTGTACGAACATGCGCTTCAGCTCGAGGTCCGCCCCGTTCCACCGCAACGCTGCATGTCCGACGGCCTGTTCCGCACCCTCCTGGTCACGGCGATACACGAGGAACGTCCGGTGCACAGAGCTCTCGTCGACGGCGTTGGCCTGGGTCTTGGACATCAGAGCGGCCCGGTCGGCGTAACGGGGACCCACCTCGGCGGCCATCGAGGCACGAAGGGCTTCGGCGTCGGGATGATCCCAGTCGACGCTGCGGATCGTGAGTTCGGTTCGTGGTCGGCATACATCGGTCACGCCCGATCGCAACATGCCGAGGATCGTCGGGTCAACAGTTGCGCTCACGGTGAGCAGATCCATGGCGAACCTTCGATTCGTCGTCGACCATGTGACTGTGAACGAGAACTGTCGCTGCCACCACTGACCGATCGCCCCAGTATCTGCAGCAACCCTTGTCCCAGGAGTTCTCCAGCCATGACCACCGAAGCCACAGTCGTTGTCCGTATCTCCGATTCCGGAACATCATCACTGCAGGGGTTGACCCGACCGCAGCTGCACGCACTGGCCGAGGCGCTCCGCAGCGCCGCCAAAAGCTATGCCCCGCATGCGAAAATCCTCACGCGATTCGATGTGAGGGTCAACGAACTGAACGCGCCACTGGTCATCGATATCCCGGCCCGCGACGTGATCCTGGGCGGCAGGAGCATTCGTCTCTCCCACACCGAGTTCGAGATCTTCGCCTACCTGGCGCGGCACCCTCGGGTCGTGGTCGGACGATCCGAACTCAGCACCTCCGACGGCGGACGCAGTGTCGACGTCCACCTCTCCCGAGTGCGCACCAAACTCGGTCAGTTCGGTCGATTGATCACCACTGTCCGAGGAACCGGCTATCGCTTCGACCCGGAACCGGGAATCCGGGTCATCACGCAACCGACGGTATTGCGTAGCGCCTGACCGTTACTGCGACAGAGCAGCAGTTCTGCGGCGACGGTTTCGACGCACCACCACGAATACCAGCAGAGCGACCAGAACCACGGCGATGATCGCACCCAGTGCGGTGGCACCGCGGAAGCCCGGCGCACTGGTATCGAGGGTGCGTTGGCCGGCATGAGCCGCGTTGCTGGTACCCAGGACGATGGTGAGGGTCAACAGGTTCGGAATCGCCGTGACGACAGCCAGGATCACCGACCCGATGGCGAGCTGCTTGCCCGCCCTGCCCTTCCGAACCGACCAGGCGCTCCAGAAGAACACCAGCGGCGCGAACGTGCACACGATGCCGAACAGCAGGCCCCACAGAATGCCCTTGGTGAACGTGCGGTCGGCCAGGGTCTCCACCCGCAGACTCCACCAGCGCGGAAGAAACGCTGCCAAGATGAAGTAGGCGATCAACAGCAGGACGATGCCGGCTCCGACGAGAATGCCCCGCCTCTTCCAGTTCGCCGAGCTGGTCGACGGTGCGGGCGTGGTCGGATCGGCAGTCATGAGGACATCGTAGATCGTGTGTGGCCGTACCCCACTCGAGTCGAGACCCGATCGTTAGCTTCCATCGTCGACGCGCGTCTCGACGGCTCCGTGTGCGTGCCGAGTTCGAATCACGATGAGCCTAACCATTTTGCTTCGGTCGCCGAAGGGCCATCGTCGAAATTTATGACAACCAGCACTATTCGAACGTCCGTCGTTCCCTTCGTTCTCAACGCCAGCGGTACCGGGGTCGCCCAGCACCTCGTCGCCGAGGGCGATGCAGGCCACCGGTTCGACACCGATGCCTACCCCGCATTCGGTGGTAAGGACGAGGCACCCAGCCCGTTGTTCTACGCGCTCGGTGCGTTGACCTCGTGCAACCAGGTGACGGCCGCCCTCGTCGCCAAGGACTTGGGAATCACACTCGGCGAGTTCACGTTTCGCATCCAAGGCGACCTCGACACCGCAGTGCTCGTGAACGGTGACGAAGGAAATGCGAACTTCGACGCCGTGAAGGTCGAGGCCACGGTTCAGACCGACGCCGACCAGGAGACCTTCGACAAGTTCGTCTCCGAGGTCGCTCGCCGTTGCCCGGTGACCCAGCTCTTCGTTCGCAGCGGCCTTGACTTCGTGAACGAGTGGTCACGCGCAGACCTCAGCTGAGCGCGGTCTGTATTCCGATCTGCTCGTAGGGAGCGCCGCGACGCGCCCTACGAGGCCTGGACCTGTGCCCACGCGGGCTCCTCGTCGAGACCGACGTGCCCGCGCAACGTCGTCACCGTGTAGTCGGTGCGATATCCCCTCGCTCGTGACGAGCCGAGACCAGCTTGTCCAGGTCAATTCACGCTGACGTTACGAATGCATCATCAGCCGCGGATACCGAAGTCGACGGCCGCGTGGGTACACGCGGGCTGTGCTCCGAGACGATCGAGGATCGCTGCTACTCGTGCTTTCAGCCAGGTCATGGACCCGACGCTAGGCTCGACGCCCAGATTTGGCACCGGTTGAAATCACGCTGATTCGAACGACCCGAATTGGGATGATCGGCCGGAAGAGCATGTGCGTAGTTGCGCCCGAACAGTCAGGGAATCAGGACGAACTTTCCGCGCGGATGCGTCGATTGCAGTTCAGCGTGTGCCACGGCAGCCTCGGCGAGCGGGAAGGTCTTTGCGACCGTCACCTCGAACACTCCCGCACCGGCCTGCTCCAACAGCACCGGAGATGCGAGGCGTCGACGCTCCATGCTCGCCGGCCCACCGACGGTCGAAAATCTATCCGTCGAAGCCCGTCCGAAGGCTGCCGTCGTCACCAATCTTGCTCGATCCGTGAGCAATTCGAGAGACACGTCGACCGCCTCGTCGGTGCCCACCGTATCGATTGCCGCATCGATACCGTTCGGTGCGGCTACCCGGACCCGGTCGATCAGTCCGTCGCCGTATTCGACGGGCTCGGCACCGTAGGCCCGGAGTGCATCGTGGTTCTGTAGGCGCGCGGTCCCGATGACGGTTGCACCGCGCTCCAGAGCGAGCTGAGCCACCACGGACCCGACGCCGCCTGCCGCTCCGTGTACGAGAACAGTGTCTCCGCTCTTGATTCTGACGGACTCCAGTGCGTCGTACGCAGTTCCAGCCACGGCGAGTACACCCGCAGCAACGTTCCAGTCCAAGGCTTCCGGCTTCGGAAACACGAACCGTGCGGGAACCAGAATCCGTTCGGCGTACGTGCCGTTCTGGCCGGACACGACAACCTCGTCGCCGACGGCGATCGGCCCGACCGGGCCCTCGACGGCTCCGCCGACCGCAACCACGGTTCCCGATGCCTCGCTACCCAACGCAATCGGGAGTTTGGATTCGTCGGTGCCGAACGCACCGCTGTAGCTCTTGTAGTCGAAAGGGTTGACGCCGATTGCCCTGACCTCGACCAGAACTTCGCCTTCGGACGGTTCAGGCAGATTTCGTTCGACGATCTCGATGGCGTCCGGTCCACCGTAGGACGCTGCAACTGCAACTCGTGTCATGCGCGGTACAACGGTCACCACGACGCGAATGTTCCGCTCAGACCCGCAGGCGCGGGAGTCCCCATTCCTTACCGAGCAATTCGTACGAGCGCAGCCGGTCCGCGTGGTCGTGCGTGGCCGAGGTGATCACCACTTCGTCCGCGCCGGTTGCTTCCTGCAGCGCCTCCAACTTGTCCGATGCCGTTGCCGCGGATCCGACGATCTGGGTGTCCACTCGATCAGCGACGAGCTCGTATTGCTCGCCGGTCAGCGGTGCCACGTTCTTCGGATCCGGGTACTCGATCGCGCCATGACCGCTCCGAATGCTGTGTACCCATTGCGGGAAAGACGCTGCCAGCTCTCGCGCCTGCGAATCCGTTTCTGCAACAACCACATCGGCCGACACCGCCACGTACGGCGAGGACAGCCGAGCCGACGGCACAAAAGCACGGCGATACTCGTCGATCGCTTCGAGAGTCGTACCCGGGCTGAAGTGATAGCTCGCCGCGAACGGCAGACCGCGGGCACCGGCCTCACGGGCCGTCGGCCCTGCACTGCTGCCGAACAGCCACAGCGCCACGTCGGCCCCGACACCCGGGCGTGCCGTCAGAGCAATCCCGTCGTGCTCGTAGCTACCGGAAAGGAGCGCAGCAAGGTCGTCGAGCTGATCGTGGAAATCCGGGGCCTGAGTGTGCGGCTGCTGCAGCGCAGCCAAAGACGCAGCCAGCAACGGGGTCTTCCGCGGGGCCGCCGCAGCGGGGGCCACTGGGAACAGTCCACCGGGCTCCGAAGACACCGCTCGCTCGGATCCAGCCTGCTGCGCGCCGGCCAGGTCTGCTGCTCTGCGCTGCCCGGACCTACCGACACCCAGATCGATGCGTCCCGGATACAGGGCGTCGACCGTCCCGAAGGATTCGACGACGGCAGCAGCTGTAGTGAATCCCAGCTGGACCGCAGCCGATCCGACACGAATCCGGTTGGTGGCAGCGGCAATCAGACCGATCAACACTGCGGGTGAAGAACTGGCCGCCGCCACGAAGTGATGCTCGGCCACCCAATAGCGCTCGTAACCCCACTCCTCGGTCTGGCGCGCAAGGTCGACCGTGTTTCGCAGCGCTTGCTGGACGGTCGACCCCTGGCTGATCGGGGACAGATCGAGAACGGACAACGGAACTCGCGTCATCTCGGGTTCTTCTCCCCTGCCTCGACGGCTACCGTAAGTCTGTTCTCGGCAGGCGCGACGGGGCACGTCGCATAGTCGGTGAACGCACACGGAAGGTTGGAAGCGCGGTTGAAATCGAGAACGACGGTGCCGTCTACCGGAGCGGGCACTGCCAGGATCCGCGCAGCCGGATAGGTGGTCACCCCGCTCGTGGCATCGGTGAACAGGACCTTCAGACCATTGCCGGTGCCGGTGCCGCCGAACGCAATCAGTTGCGCAGCGGTACCGTTCAACTCGAAATCGAGAGTGCCCACGGCCGAGTGATGGTGTTCGAGTCCTTCCACCACTGCTCCGGTAATGACGGTGACCGGTGAGTCGTACGGCGTGAACGTCCCGGTGGCAACGAACTTCTCGCTCGGCTCGTAGATCGGGATACCGCTGTAGGACTGCAGGGTCTGCGCATTCGGGTCGTGTACCCGCAGCGCGACCGAACCGGTCCGACGGATCACCTCGATCCGTCGATCTCCGTCCTCGACCAGGATGCCCGGTGCACCCTCCACCGGATCGAGCGTCGTCACACCGTCGAACCCCTCGACAGTCACCGAATCGGCATCGGCCTTCCAACGGCCGGGAAGGTCCACGACGGTCTCGAATTCATCCGTCAGCCAAGACAAACCGGTCAACGACACCCACCCCAGAGGATCACCGTAGGACGCCTCTCGGTCGGCATGCCATTGCTTCCAGTCCTGCTCGAAATCGCTCATGATGCTCGCACTCCTTCACGCTGTTCGTACGGGTGCCGCAGACCGAGATGGTCACGCAAGGTGGTTCCGGCGTATTCGGTGCGGAAGCTGCCGCGGTCCTGAAGTTCCGGAACAACCTTGTCGACGAATTCATCGAGGCCGGCTGGGGTGATGTGCGGGACGAGGATGAAGCCGTCGCTCGCGTTGTTCTGCACGTAGCGGTCGATTTCCTCGGCCACTTGTGCTGGGGTTCCGACGAACTGCTGCCGCGTCGTCATCGCGATGATCAGTTCACGAATACTCAGGTTGTCTGCTTCGGCGCGCTCGCGGTACTGCTGGGCAATGGTTCTGGGGTCGCCGTGTCGCGCACGGCCACGGGTGATGGATACGTCGCCGCTGGGTTCGATATCGGGCAACGGCCCGTCCGGGTCGTAGGCGGACAGGTCCTGTCCCCACACCTGTTCGAGGAACGAAATCGCCGTTTTACCGCTGACCTGCTGATGCCGAATGTGGTCCGCCTTCTCGATCGCGTCCTGCGCAGAATCTCCGAGTACGAAGGTCGCCGCGGGCAGCACCTTCAGGTCGTCGTGCTCGCGGCCGTACTTGGCGAGCCGACCTTTGATGTCGGAGTAGAACTTCTGTCCGTCCTCGAGCGTGCCGTGGATGGTGAAGATGGCGTCGGCCTTGGCCGCACCGAACTCGCGGCCCTCGTCGGAATCGCCCGCTTGCAGCAGAACCGGATGCCCCTGCGGACTGCGCGGCAGTGTGAAGCGACCCTGCACATCGAATTGCGAACCCGAATGCGAGACTGCGCGGATCTCGGACTCGCGACCGAAGATTCCTCGCTCCCGATCGACGACGAAGGCATCGGTCTGCCAGCTGTCCCAGAGCTTTCGCGCGACGTCGATGATCTCGTTGGCACGCACGTACCTGTCCGCCCGATCCAGGTAGCCGCCCCGTCGGAAATTCTCCCCGGTGAACGCGTCCGAGGACGTCACCATGTTCCATGCCGCCCTACCGTCGGACAGGTGGTCCAGCGACGAGAACTGTTTGGCGAGCTCGAACGGTTCGTTGAACGTGGTGTTGATCGTCCCGGCAAGTCCGAGCTTGGCCGTCACCGATGCAAGCGCGTTGAGGACGGTGAGCGTGTCAGGTCTTCCGACCACATCGAGGTCGTGGATCTTGTTGCGGTGCTCGCGCAGTCGCAACCCTTCGGCGAGGAAGAAGAAGTCGAACAGACCGCGCTCGGCCGATTCGGCAAGGTGCACGAACGAGTCGAACTCGATCTGGCTTTTCGATTCCGGATCGGCCCAGACAGTGGTGTTGTTGACGCCGGGGAAATGGGCACCCAGATGTATCTGCTTCTTCGTCACAGGCTCTTCCCTTCGAGTGCATAGCGATTGACGGGACGCGTCAGGCCGAGACGCTCGCGCAGAGTCGATCCGCTGCGGGTGTCGGTGGCCGGCAATGATCGGATTCCCGACGGCAACGCGAGCGGGACCAGCGTGACCCCGTCGAGGCCGGCCGCTTCGATCGATCCGAGCAGGAGATGCAGGCTCGAGAGATCACCGATATGCGACACGCTCTCAGCGGCCCTGACATTCCCCGCCCAGTTGTCGAGCTGCGCGAGTTCTTCAGCGGCAGAATCGGATACCAAGGTCTCCACGTCCAACAGGACGAACACGTCGGCCGGGTCACGGCCTTCGGCGACGACGGCCCGTCGAATGCGGGCGGCAATCGTTGCCGCCTCCTCGACCGTGTCGGCGACGATTCGGACGATGTCGGCACGCGCGGCGGCCACCGATACGGACTCCGCGGAGGCGCCGCGAATCACGACGAGCGACTGCCCCTGAGGAGATCTCGGGGTGATCGACGGGCCCTTGACCGAGAAGTTCTCGCCCTCGAAGTCGATGTAATGCAGCTTGTCTCGGTCGATGAACCGTCCCGACTCGACATCGCGGATCTCCGCGTCGTCCTCCCAGCTGTCCCAGAGCCTGGTGACGACCTCGATTGCCTCGCTCGCTTCGCGCCACAGGCTGCCGTTGTCCTGCTCCGCTTTCCGACCGAACAGCGCCGCTTGCTCGGCGCCCGGACTCACCTCGACCTGCCATCCGGCCCGGCCGTGAGAAGCGAAATCCAGGCTCGCGATCTGCTTCGAGATATGGAACGGCTCGGTATGTGTGACGGTGATCGTGGGGACCAGCCCGATCTTCTCGGTGAGGGCGGCTGCCCGTGCCGCGATGGCTGCGGCCTCGAGAGTCCGACTGGCGAACGAATCGCCCAGGAACGCGAGATCGATACCCGCTCGGTCTGCAGTCTGAAGGTGGTCGATCCAGAACCCTGCTGTGAACACCTCTTCGGCGCGAGAGTCAGGGCGACGCCAGGCCTGCGGATGGGCGCCGGTGCCTTTCAGCTCTATCGCGGTCAGGAACAGCTTGTCAGACACTGGTGCTCGCTTTCTCGTGCGCGCTTCCGGGAATGGCCCCGAGTAGCTCGCGGGTGTAATCCTGCTGTGGATTGTCGAACAGTGCTGCGGTGTCGCCGTATTCCACGATGACGCCGGATTGCATGACGGCCACGGTGTCGCTGATCTGACGAACCACGGCCAGATCGTGCGAGATGAAGAGGTAGCTCAGGCCCAGCTCGGACTGCAGATCGTCGAGCAATGTCAGGATCTGTGCTTGCACCGATACGTCGAGGGCCGAGACCGGCTCGTCGAGCACCACCAGTTCCGGTGCGAGAGCCAACGCGCGGGCGATGGCGACGCGTTGGCGCTGCCCACCCGAGAGCTCGGCCGGGCGTCTGGACAGATAGTCGCTGGTGAGTGCCACCTGATCCAGCAGCGTCCGGGCACGCTCGGAACGCTCGCGCGAGGAGCCGACCTTGAACGCGTCCAACGGTTCTCGCACGATCTCGCCGACGCGCAACTTCGGGTTCAGCGACGCGTACGGGTTCTGATAGACGATCTGAACACGCCGCCGCAGCTCACGCCTGGCCTTGCCACGCAGACCGGTGATGTCCCCGCCGTCGAACGTGACCGAACCCGACGACGCGGTCTCGAGACCGATCGCGATGCGCGCCAACGTGGACTTGCCGGACCCGGACTCGCCGACGAGCGACACCGTCCGGCCACGTTCGACGGTCAACGTGGCTCCCTTGACCGCATCGAGGTGGACGCCGCGGCCTATGGTGAACCGCTTCGAGACGTCACTGACCGTCAGGATGGGATCGGCTGCCGTCGTGCGCGCGGGTCGTACGGCCGTATTCAGCGACGGTGCCGCGGCCAACAGTTGACGTGTGTACGCGTGCGTCGGATTCGCCAGTACCTCTGCGGTGGGGCCGGTTTCGACAATCCGACCCGCGCTCATGACGATCAGGCGATCGGCTCGGTCCGCAGCCACGCCCAAGTCGTGAGTGATCAGCAGGACAGCGGCGCCGGTTTCGGCGATCCTGGCGTCGAGATGGTCGAGGATGCGTCGCTGCACGGTGACGTCCAGGGCGCTGGTCGGCTCGTCGGCGATCACCAGTTCCGGGCGGCATGCGAGAGCGATTCCGATCAACACGCGCTGACGCTGCCCACCGGACAGGTCCTGCGGATACTGCCGCGCCCGCACCTCGGGGTAGTCCAGACCGGCTTCGGTGAGGATGCGAAGTGCCTCGACCTTCGCGGAGCGGCGATCTGCGAGGCCGTGCACCCGCAGCACCTCGGCAACCTGATCGCCGACGCGAACCACCGGGTTCAGCGAGGTGGTCGGGTCCTGCGGAACGAGCCCGATGTGACGGCCGCGCAACCGGTTCAACGTCTTGTCCGAGGCCGTGTCGAGCCGCTGTCCGTCGAACGTCACCGATCCGCCCACGATGCGGCCGGAACCCGAGAGCAGACCGATGAGGGCGTGGGCAGTCGTCGACTTTCCGGAGCCCGACTCACCGACCACGGCTACCACTTCACCGCGGTCGACGGTGAACCCGATGCCGGAGACGGCGGTCGTCTCACCGTAATTCACGTGCAGATTCTGTACTTCGAGAATGGGGCTCATTGTGATCGCCTCTCGAGTGCGTGCCCTAGGCGGTGCGCGGACACGACGACGGCCACGATCACCAATCCCGGCAGTGTGGTCATCCACCAGGCGGTGGCCAGGAAGTTGCGGCCCTCGGAAATCAGCGATCCCCACTCCGGGGTGGGCGGAGCAGCGCCGAAACCGAGGAAGCTCAGCGCCGATACCGCAAGCACTGCCATACCGAATTCGACTGCAGCGAGCGCGATCACAGGGCCGTACGAGTTTCTCAGGATGTGCCTGCGGAAGACATCGAACCACCGCACACCCGAGGCGTAAGCCGCTTCGACGTACAGCGATCTGCGCACCCGCAGCACCTCCGAGCGCATCACTCTGGCGAAATTCGCGATCAATGTGACACCGACGGCGATAGCGACGTTGACGGTGCCGAATCCAAGAGCGGTCACCAGCGCCAGCGAGAGCAACAGCGTCGGAATCGACAGCAGCACATCGACGATGCGCATCAGCACCGCGTCGACTACTCCGCCGACGGCCCCCGAGACCAGACCGATGATCGAGCCGACCACCAGTGCGATGCCGACTGCCAACAGCGTTGCCGTCAGAGACAATCCGGAACCGTGGACCACCCGGGTGAAGACATCGCGGCCGATGTTGTCGGTGCCGAACCAGTGCGACGCGCTGGGTGCCTGGAGCTTGTCCGCCGGTGTACCGACCAGCGGGTCGCCGCTGGCGAAGACGGACGGGAACAGCGCGAACCCGAGAGCCAGCAACAGCACGGCCACGGAGGCACCGAGCCAGATGTGTTTCAGCACGTCTCGGGGACCTCGGCGCCGCGCGGGTGCCGGTGCTTCTTCGACTACCGGGGGAACTGCCGAATGGACGGCGGTCTCGCGAATCAGGATGTCAGACATGAGCTTTCTCCGGTTCTGCACTGGCCTGCACGGGCCGGTATTCGCGCACGATGCGCGGATCGATCAGCGGATAGAGCAGGTCGACTGCGAGATTGACCAGGACGAAGACCAGCGAGGTCAGAACGACGATGCCCTGCACAACCGGAATATCCTGGGCCAGCACCGATGTCTGGGTCAGCCTTCCGACTCCAGCGCGCGAGAACACCGTCTCGACCACCACCGATCCGGCCAGCAGGGTGCCCACCAAGACTCCGGCAATCGTGAAGGCGGGGATCGAGGACAGTCGCAGGACGTGTCGCGTCTGCACCCGAAGGCGTGAGACCCCCTTGGCGCGAGCCACATCCACGAACGGTTGTTTCCAGGTGGTCGCCATGCTGGTAGCCAGGACCTGAGCGATGACAGCACCGGTCGGCAATGCCAGTGTCACCGCAGGCAGCACCAACGACGCTGCCCCGTCGTCACCGAACGCCGGGAACCAGCGCAGTCGGAACGAGAACAGTTGCAGCAGCAGTAGTCCTACCCAGAACGTCGGCACCGCCACCCCGAGCGGTGGGAGCGCGAGCAGCAGGTTCTTCAGCCATACGATCTGGGTGTACGTGGCGGCGTAAGCCACCGCGGATCCGAACACGACAGCGAGCACCAGGGCAGTCCCCGCCAAACCGAGTGTGCTGGGCACCGCGTCGAGAATGGCCGTCGTCACCGGCTGGCCGGTGGCGATGGACAATCCGAAGTCGCCCTGCACGGCCCCGACCAGCGAGTGCCAATACTGCACCAACACCGGCTGATCGAGACCGTAGCGGGCCTGCAGTTCGGCGATGGCCGCAGCGTCGGCCGGGGTGCCCGAGCCGGCAGAGTCCACGGCGAGACTGACCGGGTCCGAGGGAAGGAGGAAGAGCACGATGAACGAAATGGTGAATGCAGCCCACAGCACTGCCAGTGCCTGCAGTACTCGCTGTCCGATGTAGCGGGTCATGGCTCTACTGCCCGCTCAGCCAGGTGTCGAAGAACTGAAGGCGCGCGGAGGCCTCGAACTTCAGATCCTGCACCGTCGACGCCGCGCCGACGGCCTGCGAGAGTTCGATGGTGGGAATCCACAATCCGTTGTCGAGCACCTGCTGCTGGGCGGTTGCGAGGATCTCGTTGCGCGCCGCGACGTCGGTGGTCGAGAGCTGCTCCGTCAACGATGCATCCAGATCCGGAATCGGGCCGCGCGCGTTCAAGTTCCGACCGTCCACGGCAAATGAGGTGCGCAGAATGTCACCGTCGGCGCGGGTACTGTTGTAGTACGTCGCGTCGTAGTCCTTTGTGCCTTGCCGTGCCGTCGCCTCCGAATTGGGCACCAGTTCGAGCTGTAGGTCGACGCCGACGGCGCGCAACTGCTGCTGGGTCAGCTCCAGAATCGCCTGGTTACCGGCGAACACGGCCGAGTACATGACTTTGAAACTCAGCTTCTGCCCGTTCTTTTCACGGACCCCATCGGCACCGGAAACCCAGCCGGCCGCGTCGAACAGCGACTTCGACTTCTGGGGATCGTAGGTGACATCGGCGAGTTCGACGTACCCCGGCGTAGCGCTGGCCAACGTGCTTGTCGCCGTGCGAAAGTCCGGGCCCAGCACCGTGTCGACGAGTTCCTGACGGTTGATCGCCGGTACGAGGGCCGTCCGGACGGCCGGGTCCTGTAGCGCACCGCGAGTGACGTTGGGCTGAATGCCGAACGGAACGCCCGGGTTGGATGCCGTCAGGATCCGGCCACCGGTCGCCTCGATCCGTGGAGCGTCCTGCGGTAGCGCGTCGCTCACCGCGTCGAGCTGGTCGGAGGAAAGGCTGCCGGTACGTACACCCGATTCGGGCACGATGGTGAACTCGATGCGGTCCAGGTACGCCTCGCCCTGGTGACCGAATACCGCAGAGCCCCAGTTGTATCCGGTTCGCTTGGCCAAGGTGACGGAGCGGTCCTGTTGATAGTCCGCGTAGGTGAACGGTCCCGATCCGATGTTGGTACCCAAGCACCGCGACTCGGCCGACTGCGCCGAGGTCGCAACGGCCTGGATACCGAGCTGAGGCGTCGAACTCGCCTGCAGGAACTGCGCATTGGGTGCCGAGAAGTCGATGCGGACGGTGAGCGGATCGACCACCGTGGCACCGTCGTACCCGGTCAGGTAACTGGCGGCCAGCGGTGCCTTGGCGGCACCGAGAGTGCCGGTGATGGCGTCGAAATTCGCCTTGACGGCAGCGGCATCGAGCGGGGTGCCGTCACTGAACGTCACGCCGTCTTTCAGCTGGAAAGTGAACGACCTCGCGTCGGGACCGACTTCCCAGCTTTCGGCCAACCACGGCTCGATCGCCCCGGTTTCCGGGTTCTGATCGGTGAGCGAGTCGACCACTTGACGGGTGACGTAGATCGTCTGATTGGTGCCGGATTGTGCCGGGTCGGAGCAGGTGGGAGCCCCGGACAACCCGTAGCGCAGCGTCCCTCCTGACTGCGGGGGTCCGGCGTCGGCGGCCGAGATGGGGGCGCTACCTGCGCACCCGGCGAGCAGTGTGGCGGTGGCGGCGATTACTCCGGCCACCAAAAGTACAGGGCGAGTGGACACGTGGGTGTCTCCGGTATCTGGTCGATCGCACGAGAACTCCCGCGTCCGAGCCATGTAAGCCCAGGAAGGAGTTCGCGCAGATGATGAGGTGTGGTGTCGATGAGTACGGTGCCGAAATGTCAGCTAAGACAGGTCGAACCGTTCAGACGGCACAGATCGACATGAATCCGACGGCATCCGTCGACGAAACCTGAGGCGACTCGGGTGTTCACGTGTATTCCTCCATCGGTCCCGGCGGTAGCACCCTCACCCGACAAGCGGGGGGTTGCTGCGACGTCATAGAGCCAGGTCTCTCGGTCGCTCTGGATGGTCCTACAGATTCCGATACTACGAGAGGGTCGGCGCACTTGCCAACCGGGGTACGAATCGTCGCGGAATTCGAGAGTGCAATCCCGCACCGATATGAGACCGTGAACCGATGAACGACGAGACCGGGGCGCCGCTGGATGGAGGCAACCGAACCGTCGTGCATCGGGTCGGCGAGACTGTGCGTCGCGCAACGGGCGACCACTCGGCCGCCGTGCACGTACTCCTGAAACATCTCGAGCGCAAAGGTTTTTCCTGCGCCCCGCGATTCTTGGGAACAGACGATCAGGGCCGAGAAATACTGACGTATCGACATGGGATTGCCGGCAACTATCCGATGCCCGCCGCCGTTCGCAGCGTCGAAGCTCTGGAGAGCGCTGCCCGGATCCTCCGCCGATTGCACGACCTCACCATCGGTCTGCGGTTGCCGGACGGCCATGCCCGGCACCTACCCGACGACGTCGAACCCGAGGTGATCTGCCACTGGGATGCAGCTCCGTACAACTTCGTCTTCGAGAATTCCACAGCCGTCGCATTGATCGATTTCGACGAAGCCGGTCCGGGGCGACGCATCGACGACCTGGCCTATTTCGCCTATCGATTCGCACCACTCTGCAGTGCCGACAACTTCTCCGACGGAGGATGGTCCCCGGACGTCGATCGATGGGACCGGCTGCGCCGAATCTTCGGGATCTATCCCGACCCTCGGGCCACCGAACTTCCTGACATCATCATCGCGAGGCTCAGGGCAATGGAACTCGCGGTCGAGGCCGGTCCGAACCACGAGCACGCTGCCCTGTATTCACGCGACCAACTGTTCATCGATCGACATCGAGACGCAATTTCGCATGCTGTGTACCACCGGTTCCCGGCGAACAGCGTGAGCCGTATCTGACTCAGACGGCCATCGGCAGTTCAGAACTTTCGATGTCACAGCGGTCCGAATCCGCAGGCTGTCGAGCAGCTTTCGACCCGTGGACATCGATGCGGTGCAGCCAATAACCGATCGTGTCTTCGGCGGCGAATCGATCGAGTACTTCGATACTCAGCCACGTCGCGACAGAAAGGTCCTTTTCCTCACCATCGAGACCGACGAGGGCCATTTCGTCGCCCACCGCGAGCAACGCACGCTCGACGTCCGAACTGCTGGCCTTCAGCCATTCCAAGGCGCGACGGAGAAATCTCCAATCCGATTGGGGCACAGTCTCGGAGGCCGATTGTCTGCACAGTTCCGCCGTCGCAACGAGTGCGTCCACAACCGGTGTCGACAGTGCACAATCGAGTTCGACGAGCATGCCCCGATCGGAATCGATCAGGTCGGCCATGTAGCGCCAACGGGCCGCGAGGGACGCATCCTCTGGCCACAGGTCCGTGGTACCGAACTGAAGCCGAGTGATCAGTTCCTTCGGCGAACTGCACGAAACGGCGAAGCGAAATGCGTCGTTCATGTCGATCATCCCCACTGGGTCAACACAACATTGGACACCGGCTCGACACTCGAGTTCGGAGATACAGCCAAGCAGTGGCTTTCGTCACCGATGCAAGCAACGCTGCTGCGGTCGTTCCGTCCGCCTTGGGAGATATTGAACGCCCCCACCAGCATCTACGCGACTCATCGTTACGTAAAATCGACAACGTCACACTTACGCGCAATGTGTAATCCGCCACACAGTTGACCAATCCGACCACGACCAAGCTTTTCGACCTCCGATCACAGATGGGAACGTGTGTTCGAGAACTTGTCGGTGGGTCGCGATAGATTCTGTTCATGCTTTCGGGGGACGGCGGATCAGGGGTGGACGGCATCGATACGGTGCCGCCTGCCCCTGAGGTGTCCGATCCGGAGCTGTTGTTGTTGGTGGATCGGGTGGAGTCCGCGGTGGCGGAGTTGGCGGGGCAGGCGTCGGTGTCGTGGACGAACGCCGACCGGCGTGCGGTGATCCAACGGATGGAAACTCTGACCCGGTCTGTGACGGCGTACTCGTATACCTGGCTCAACGAACTCATCGCTCAACACGGCCTCGATGTGTATGCGGGTTCGGTGCCGTCGTCGGTGGCGTGGATGCTGCGGATCACCCCACACGCCGCGGGTGCGCGGGTGCGTCTGGCTGCGGAATTGGGTGACCGCACTTCCTTCTCGGGTGAAGTTCTGCCGCCGTTGCTGCCGCACACCGCTGCTGCCTTGCGGGCGGGGTTGCTCGACGCCAAGCATGTGCAGATGATCCGCGAGTTCTTCCGCCATCTGCCCTCGAGTGTCGACCCGCAGACGCGGGAGCGAGCCGAAGAGCAATTGGTGGGTTTCGCCTCGACCAGACGGCCCGACGACTTCGCACCGTTGGTGGCGAACCTGGATTCGATCCTCAACCCCGACGGCGACCACGACGACGAAGATGACGAAGATGACGAAGACGGGAAGCCGAGGCCGCGGAAGCGACGGGATGCGTTCTTCTACCTCGGTGAACAAGGTGCCGACGGGATGTCGGAAGGAAAATTCTGCGTCGACCCCGAACTACGCGCCTACCTCGAAGCCCTGTTCTCCAAAGCCGCGAAACCCGGAGTCAACAACCCCGCAGACCCGACATCGGTCGTCCACGACGATGAACGTGACGACGAAACCGATGGCGACGACAACGGCGGCGACGGCAGCGCCACTGCGCCGCAACCCGAGCCGACGCCCAGCGATGCAGGGTCCAATGATGCAGGCCTGTGGGATGGAACGGACTGCAACAGTGACGACGACTGCGGTGACGCGACCGACTGTGGTTGCGGCACAGAGTCGAACGACACCGACGACACCGACGACACTGCGGGCGCTACTGAACCCGGCGGGCACTTCGGATCCGATACCGGCGACGACACCGCGGACAAGACAGCAGCGCGGGATGCTGCTGCCGCTCGTGATGTCCGCACCCAACGTGAACGTCACCACGACGCACTGAAACTGGCGCTCCGGCAGAAGCTTGCCTCCGGGACCCTCGGCACCCACCGAGGCCTGCCTGTCACCGCCATCGTCACCATGACCCTGAAAGATCTCGAAGCCGGCTGCGGATACGCCATGACCGGCACCGGATCCCGCGTCTCGATCCGCGACGCGATCCGCATGGCCTCCCACGCCCACCACTACCTGACGATCTTCGACGACAACGGCAGAGCGTTGTACCTCGGCCGCTCCAAACGCATCGCCTCCGCCGACCAACGCATCGTGCTCATCGCCCGAGACCGCGGCTGCAGCTTCCCCTCCTGCACCCGTCCCGCCACCTGGTGCCAAGCCCACCACCTCACCGACTGGATCGACGGCGGCAACACCGACATCGACGGACTCACCTTCGGCTGCGACATGCACCACGCACTCGTCGGCACCGGACCAGGCAAATGGGCCACCACCAAAACCGGAGCAGGACATCGCTACCCGGGCCGCACCCTCTGGCATCCACCGGCGGGGATGGACCCACGCAGGCGCGGGCTGATCAACCACGCACACCACCCAGAAGAAGTCCTCTACCCACCCGACCAGCACGACGACACCGGGGACGAGGAACCACGACAACCCGCATGACGACCCACACAAGCGTCAGGGCACAGCCCTGCCTGTAACGCACACCTGCGCTGAAGCCAACGGCATGCCGCACAGCGAAAGATCCACGGTTGCGCGCGGCATCGATCAGGTCTTCGATGAGGGCAACGACCATCGGAGGGGCGCAAGCACATGGCGTACGACGAACTTCTTGCAGATCGCATCCGCGACATCCTCACTGACCAGGAAAGTCTGCGCGAGCAGCAGATGTTCGGCGGTCTGGCTTTCCTGGTGCGAGACAAGGTGGTGGTGTGTGTCGGCACAGGCAGCCGTGCGCTGCTGGTTCGTGTGGATGGGGTCCGCGAATCCGAA
Source organism: Rhodococcus sp. 15-2388-1-1a (assembly GCF_002259145.1). Lineage (NCBI taxonomy): Bacteria > Bacillati > Actinomycetota > Actinomycetes > Mycobacteriales > Nocardiaceae > Rhodococcus > Rhodococcus sp. 15-2388-1-1a. The sequence continues at coordinate 82,561 of NZ_NPFP01000046.1, read as the reverse complement.
TACCTCCAGGTCGACGGAACCCACCACGCTGTGATGGGCCCGGACCGCTCGATGGGCGCAGGGTGGATCACCGTCGACGCAGACGCGCTGGCGAGTCACGAAGCCCTGGAATTCTGTATCACGGCGGCGCTCGAACACAACACCAACGCGACCGGCTGACAGGCACCGAAACGCTCCTCGGCTGTACCGCCCCCACCTACGGAGTAAGCCGGGCATTCACTGCCGCGGACTCATTCGAGGCTCTTCTCGAAGGGATGTGATCCGACAGTCCTGGACGGCAAGCTCCGGTCGTACAGCGGGGTGTAGCCGGCTGCCAAGTACAGGGCAACAGCCTCTGGCTGATTCCAGCCGGTTGTCAGATACACCCGGCGATATCCGCGATCGCGTGCGCTGCGTTCCAACTCGGCCACGACTAGTTTTCCGAATCCCCTACCGCGGTGCGCTTTCGAGGTCCAGATGCGCTTGAGCTCTGCGGTAGTCGAGTCGTACTGCCGGTACGCGCCGCCGGCAACAGGAACGCCGTCGGCCAACGCCATCACCAGTACACCGCCCGGAGGGGCGAATTCCTGAGCGGGATAGGACTTCAATTCTTGATATTGAACGCCGGGACTGCGGTCGTACCTGGACGCATACTCGGCCGCCAGCTCCTGTAGCAGAGGTGCCGCAAGTGGATCGTTCTGATCGATTTCGACGAAGTTCAGCCGTACTCGACCGGTGTCGCCAGTGCGAGTGTTCAGATCGAACGTTGCGCTCATGTTCTTCCTGTCTCGATTATCCGTCGACCAGATCTGCGACCAATTCTCCGACCGCAGGGGCGAACTTGAATCCGTGGCCCGAGAATCCCGCAGCGACAACGGTGTTGCCGCTGCGTCCGATAGCGAAGTTGGAATCGGGTGTACTGGTGTACAGACACGTCAGCGGGTCGGCCGTGTCGGCGTTCACTCCCGGCAACCACGTGCGTGCGTACTCGATCAGGCGATCGACTCCCGCGGGATCGGCCACGAAGTCGCGGGTGTGCGGATCGACGACCGGTCCGGTGGCATGCTCGCCGATCTTGATACCGTCGGGCGAGGACAACCCATAGATGCCCGCAGTATCGAGAAGTGCGCCGGGATGATGGATGAAGCTCGGCCACTCCACGTCTGGGCGCAACGGTACGAAATGCGCCGGTTGTTCCTGGGTGGTGACCAACGGCCGAGTGGCACCGTGCGGCGCGAACTCGGTCGTCCATGCTCCCGCCGCGAGAACGACCACGTCCGCACGGTAAGTGTGGGTATCGGTCACCACGTCCGAGCCGGAGATCTCACGCACCGGAGTTTCGTATTCGACCGTCGCACCGCGAGAGCGAGCGGCCGCCGTTGCTGCGGCGACGCTACGATCGGCGTGAAGTCGCCCGGCCGCAGCATGGAACAGCACTGTGGTGTCGAACCGAAGACCGGACCAACGCCGCTGCGCAGCAACAGGTTCGAGGACCTCGAACTCCAGCCCTGCTCGCCTCAGTGCGTCGATCCTCGGATCGACAGTAGCCGGATCTCCGTGATCGACAGCTCCTGTGATGTCCAACAGTTCTGTGTCGGTTGCGGTTTCGAGCTCTCGCCAGAGCGTGTGCGCCCGGGCGGCCAGTGCTACGTAGTAGTCGTCGGCGTACGCGTGTCTGAATATTCGAGAGCTACCGTGCGAGGCACCGTTCTTGTGTCCCGGCCCGAATTGCTCGAGCAGGGTGACGTCATGCCCGCGCTCGGCGATCTGCCACGCCGACGACGCTCCGATGATGCCGCCGCCGACGACTACTACTTTCATTGGGCCACTACGCTGCAGGCTTGCGGGGAAGCCCGGGCGGGTTGATGACTGACTCGGATACAGCCTCGGACTGCAGGCCCCACCGATCGATGACGCGCTGGTAGCTGCCGTCGTCGATGGCATGTTGGAGCGCCTCGCGGATGGCCTCGATGAGACCGTTGTCCTTCTTGGTCAAGACCGCGATCTCACCCTGCAACGCATCGCCGGCCCCGGAGAACGTCCCGACAACTTTCGATTCCCCACTGGTTGCTGCGTGGTAGACGGCAGAGGGGTTCGGGCCGAGATAGCCGTCGATTCGCTTCGATCCCAGCGCCAGATAGTAATCGGACGTGTTCTGGTAGTAGGCGAGCTCTGCCGGCTCGAGACCTTCGGCCACGTTGGCCTCGTTCCAGTCCACCAGCAGCTGCTCCTGGTTGGTGCCGGAGCCGACGCCGATCTTCTTGCCTGCGATGTCCTGACGCTTCTCCACCTTCCAGTCGGTGTCCTTCTGGGTCTCGAATGCAAGATTGTCGAGCCGGTAGGTGGCGAAGTCGTACTTGTCTTTGCGCTCCTCGGTGACCGTGACGTTGGAGATGAACACGTCGTTCTCGCCGGAATCGATCTTGACGAAATTCTGCGACCAGTCGGCAACTTGCAGATCGACGTCCAGCCCGAGAATGTCGCCGACGAGGTAGGAGAAGTCGACCTCGGATCCGACGATGGTGGTGTCGTCGGTGGCGTAGAAGCGCAGTGGGGGCGCAGTTCCGCCCGAGCCGGTGACGATCAGCGTTCCTCGGTCTCGAATGGCCTGGGGCACTTTTGCGGCGATCTCGTCGACTTTGTCGACCCGGACTCTCTCGGCCTGCTCGGGCGAGAGGTCGAAGCTTTGTCCCGCCTCGGTGACGACCTGCGATTCGGCCGCGGGTTCGCTGCAGGCGGTCGCAGTGAGCGCCACGATGGCCAATGCTGCGGCCATGACCGTCAGCCTGCGTGATGGTTTCGACATGTGTGTTGTCCGTCTTTCGCTGAAGTGAGGTGGTTTACAGAACGTGGGAGAGGAAAGCTTTGGTCCGCTCGCGCTGCGGCGAATCGAGAAGTGTTGCAGGAGGCCCCTGTTCGACGACGGCACCGGAATCCATGAATACGACGGTGTCGGCGATCTCGCGGGCGAAGCCCACCTCGTGCGTGACGATCACCAGAGTGGCACCATCGCGCGCAAGCCCGCGGATGACTTCGAGCACCTCGCCCACGAGCTCAGGATCGAGCGCCGAGGTGGGCTCGTCGAACAGAATTACTTTGGGCCGCAGCGCCAGTGCCCGTGCGATGGCGACTCGCTGCTGCTGGCCCCCGGAAAGCCGACGCGGGTAGTCGTGCGCTTTCGCGGCAACGCCGACCCGCTCGAGCAGCGCCAGTGCCTCGGGCTCCACGTCCGCACGCTTGCGCTTCTGCGCCGAGATCGGAGCCTCGACGACGTTCTCGAGCACAGTCAGGTGCGGGAAGAGGTTGAAGTTCTGGAAGACGAAACCGATCTGCGAACGCTGGCGCAGAATCTCACGGTTGCTCAGCTCGTGCAGCTTTGCACCCTTGCGTTTGTAGCCGACCAGATCGCCGTCGACCCGGACAGTCCCTTGATCGACCTTCTCGAGGTGGTTGATGATGCGCAGCAGTGTCGATTTACCAGATCCGGACGGGCCGATGACTGCGGTGACCTCCCCGGGCCGGACGACCAGGTCGACGCCTTTGAGCACTTCGAGTGAACCGTAGGACTTGTGTACGCCGCGTACCTCGACGGCATATGTCGTCGAGGACGTGGTGGGGCCGAGCGTCGTCATCGTGTTGCTCCTCGCGGGGCCAGGGTGATCTCGGCCAGTTTCTTCCGTAGCTTCTGGATCGGAGTCAGTTCGATGTTGCGCACTGCCCCCTTGGCGTAGTGCCGCTCGACGTAGTACTGCACCACCGACAGAATCGAGGTGAGAATGATGTACCAGACGGTGGCCACCATCAGCAGCGGTACCACTCGGCCGCTTCGGCCGTAGATGACCTGAACCTGGTAGAACAACTCTGCGATGGCCATGACGGAGACGATCGAGGTGCCCTTGAACAGGCTGATCACCTCGTTGGCAGCGTTGGGGAGAATGCCTCGCATCGCCTGCGGCAGAATGATCTTGAAGAACTCTCGCCTTTTCGGAATACCAAGCGCTGCAGACGCTTCCAGCTGTCCCTGGTCCACGGAGATGATGCCGGCCCGGACGATCTCAGCGGAGTATGCAGCCTGATGCAGAGCGAGCCCGATGATCGCTGCGGTCGAGCCGCTGATGACATTGTTGACGTCGAACTCGAAAAAGCTGGGACCGAACGGAATGCCCAGCGACAAGGTCTGGTACAGGTACGCGATGTTGAACCAGAACAGCAGCTGCACGATCAGGGGAATGGACCGGAACGCCCAGATGTAGAACCACGAGATCACTTGCAGCACGGGATTGTTCGACAGCCTGGCGACCGCAAGCGCGATGCCGAGAGCGAAGCCGATCAGGGTTCCCCAGAAGGTGAGCTGGATGGTGAGCCACAACGCCGAGAGAACCGATTGCGCCGTGAAGTACTGAGCGAAGGTGCCCCAGTCCCACCCCGGATTGGTGGCGAAGCCGTGCAGGAATTGGGCGACCACTACGAGGGTGGCGATGCTGATCACCCAACGCCACGGATGCCACTTCCGGGCTACCACCAGCTGCTCGTCGGGAACCTGCGCATCGTCACCTGGGTTCGAGGCCGATGGTCGAGCCTGTAGTTGAGTCACCGGAACCGCCGGGTCGGATGGGCAGCGATCATCGCCGTGTTGCCTTTCGCAGATTTCGTGCTGTGGGTACGCGAATCGGTCAAGCGTGCGTACAAGTACAGGTGTTCATCAGGCGTGCCTCCATCGGTCCTGGCGGTAGCACCCACACGCCACAGGGCGGGGTTGCTGCGACGTCATCGAGCCAAGGTCTCTCGGTCGCTCTGGATGGTGACAGAAATCTATAGAACTTCAGATTGAAAAGTCAAGTGCGCGTGTTGATTCGGGTTGAAATCACGATGATTTCAACCCTTGCCACCCGCCTGATGGGCCTCGTGTCAGCTGAAGGCACCCCGGTATCGGGCCGCCGGATGTGACGCCGGCAGCCTGTCCCGTCCGGTGAGCTTGCCTCGGACGGTGCCCTGTCCGTACTCGCGTTGCGCAAGCCCGCGCTGCTGAAGAACCGGCGTCAGATGCTCGATGAACTCCAGGTAGCTGCCCGGGATCGTCGAGTTGATGACGTTGATCCCGTCTACCCCGACGGCGCGCCACTGCTCGAGCTGATCTGCGATGGATTCCGGCGTTCCCACCACACGGCCGCTCCGAGTCCGCATGTGCGCCAGATCGCGAACGGTGGGTTCTCGGTCGGTGATTGCCTCGCGGAGCCACGCCAACGTGCTTTGCGAGCCTTCCCCCTGCACCTCACCGATCGGGGTGTCCAGATCGTAGGAGCCCAGATCTATGCCGATCCCACCCGCAGCGTGCGCGATCATCGCCTCGTCGTCGACGTACTCGTCCAACTCCGCTTCTCTGCGTCGAGCTTCACTCTCGGTACTACCGATGACGAACGACAGACCCTGGAAAAATTCGAGGTCCTCGGCGGACCTGCCTGCCTCGACGACCAGACGGCGCGTGTCGGAGATCAACGAGCGCGCGGACTCGGGTGTCGGAGAAGCAATGAACTGGGCCTCGGCGTTGCGCGCCGCGAAGCGCCGGCCTGTCGGAGATGAACCGGCCTGGAACAACAACGGCGTCCGCTGCGGAGACGGAGCCACGAGATGCGGGCCCTCGACGCTGTAGCGCGCGCCGACATGATCGATCTTGTGCACCTTCGAGAAATCGCCGTGCCGACCGGATGCTTTGTCCTGCAACAACGCTCCGTCGTCCCATGATCCTTCCCACAGCTTGTACACGACATCGACGTACTCGTCCGCCCAGGCATATCGATCCTCGTGCAGAGCCATGTCTCCGAAGCCGAAGTTGCGCCAGGCGTTGGGTGACAGACTCGTCACGATGTTCCAGGCGATGCGACCGCCCGACGCGTGGTCGAGCGTGGACATCTTCCGCGCGAAGTTGAACGGATGCTCCTGCAGAATCGACGACGTCAACGCGATCCCGAGATGCTCTGTCGCATAAGCGATAGCCGACGCGATCACGGTGGGATCGTTGCTGGGAATCTGTAAACCGGACTCGACGAACTTCTCCCACGAACCCCGATAGTCGTCGTACAGCCCCACGACATCGGCAAAAAACATGAAATCGAACTTGCCGCGCTCGAGTTCCTTCGCCAACGACACCCAATGCTCCAGCGAGGAGAAATCGGCCTGCTCCGCCTCCGGTTTGCGCCACGCACCGTGCACGATATGTGACGTGGTGTTCATGACGAATGCGGAGAACCTGAGCGGCCGAGTCATACCGCCACCATGCCACGAACACTCACGACCCGGCGATGCTGCGACATTCCGCAGACGTCAGCAGCGCACCGAGCACAGCCCCTCGAATCAGCCTGATTTCAACCATTGCGTCGCGCCATCGACGCGGCGAGCCTTTTCGTTAGCGAATCGTTCTGTGCGGGCTGGGTCTCGCACAGCGTCGACGAAAGGAATGGGTCGCTGCGATGCCGAACAACTCCGCCACGTCGAGGAACACCGCAATTGCCATGATCGAGCGCGGGATCTCCCCTGCCGTCGAATTCTGGGACTGGCAGGTCGACGCACTGTGCCGCGGGCAGGACTCGGAGATATTTTTCTCCCCGTCCGGCGAGGGCCGCTCCGCACGCCGTGCACGCGAGGACCGTGCGAAGCAGGTGTGTGCAGACTGCGGGGTCATCGAGGCGTGCCGAAAATTCGCTCTGGCCGCCAACGAACCGTTCGGAGTCTGGGGTGGGATGACCGTCCGGGAACGAGTGGTGCACCGCGCGAATTCGCGGCGTGCCGAAGAGCGGCAGGCGAGTTAGCGGCAGGAGTCAAGCCGGCGGAACGACCCGATAGTTCAGAGTGAAGCCGGCGGAACGACCCGATAGTTCGGTAGTCGAGCCTGCGGCGCGACCGGGTAGTTCACAATGGACGGGTGAGCGAAACCGAGAAGCCTCAGCAGTGGACGTATCTGATGGACATGGACGGCGTTCTGGTCCACGAGGATCACTTGATTCCCGGTGCCGACACGTTTCTCGCCGAGCTGCAGGCCAACGAGATTCCGTTCATCGTGTTGACGAACAATTCGATTCGTACCCCACGTGACCTGCGGGCCCGCTTGGCGTTCACCGGTCTGGACATTCCGGAGAAGTCGATCTGGACCTCTGCTCTCGCCACCGCGACGTTCCTCGGCAATCAGCGGCCCGGCGGTAGCGCCTACGTCGTCGGCGAGTCGGGTCTGACCACCGCCCTGCACGACATCGGCTACACGCTCACCGACTCGAGCCCGGATTACGTGGTGCTCGGCGAGACCCGCACGTACTCGTTCGAGGCCATCACCACCGCTATTCGCCTGGTCGAGAAGGGCTCGCGCTTCATCGCCACGAACCCCGACGCCACCGGACCGTCCCGTGAAGGCTCGCTGCCGGCCACCGGTTCGGTGGCCGCTCTCATCACCAAGGCCACCGGCAAAGAGCCGTACTACGTGGGCAAGCCCAACGCGTTGATGATGCGTTCGGCGCTGCGCGCGATCGGCGGGCACTCGGAGAACACGCTGATGATCGGCGACCGAATGGACACCGACGTGCTCTCGGGTCTCGAAGCCGGGCTGCAGACCATCCTGGTTCTCACCGGAATCTCGACGGTCCAATCCGTCGAGCAGTATCCGTACCGGCCGACCAAGGTTCTCGATTCCGTTGCAGACCTGGTGGGCCGCACGCAGAACCCGTTCTGATGACACTCGAATTCGTTCTCTCCCGGCAGGATCACCACGTTGTCGGGCGGGGTGTCCGGCACGCTTTTCCCGATATCGCCGACGCGGTGGCCGCGGTGCGGGAAGGCCGAAACGTGGTCGGCGCACTCCCGTTCGACATGTCCGACGCCACTGCCCTCATCGAGCCGGAGGAGTTCTATCGACTCGACGGGCCGTGGGCAACGGTCGATGCTCTCCCGCCTCTGCCGACCGTCACCGTTGCGCGCCAGATACCCGCCCCGGACGTTCACGTGCAGCGGGTGCGGGATGTCGTCGAGCAAGTGAAAGCCGGTGTTGCCGAGAAGATCGTGCTCGCGCGGGCCATCGAGGTGACCGCGGATTCGCCGATCGAACCTGTCTCGGTGTTGAGCGCGTTGGTCTCCCGCGATCCGATGGGCAACGGTTTTCTGGCGGACCTGTCCCCCACCGCGCCTGCCGGTCGACACATCGTCGGTTCGAGCCCGGAACTGTTGGTTCGTAAGCGCGGCAACATTGTCAGCTGTCATCCGTTCGCGGGGACGGCAGCGCGATCCACCGATCCCGACGAGGAAGCGCGTATCTCCGCGGCATTGGCGGCGAGTGCGAAGGACCAGGCCGAGCACCGATTCGTCGTCGACGAGATCCGGACTGCGCTGGCACCGTTCTGCGAGACGCTGGACGTACCCGACTCACCCCAGCTCAGCAGCACTCCGCAGCTGTGGCACCTGTCGACGCCCATCGTCGGAACCCTGGCCGATCCCGCGACCACGGCGCTCGACCTCGCGTTGGCGCTGCATCCCACCGCTGCCGTCGCCGGCGTTCCGCGAGCCGCGGCCATGGCTGCGATCGCAGACGTCGAGGGCTCCCGCGGCTTCTACGCCGGAGCCGTCGGATGGACCGACGGCAGCGGCGACGGCGAATGGATGGTGACCATTCGCTGCATCGAGCTCTCCGCGGATGGGCTGACCGGAACGGCGACTGCCGGCGGCGGCATCGTGGCAAATTCCGACCCCGACGCCGAACTCGACGAAACTACGGCCAAGTTCCGCACGGTGCTCAGCGTCTTCCAGCACTGACCCTGCTACTTCAGTGCCTGGTCCAGGTCTCCGATCAGATCCTCGGTGTCTTCGAGGCCGATGGAAATGCGCACCACGCCGTCGGTGATGCCCACTGCTGCACGACCTTCCGGCCCCATCGCGCGGTGCGTGGTGGTAGCCGGATGGGTGATCAGCGTCTTGGAGTCGCCGAGGTTGTTGGAGATGTCGACGATGCGCAACGCGTCGAGCACCTCGAAGGCACGCTTCTTGCCCTCCCCCTCGGGGGCATCGAGCTCGAACGTGACGACGGTGCCGCCGCCCGACATCTGCGACTTCGCCAGCTCGTACTGCGGATGTGATTGCAGGAAGGGGTATTTCACCCAGCGCACCGCCGGATGGCCTTCGAGGAACTCCGCGATCTGCAGCGCGGAGTTCACCGAATGCCGCACTCGCACCGGCATGGTCTCCAAGCCCTTGAGCAGCGTCCAGGCGTTGAACGGACTCAGCGCCGGACCGGTATGCCGCATCAAAGTCTGCACCGGTCCTTCGATGTACTCCTTCGAGCCGAGGATCGCACCGCCGAGAACCCGACCCTGGCCGTCGATGTGCTTGGTACCGGAGTACACAACCACGTCGGCACCGAGTTCGAGACTGCGCTGCAGCAGTGGCGTCGCGAACACGTTGTCCAGCACCACCGTTGCGCCGGCCGCATGTGCCAGCTCGGAGACGCGTCGAACATCGACCAACGACTGCATCGGGTTGGACGGAGTCTCGAAGAACACCGCCGTCGTCGGCACCGACAGCGCCTGCTCCCACTGCTCGAGGTCTTCTCCGTCGACGAAGACGGTCTCGACGCCCCAGCGCGGCAGAATCTCGTTGCACACGACAAAGCAGGAACCGAAAAGGCTACGCGCAGCAACCAATCGGTCACCGGCCTTCAACAGTGCACCGAGCGCGGTGAACACCGCGGACATTCCGCTCGAGGTACCGAAGCACGCCTCGGCCCCCTCGATCAGGCGCAGCCGCTCCTCGAACATCTTGACCGTCGGGTTGCCGTAACGCGAGTAGACGAAATGGTCGATGTCCCCGGTGAACGCCTGTTCGGCAGCGCCGGCACTCTCGTACACGAAACCCGAAGAGAGATACAGCGCTTCGGCATTCTCGTCGAAGCCCGATCGCATCAGGCCGCCGCGAACCCCGAGTGTTGCCTGACCCACACCCTCGGGCAAGGGCTTGTCGAATCCGCCGCCTTTGGGAATGTTCGTCACGACTGCCTCCAGGGCAACCCGACCGCACGCCAACCCGTGGCTCCGCGATGGCCGTCGGCGTCGGTGGCACCTTCGAAACCGTCGAGCACGTTGTAGGACGGGCCGATTCCCGCAGCCGTCGCGGCTTCGGCAGCACCGATGGATCGCTGACCGGAGCGGCACAGGAACACCACGGGCCGATCTCCGTCCACGCCTGCGGCTTTCAGGTCGTCGACGAAGTTGGTGTTCCGGGCACCGTCGGGGAAGCTGACCCACTCGATCAGGTGTGTCGGGCGTTCGATACCGGAGGTGTCGGGAACTCCGACGTACTGCCACTCGGCGCGCGTCCGAACATCCACGAGCACCGCCTCGGGGTTGCTCTGCAGCAACTCCCAGGCAGCTTCCGGGGTTATGTCACCTGCGTAGGTCACTGGATCAGCCTTCCGTCGCTTGCCGTTACGTCACACATACCAAGATCAGACATTGCACACCAGCCACTTGTCGTCCACACGAACGAACTTCCACACGTCGTCGGTCTGCACTCCGGATTTCTCTTCCTTCAGTGGCACCGTGACCATTCCGCGGTCGCCGTTGACCTGGTACTCGGACGGCACACCGTCGATGGACGTCTCGCCGTTGCGCTCGACCTCGCCTGCTCGATCGGTTCGGTACTGCGCATCGTCACCTGGAATCAGACGCTCGACCTGATCGAAACAGGTGTTCTGGCGCAGCAGGTCCGCGTCGCCGGTGTTCTGCGCCTCGAGGAATCCGTCGAGGCTGTCGGTGAGCAACTGGGCCTGCGTCACGTTGTCCTCCGCCGGGGCGAACTTCGAAGCCGCGAAGATGCCGACGAGCAGAACGACGACGATGCCCGCGGCGATGATGAACGGCCACGCATTGGGCGGACGCTGCTCACCGGAGTCTGCGGCCGCTTGCGACGCGTTGTTGCGCGCTTCCTCACGACTGTCGACCCACTGCTGCCTACGTTCACTCCACGACGCCATGCGGCCAATCTTCCTCGATCCGACGGGCCCGGCACTATCGGGGTCCGACGGGAATGTCTCCTCGCAACGTGATGCGGTGCATCTTGCGGTGCTCGGTGCCGTAGTCGCGGTTGGCGTAGTGGGAGGTGCTGCGGTTGTCCCACAGCACCAGGTCGCCCAGCCGCCAGCGGTGCCGCACGATGTGTTCGGGTTTGGTCAGGTGCGCGTACAGCAGGTCCAGGATTCCGCGGCTCTCGGCTTCCGACACCCCCACGATGTGGGAGGTGAAACCCGGATTGACGAACAACCCCTTGCGGCCGGTTTCCGGATGGACCCGGACGACGGGATGTTCGACGGGGACCAGCGCGGTGACTTCCTTGCCGTCCCACACGTTGCCTTTTCCGCCGCGCTTCTGCGCGAGGTAGTAGCCGAATTCGCGGTTGCCGTCGTGGATCGCCGTGAGTCCGTCGATCATTCGGCGGACCGGCGCGGACAGTGACTCGTAGGCGAGCTGACTGTCGGCCCAGTTGGTGTCGCCGCCGTGCGGTGGCAGGACGACGGGACGCAGGATCGAGCCCATCGGCGGGCGTTCCATGAACGTGACGTCGGTGTGCCAGACGTCGGCGAATCCGTTGTCCTGGCTGTCGAGCGCGTAGACCTCGGGGGCGACGTGGCCGCTGTCGTGTACCGGGTGACCGGCGGTGAGGTCACCGAGACGACGGCCGAATTCGACGTGTGCCGCGTCGTCGAGCGTCTGCCCGCGCAGCACCAGAACCTTGTGTTCGACGAGGGCCCGGCGAACGGCGTGGATCTGCGAGTCGGACGCCGAGGCGACGTCGAGGCCGATGACCTCGGCACCGAACGATGGGCCGAGCTTGTCGACAGTGAGCGCGGAGGTCTGTTCCAGAGTGGTCATGTGTCCTCGAATCTGTGCACGGCCGGGCGCTGATCTTCGGCAACGCTGCCGTCGAGAGAGGGGTCCCGTCCTGCTGGAGGAGGGGAAGGGCGTCGGGTCTTGTCACCGACAACACATGTTGGTGCAGGTACGACAGAAGTCGACGGTGAACCGTCGGACCAGGTATGTCGTGTGCACAGAGCAATTCCTACCGGAAACCGGGAAATACGGCAAGTTGCCCTCTGCCCCAGCTCAGGTTGTCCTTAATTTATGCTGGGGTGTCCGCACTTCCCTCGAAGAAGGTAGCTCGCTGCACATGACCGATCAGACTCGTCCACTCCGCGTCGCCATCGTCGGTGCCGGACCGGCAGGCATCTACGCCGCCGACGCGCTCATGAAGTCCGACCACAATGTCAGCGGACCGGGCGTCAGCATCGACCTCTTCGAGCGCATGCCCGCGCCGTTCGGGCTGATCCGCTACGGCGTGGCCCCCGATCATCCGCGCATCAAGGGCATCATCACCGCCCTGCACAAGGTGCTCGACAAGCCCCAGGTTCGCCTGCTCGGCAACATCGACTACGGCACCGACATCACGTTGGACGACCTGCGCCGCTTCTACGACGCCGTCATCTTCTCCACCGGTGCCAACGCGGACCGCGCCCTGAACATCCCCGGAATCGACCTCGAGGGCAGCTACGGCGCCGCCGACTTCGTCTCCTGGTACGACGGCCACCCGGACGTCCCGCGCACCTGGCCCCTGGAGGCGGAGAAGGTCGCCGTCCTGGGCGTCGGAAATGTCGCTCTCGACGTCGCACGCGTCCTCGCCAAGACCGGTGACGAACTGCTCCCCACCGAGATCCCGGCCAACGTCTACGAGGGCCTCAAGGCCAACAAGGCGATCGAGGTGCACGTCTTCGGCCGTCGCGGACCGGCTCAGGCCAAGTTCACTCCGCTCGAGCTGCGCGAGCTCGACCATTCGCCGAACATCGAGGTCATCGTCTCCCCCGAGGACATCGACTACGACGAGGGCTCCGAGCAGGCCCGCCGCAGCTCCAAGCAGATCGACATGGTCGCCAACACCCTGCAGGACTGGGCCATCCGTGACGTCGGCGCTCGCCCGCACAAGCTGTTCCTGCACTTCTTCGAGTCGCCGCACGAGGTACTCGGCGAGGACGGCAAGGTCGTCGGTCTGCGCACCGAGCGCACCGAGCTCGACGGCACCGGCAACGTCAAGGGCACCGGCAAGTACAACGACTGGGACGTCCAGGCCGTCTACCGCGCCGTGGGCTACCTCAGCCAGAACATCAGCCAGCTCCCCTTCGACGAGCAGGCAGGCACCATCCCCAACGAGGCCGGACGCGTCGTCGAGTCCCCGCACTCGACCACACCTGTTCCCGCCACCTACGTCACCGGCTGGATCAAGCGCGGACCCGTCGGCCTCATCGGTCACACCAAGGGCGACGCCAACGAGACCGTCGCCAATCTGCTCGAGGATGCGCCCGGCTTCGTCGGTGCGGCCGAGCCCGATCTCGATGCCGTCACCTCGTTCCTCGAAGGCAAGCAGGTTCCCTTCACCACCTGGGACGGCTGGTACCGACTCGACGCGCACGAGCGCTCACTCGGTGAGCCCGAGGGCCGCGAGCGCGTCAAGGTCGTCGAGCGCGAGGACATGCTGAAGGCTTCCGAGCCCGACAAGGCCTAAAGCGGCTACGCCGCATGTGAGTGTGGAGCCTGCGGGTCGTTCCGCAGGCTCCACTCCCGTGTGCCCTCTGCGGCACATGACCACACCACTGCGCGAAGCGCTCTACACCCGCACTGCCAGCAGCTTTCCTTCCGTTTCGATTTTGCGCTGATGCTCGTTGAAATCAGGTGCAGCGCAGACGAACAGCGTCCGGCCGTCGGATCCGCCGAGTCCGCAGGCGAAGACCCCGAGATCGAAATCGAGCTGCTGAAGGATCTCCCCGCCCGGCGCCACGTGCAGCACTCGCTGCCCCAGCGCGTCGGCGATCCACATCGTGCCGTCGGTGTCGATGCAGCATCCGTCGGCGGCAACCTTGACCTCGCCGATGGCCGTAGCCATGTCCGTCGACGTCGGTAGTTCGCCGAATTTCGCCCAGTCACGCCGCTCCCCCAGGGATCCGTCCTCGGCGATGTCGAAGGTACTGACCCTGTTTCCGACCGTTTCGTCCACCAGCAGTTGGCCCGACGCCGTGAACGCCATCCCGTTGGGGAAGTACAGATCCGACGCGACGACGTGCGCGGAACCGTCCGGGTCGACGCGAATCAGGTCGGCCGTCTCGACGGGCGCGAAGTTCATCAGATCGAAGCCGAAGTTTCCGATGTACGCGCGGCCCTGCGCATCGACGAGCATGTCGTTGAGGTTCGCCTTCACGTACGTCGACAGATCGGCGTGCACGGTCAGCGAGCCGTCGTGCTCACGCAGTAGCAGCTTGTAGTCGCGCATCGACACGATGAGCAGCCGCCCGTCGGGCAACCAGCCCAGGCCCGACGGCTGATTGGGCACCTCGGCTTCGACTCGTACGTCGGAGCCGTCCTCGAGGGCGGACACGACGCGATGGGAGTAGAAGTCCGATACCCAGATCCTCCCCTCGTGCCATCTCGGACATTCGAAGTAGGTGTATCCATCGAGAACGACTGTGGTCTCCGGTTTCATGTTTCGAATTCAAACACCACGAACGGTGGCCGCGACGCCGAATGCGTGAGCTGGCATGCTGGGGACCGTGTTCGACGCCCACCTACACATCATCGACCCGAAGTTTCCGCTCATCGAGAACCACGGTTTCCTGCCCGATCCGTACACCGTCTCGAACTACCTCTACGACGTCGACGGGCTCGGTATCACCGGCGGCGCGGTGGTGACGGGATCGTTCCAGGGCTTCGATCAGAGTTTCCTGCTCGCTGCGTTGGAGACCCTGGGGCGCGGCTGGGTGGGCGTCACCCAGATCGATCCCGACTGTTCCGACGAGGACATCGTCGCGCTGAACGACGCGGGCGTGCGCGGTATGCGGTTCAATCTCAAACGCGGCGAGACGGATCTGCAGATGCTCACCACTCAGGCGCGTCGTGTCCACGAACTGGTGGGCTGGCACGCCGAGCTGTACGTCGATGCGTCCCTGCTGCTCTCGCTCGAGCCGATCCTCGCGAAACTGCCCGCCGTGAGCATCGACCACCTGGGCCTCTCGACGCAGGGCCTGCCGTATCTGCTCGATCTCGTCGATCGCGGAGTGCGCGTCAAGGCAACGGGATTCGGCCGGGTGGACCTCGACATCATCGACACTCTGCAGCAGATTCATCGCGTGAATCCGGCGGCGTTGATGTTCGGCACCGATCTGCCGGGCACCCGTGCCCCTCGTCCGTTCTCGGAGACCGACATCGACATCATTTCTCACGCCGTGGGCGGCGATCTCCCGGCGGTGCTCGACGGCAATGCCCGGGCTTGGTATCGCGTCCCTTAGACGAGTAGCGCTCCGCCGAGCCACACCGCCGAGGCAAGCAGGGCACCGAACAGCTCCACCAGAATGGACAACCCGGCAGCCTTGGTGGCGTGCACGGTGGATCTCCATGCCTCGGAATGGTTTCGATGCCTGGGCACTTCGGCCACGTAGACGCCGGCGATGAAGCCGATGAACAGTCCGACGACGGGGATGACGAAGAATCCGACGATGCCGAGCAGTCCGCCGATCATCAGCGATCGCGTCGGCACGCCTGCCTCCCGCATGCGCCGCCCGGGCCAGGTGTATTTCACTACGCCACTGATCACCAGCAGCACCGTCGCGATCGCGAGGACCGTCCACGCGGCGGCTCCGCCGGTGACCCACGCCCATACTGCGACGGCCGCGAAGATCAAGATGGTGCCCGGCAGAATCGGGACGACGATACCGACGAGGCCGACCAGAATCACCAGGCCGACCAGGACTTCTCCGAGCGCGCTCATGAGCTCAGTGTGCCCTGTGTCGGGTCAGACGACAGGACGAACCTTGCCTGCCGCCTCGCGTGCCCGGCTCCGCGCCGTCTCGAGGTCCGGCGCGGTGGACACTGCAACTCCCATCCGGCGCCGGACGAAACTCGTCGGCTTGCCGAACAGACGAAGATCGGTCTCGGGGACGGCCAGCGCATCGGCGACACCGTCGAAGTGGATGCCGTCCGCATCGACGCCGCCGTAGATCACCGCCGACGCACCCGGCGAGAGCAGCGTCGTGTCGATCGGCAGACCCAGAACGGCGCGGGCATGCAGCTCGAACTCCGAGAACCGTTGCGTGCGTAGCGTCACCAGACCCGTATCGTGCGGCCGAGGACTGACCTCGGAGAAGTAGACGTTGTCGCCCTGCACGAACAGTTCGACGCCGAACAACCCGCGGCCACCGAGTGCCGTCGTGATCCGCTCGGCAACGTCGCGCGCACCGGCGAGGGCCGCGTCGGACATCGGTTGTGGTTGCCAGGATTCGATGTAGTCGCCGGATTCCTGCAGGTGCCCGATCGGCTCGCAGAACGACGTTCCATCGGTCGCCCGGACGGTGAGAAGCGTTATCTCGTAATCGAAATCGACAAATCCCTCGACGATGACGCGACCGAGATCGACGCGGCCACCCTTCAGTGCGTAGTCCCACGCCGCTTCGACATCGGCCTCGGTGCGAACGACGGACTGTCCCTTGCCCGACGAGGACATGACGGGCTTGATGACGGCGGGAAAGCCGATGGTGGACAATGCTTCTCGCACATCTTCGAGTGAATCGGCGAACGCGTACGGTGACGTCGGCAGCCCGAGCTCCTCGGCCGCGAGACGCCTGATGCCCTCGCGGTTCATGGTCAACTGCGTCGCACGAGCCGTCGGGATCACCACACTCCGACCCCGCGCTTCGACCTCGGCCAGGGCATCGGTCGCGATGGCCTCGATCTCCGGCACCACATAATCCGGCTGCTGCGAATCGATCAGCGCCAGTAGTTCTTCGGGATTGCTCATGTCGATCGTGAACGCGTGATGGGCCACCTGATGGCCAGGGGCGTTGTCGTAGCGATCGACGGCGATCACCTCGACGCCGAGGCGCTGGAACGCGATGATCACCTCTTTGCCCAGCTCACCCGAGCCGAGCAGCATCACCCGGGTGGCCCCGGGAGTGAGCGGAGTACCGATACGGACGGGATCTGGGGCAGTCACAGCCCTATTATCCACACCCCGATCGGTTGGACGACCTAGTACAAGTTAGTCTCCATTCACATTCGCAGCTGACGAGTCGGAACGAGGCAAATAACGTGTCGAACACTGGTGGACCACTCGCAGGGCTCCGAGTAGTCGAACTCGCAGGAATCGGGCCCGGCCCACACGCCGCACTGCTGCTGGCCGACCTCGGCGCAGACGTCGTACGCGTGCAGCGCGCCGGGCAGATCTCTCCCCACGACCACCAGCTGCGCAGCCGCACCATCGTCGAGGCGAACCTCAAGGATCCGGCCGACATCGAGAAGGTCCTCGGCCTGATCGAGCGCGCCGACGTGCTGATCGAAGGGTTCCGCCCCGGCGTCACCGAACGCCTCGGCCTCGGACCCGACGACGCCCTCGCCCGCAACCCGCGCCTCGTCTACGGCCGCATGACCGGCTGGGGCCAGGAAGGTCCATGGGCGCAGACCGCAGGCCACGACATCAACTACATCTCCGTCACCGGTGTCCTGAATGCCATCGGCCGCGAGGGCGAGCGGCCCGTGCCGCCCCTGAACATGGTCGGCGATTTCGGCGGCGGCTCGATGTTCCTCGTCTTCGGCATCATGGCTGCGCTCTACGAGCGCCAGAGCTCCGGGCAGGGCCAGGTGGTCGACGCGGCCATGGTCGACGGCACCGCCGCGCTCTCGCACATGATCTGGTCCTGGCGTGGCGTCGGAGCCTGGAGCGACGACCGCGGCACCAACCTGCTCGACACCGGCGCGCCCTTCTACGACACCTACGAGACCTCCGACGGCCAGTACATGGCCGTCGGCTCGCTCGAGCCCCAGTTCTACGCTCAGCTGCTCACCGGATTGGGCCTCGCCGATGCGGACCTGCCGCCGCAGATGGACAAGTCGCGCTGGCCCGAGCTGCGCGAGAAGTTCACCGCGACATTCCTGTCCAAGACCCGCGACGAATGGGCCGCGATCTTCGACGGCACCGACGCCTGTGTATCGCCGGTCCTCACCTTTGCCGAGGCCCCGAACCACCCGCACATGAAGGATCGCGACTCCCTGATCGACATCGGTGGAGTCACCCAGCACCGCCCGGCACCGCGGTTCTCCCGCACCGAGAACGGAGTCCCGACGCCACCGCCGGCCACGGCAACCGACATCGCGTCGGTCTGGAGCTGACGTGTGCCGAACTCGAAGTTGTGGACGCTTTTCGGCTGATTTCCGTCCATAACTTCGAGTTCGCGGTCAGAACACCAGCGCCGGCTGTTCCGATTCGGCGCTGGGAGCGAGTGCGCGATACGCCGCAGCCGTGGCCATCACCGCGGCCCGAAGCTCTTGCGGCTCACGGGTGTACGGCAACCTGAGGTAGCGCTCGAACGCACCCTCGACGCCGAATCGCGGGCCTGCCGCCAGCACTGCCCCGAATGCAGGCGCGGTGGCGGCCAGCGCACTCGACACCGGTGCGGGCAGCTGCAACCACAGCGACATGCCGCCCTCGGAGCGGCGGTAGCGCCAGTCCGGAAGATGTTCTGCCAGAGCGTCTTCGAGCACCTCACGACGCTCACGTAGCTGCGATCGACGGAGCTCGAGCGCCGGTTCCGCGTCCTGCAGCAGGAACGACGACGCCAGCTGATCCATGATCGAGGTGCCGAGGTCGTGCGCTGCCCGCGAGCCTGCCAGCTGCGAGACGAGCGACGGATGCGCCCTGATCCATCCGATGCGCAGGCCGCCCCAGAACGATTTGGATGCCGAGCCGATCGTGACGATGTCGGACCCCGAGACCCGCCCGAACGACGCGACCGGAGGTGGCGGCGGGGCGTCGAGCCACAGGTCCACCATGGTTTCGTCGACGATGAGCGTCATCCGGGTGTCGCGGGTGATGCGTGCGAGCTCGGCCCGGCCCTCGGCACCCAGCACCTGCCCGGTGGGGTTGTGGAAGTCCGGAATCAGATACGCGACCTTGGCGGCCGTTTGCCGTGCGGCGCTGCGGATCCCGTCGAGATCCCAGTCGCCGTCGGCCGGACGGACCGGTACCGGCACCGGCCGGGCGCCCACCCGCCGGATGGCTTCGAGTGCGTTGGGGTAGGTCGGGTGATCGATCAGCACCCGGTCACCGGGCGAGGTCAGTGTGCCCAGCAGTAGCCGAACTGCCTGCTGCGCACCGGAAGTCACCATGATCTGATCGGCGGTCGTGGGCAGGCCACGCTCGACGAAGCGTTGCGCGATGGCCTCCCGCAGCACCGCCAGACCGATGGGCTCCATACCGTGCGTAGGTAGATACGTCGGAAGTGCCTGCAGCGCAGACTCGTACGCCGCGGTCATAGTGCCGTCCGCCGCGGCCATCGCTGCGTGAGACATGTCCACGACCGGACCCGAGGGCGATGTCGACTGAATCAACATTCCGTTGGGGGTGGGTGCAGCGGGGAGGGCAACGGTGCTGCGCGATCCCTGCTTGCTGATCAGATAGCCCTCGTCTCGTAGCACCGAGTACGAGGACGTGATGGTGGTACGACTGAGATCGAGGGCCGCCGACAGATCGCGCTCACTGGGCAGCCCGACACCGAGCGGAATGCGGCCGTCGTGAATCAGCAGTCGGACGCCATCTGCCAACGCGCGATACGTTGGACGCGACGCCTTGCGCCTACCGGATCCATCCGAGGACGCGTCGCCGCGCCAGCTGCCGAGATCGCGGGCCAGTGACGTTGCATTGAGGACTCTCGAAGCCATGCTCACCAGTATTCGCCCACTGGCCTTCAACTTTCAAGTCCATTGGGCTTTTCACTGGACTGCCGGCTGGGGTCAGGTGGATACTGGACCGATGCCGACCAGCACTGTCTTCGACACCGCCATCGGCCTGTGCGGCATCGCGTGGACCGACGACGGAGTGGTCGCCGTCGCCCTGCCCGAGCCGTCGGCCGAGGCGATGTTGGACTACCTGGCCGGCTTCGGTGCGACGAGGGGGCCTCTCGACGCGCTCGCGGCCGACGCGACCGAGCGAATCGTCGCCATGCTCGATGGACGGACTGTCGACATGAGGCCAATTCCCCTGGTCCTGGACGTCTCGGAGTTCGATTCCTCGGTCTACACCGTGTGTAGCGGGATTCCCCGGGGCTCGACTCTCACGTACGGCGACATCGCCCGCAGACTCGGCCACCCCGGTGCGGCCCAGGCCGTAGGCGGGGCGCTTGGACGTAACCCCGTGCCGATCATCGTTCCGTGCCATCGAGTGCTCGGCGCAGGCACGGAAGTCGGCGGCTTCTCGGCACCGGGTGGTACGAATACCAAACAAAAAATACTCGGTATCGAGGGAGTCCCGGGATTCGACGAGCCGACTTTGTTCTGAATTGACGCACAATTGATCGGAACTGCTCGTCCGAATAAACCTCCCGAAACAGGGAGTGAGTCCGGATTTCAGGCAGATATGCCGAGAGGCGCGATAGGAGCATCGACCGCTGACACCAATACAGCTTCCGGTCCTGGGCTCACATCGGATTCCTCCGAACGACCGCCGATCGTGAATGCACCCACATCCGGCAGCCATCCGATAGCGCCGCGTTGAAAGAGGTTGTACCGACCCGATCCGGTGGGCGTCGGGCGCTCGTTGCTGATCGGATACCCAAGTGCGCCATACGGTCCCCCGTGACCGAGGTACCAGTCGAGGATCGGACCGTGCACTTCGTGCGCGCCGCCTTCGGGAAGAGCGAACACGGTGGCATGCGTGAATTCGAGCATTCCCCCGCCCTCGGGACCGAGCATGAATTCACCGGCCTGAGCGCCGATCCAAGGATGTTCGTACGCGAAGCGATCGAATTGGTAGCTGAAAACTTCCAATCCGTTGTAATTTTCAGTCATCGCCCGACCTTTCGTCGCCCAACCTGGTCGCAATTATCCACGCCGACGACCAGCGGCGCCCTCCAATTTCGACATATATGTGAAAGAGCTAATTCAGGAGCGCGAGAATGTCGGCCGGAATTCGATCGGTGGCCGCCGGATCGATCACCGACCGCGACCACGAACCGCCGGCGCTGTCGAGACGAACGAGCTGATCGGGCCCGAGCAACCACAGCTGATCCCCCGCCGACCAGTTCACGCCGTAGCCGTATGCATCACTGGACGTGGCGGGACCGCTGTACTGGACTGCTCCGGTGGCGTCGACGATCTGCAGAGTAGGAGCGCCGTCGCTGTCGACGACCCGGGCAGACGACGCACCCGACGGGGAAGTCACAGGGGCGAGCAGAACCGCCGGAGCCGGCGGGATGGTCGTGGTGGTCGGTGGGACAGTCGTTGTTGTCGTTGCAGGAGGAACAGTCGTCGCCGGAACCTCGACCGGCGGCGGAACCGGGGACTCATCGGTGCGCGCGGGATCCGTTGTGGTGGGCACCGGTGCGAGTGTCGACTCCGGAACAATCGGCGACGTCATCGTGGGGGCCTGAGTTGTGGTTCCAGGAACGATCGCTCTCGGAGCGCTGCGAGCGGCAGCGGCGGTGCCTCCGCAACGAGCACTGGCAGCCAGGCCGAGAAGTAGACCGTTGCTCATGGTTATGTTCACGGTGGGACTCGGCTGTGAAAATCTGGTGCCCGATTTGGTTCGGATCGATGCGGTGTAGACACCGTCGAGCACCGGAGCCAGGGGTAGCGGCAGCAATTCCAGGAGGGCTCCGTTTTCCACTGCTTGAGTTATGACTACCCCGGTAGCAGCGGTCCCGGCTACCGCGAACTCACGGTCGTTCTCACCGGCCTTCTTCAATGTCAACTGGTAGGTGTACTGCGCCCCCCGCGATGGGAAGGTGAGATTCACGAAGCGAATAGCACCGAGAAGCCCCCGCTCGGCATTCGTACAAGTCAGTGAAAGCGGTGCTGGAATCGGCAAGGCCGTGGTGATGGTGCCACTGAGGGCCGTTGCCGTATCTTGTCCCGCAGCAAGGGTTGTCGGAGTGTTCGAGGCACTGATGCCCACGGCCGAGATGGCAGCCAACGCGAGCACCACACCGAGGGTGGGCGTCCCGCGCCCTTGGGCGCTGTGCCGCCCACTGGGCGGTTCCTGCAGTTGATCGTCGTCGTCGGGCTGCGCAGGGGACTCCACAGCGGACCTGCGAAATCCGAACGCGGTCATGAGAAGTGCGCCGACGGCGATGCCGCCGATGAATACAGCGACAGGACCACTGAGCCAGGTGACCGCGTAACCGAGTTTCCCGACGCTGAAGAACACACGATCGGCCTCGGACACCACGTAGCTCTCGGCATCGGGCTCGGCGTTCGCGTCACCCTGAAGGAACAGCTGCGCGCTATCGGTTCCGACTGCCCCGATCTCGACCACGCGGTGGGTGATTCCCGTTCCCGACGCATTGGTGACCTTGACGATGTCACCGATCTCGATGTCCCCGACCGGAGTCGTCTTGCTCAACGCCAGAGCGCCGGTATCGATGGCCGGGGCCATGGACCCGGAACGAAAGATCAAGGGGGTGATACCGAAGAACACGGCTGCGAGCGCAAACATCACGCAGATCACACCGGCGACAGCGCCGACGGTCAGAGCAATTTCGCGAAGCAGACGCGAGCGAGATCGGACGCGGGTAGCGGAGGCGGAGTGGGTAGCGGACATGATCTACGCCGACGTCGCGGTGATGGTGTAGGTGATGGTGCCGGTCGCGGCGGGGTTCGGCTGAGCCGTCCCGGTCGGCATCGTCACGCTGATGCACAGTTGGTCGCTGCCGTTGACGGCGAGCGGACGATTCAGAGCGGGGAACGGCTTCGAGGTTCCGAGGCCGGTGACCGTGCTGACGGGAGAGCCTGCGCACGCCACGCCGGATGATGGAGCACCGGTGTGCACCGACGAATTCAGCAGGTTCCCCAGCGCAGCGTTACTGGCCACCACGGAGATGGTGTACGTGTTGGCTACGGAACCGGCCGCGTTGGAGACCAGCAGTCCGGCAGCGACGGTGTCACCGGGAAAGATCGCAGTGTTGGTCAGCGTCGTGGTGAAGGCCGGTGGGTTGTTGTCGACCGCAGGGTTGCCCACTTTGATGTCGAGCCGTCCGGTGGTGAACACGCCCGACGTCGCAGTCGCCGTATCCGACCATGCGGCAAGGGTTCCCACGGCACCGAGGCCGAGGACGATCCCGATCGACATGATCGCTCGAGCTCGTGCGCTGATCAGCGCGGAGCCTGTTCGGCGGAGAACCGCTCTCGGACCGGCGGTGTCACTGTGACGCGACATCAGGGCTGCGCCCCTTCCATATCCGTCCGCGCACCCGATGATTCCGGGCACTCGGCGCTGTTGCTGTTGTCCCACTGCACTACGAGATCGACTGCAGCAGAGGACGAGCGGGTGTCGTTTCCGGCCGCTTCGGCCATCACGATCGTGGCGTCGATGCGCTTCTTCTGTCCGGCCCCTAGGTCGATCCACGCACACGATTCGACCGGCTCGCCGCCGCCGATGGAGACGCTCAGGGCTCGCAGGAACGCCGGGTTGTCACTGTCGAAGGTCAGCCGAAGACGCCCGTCCCGGTCGGTGTCGTTGAACACGTGGAACCGCGATTCACGCGAGTCGCCTGGAACCCAACGAATATCGTTGTCGAAGAATGTGCTTCGAAAGCTCGTCGCCCAATTCTTCCCGTCGTCGCTGTACTTGACTGTGTGCACTCGGGGAGATCCAGCACCGAGGAACAACACCACTGCGACACCGGCGAAGATGGCCGTACAGGCGACAAAAGTGCTGTGCCTCAAGGCGACTCCTCCCTTCGGCTCCGGTAGCGATCGATGCCGGCACCGACGAACATCACCAGTGCGTAACCGAACAGGCCGATCACGATCACCGCGACCGTGATCTTGCGTTGTTCACCGTTGAGCCAGTTGTTGACGTAGCCCATGTACGGCACCGAGTACCAGACCTCGCCGCGAATCTGCCCTACCTGAACCGGGTTCTCGTCGTCGGCACCATTGTTGTCGCCGCGCGTGATGAAGGTGAGTTCACCGCCTCCGCTCTGCCGGGTGGCAACGATTCGGTGGGTTACCACTTCCGGCTCACCCGAACGCAATTGATAGGTGATCGGAGTTCCGATCGCCAGCTCGCTCGGCTCGACCGGCCGCACGACGATCAGGCTGCCGGGCGGATAGGTCGGCTCCATCGACTGCGTGAGGACGGTGTACGGAGTGGACCCGGTGACTCGCGGGACAACGACGGTGGCCAGAAGAATCAGAACCATCACGGCCAGCAACGTGTACGACGCTATGCGGCTCACCCACCACCACACGCCCGTGTGTTCGTCGTCTTCCTCGCGCGGAGGGACGACCGGAATCACGTCGGTGTCGTCGGTCGTCATGCCTGGTCCGCTCGGAAAGAGAACGTCACTCTCGAGGTGGCGCTCTGAGGTGGTTGATCAGAGGTGGCGAGGCGGAAGCACCACACCTCGTCCGCACCGGGGGCGAGTGGGCGGGCTGCCGGTGCGACCGGCACCTGAGCGCCCGCCGCATTGCCGTTGAACAGAACTGTCGCGCCGGTTGGTTCGCCGGAGGCGGGGCATGCCCCGACGTTCGCGACAGTGCTCGCCGTCAAAGTGAATGGCAGCGGGCCGTTCACTGTGGTGCTCTGCAGCCGAAAAACGAAGGGGGTGCTTCCGTTGTTGCGAATCGACAACGGTGCCTGCGCGAAACCGTTGGGCACGAGGCCTGTGTTGCCCAGCCCGGGGATGTCGAAAATCGGGACTTCGGCCGAACCCTCTGGGCCGAGTGTGATGTCCAAGGTTCCCGAGGTGATGGATCCGCCACCAAGGACTTCTTCATCTCGCCACAGCGCGCCCGTCACCTGTGCTGAGCCGAAGCTCACCACAAGGACGGACGCGGCTGCCAACGCCCAGTATCGACCGTGCTTCAACGGAACCAGGACTCAGAGCGGACGGATCTGCGTGAGGTCGAGGGTGAACTCCGTCAGATCGATGCTTTGGTCCTGTGCGACCGTGCCCTCGGTCAGACGGTCGAACGTGAATCGAACCTCGACACTGATGGTTTGATCCGCAGGTGCATTTGTCGTGCGAGTGATGACCGCAGCACCTGCACCGTCGGTCGGCAGGACGACATCATCTTCGTCGGTAGCGACAACGGAGGTCTGGATGGCGGCCAGCAATTCGGCCGACCCGGCACCCTCGACGACGTTGCTGATGTCAGCTGTCAGGTTCGCGGTCAGGTTTTCACCTTCGGCCTCGACCAAGAAGTTAGCTGTGTACGCGACGGTGTCACCCGGCACGATCCGGAACGTACTGATGTCGATGTCCACCGGCGTGACGTCGTACGAGACGTCTTGCCACTGATCGGAGTCCTCGACGAGAGTGAGTCGCAGATCTCCGGAGGTGATCGTTCCACCGCCGAGGGTCTCGCTGTCGTTCCACAGAGCAAGTGATCCCAAACCGCCGAGCAGCAGTACAGCTGCCGCCCCCGCGGCTATGGCGCCCTTGGTTGCCTTGTTCATACGTTGTCGCTTTCTTCGGTGGCCTTGTTCGTGAGGCCGAGGGGGAGGTGACCCGGGTTGGGTCGGTCGGCCGGAAGATGGGCCTCCGCAACTGGGTGCGATGTCCATTGTTTCGGCACGACTTCCTCACCTGTTACCCAAGTGATGGTAAAAGTCCGAGGGAATGTTCAGCCGCCTGATTCGTACTTTTGGTTTACACATGAACATGGTGTGTAAAGCTACTTTGATTACGGAAACCGCAGCTTTGTGGCGAATTTCCCCAGGTGGCCCCTCCGGTTACAGCGAACGCAGTGGTTATTCGCTCACTTATCCTGAACATTCCGCTGTTTTTTGTTTTTGAGGACAATCGATTGTCGACGGCAGATCCGGGCACGAAAAAGCCCCGAGGCCGTGGGCCTCGGGGCTTCGATTTTCGCGGAACCGTCTACCGCAGAATGTCTCGCCGAACGATGGTTTCGTCGCGGCCCGGTCCGACTCCGATGCACGACATGTACGCACCCGAGAGCTCTTCGAGACGCAGGACGTAGTTCTGCGCGTTGATGGGCAGTTCCTCGAACGTGCGGGCACCGGAGATGTCTTCCCACCAACCGGGCATCTCCTCGTAGATCGGCTTCGCGTGATGGAAGCCGGTCTGCGTCATGGGCATCTCGTCGTGGCGGACGCCGTCGACGTCGTACGCAACGCAGATGGGCACCGTGTCCAGGCTGGAGAGCACGTCGAGCTTGGTCAGGAAGTAGTCGGTGATGCCGTTGACGCGGGTGGCGTACCGCGCGATGACAGCGTCGAACCAGCCGGTTCGCCGTGCACGCCCGGTGGTGACGCCCACCTCGCCGCCCTGCTTGGCCAGGTATTCACCGTGATTGTCGAACAGCTCCGTCGGGAACGGGCCCGAGCCGACACGCGTCGTGTACGCCTTCAGGATGCCGAGGACGGTCCCGATCTTGTTGGGGCCGATGCCGGAACCGACCGACGCGCCGCCCGCCGTCGGGTTCGAGGACGTGACGTACGGGTACGTACCATGGTCGACGTCGAGCAAAGTGCCCTGCGACCCCTCGAGCAGAATCGTGTCGCCGCGCTCGAGTGCCAGGTTGAGCTGCAGCCTGGTGTCGGTGATGCGGTGCTTGAAACCCTCGGCCTGCTCGAGCACCTCGTCGACGACCTGCTGAGAATCCAGAGCCCGCCGGTTGTAGATCTTAGAGAGCACCTGGTTCTTGAATTCCAGTGCAGCCTCGACCTTTTGGGTCAGGATCTTCTCGTCGAGCACATCGGCGGCGCGGACGCCGACGCGAGCGAGCTTGTCCTGATAGCACGGCCCGATACCACGGCCGGTGGTCCCGATCTTCTTGGCACCGAGGAAGCGTTCGGTCACCTTGTCGATGGCAACGTGGTACGGCATGATCAGGTGCGCATCGGCGCTGAGCAGCAGGTTCGTGGTGTCGACGTCACGCTTCTCGAGGCCGTCGAGCTCGGTGAGCAGCACACCCGGGTCGACGACGACGCCGTTGCCGATGACATTCTTCACGCCGGGCGTGAGAATTCCCGACGGGATGAGATGCAGCGCGAACTTGTCGCCGTTCGGAAGAACCACGGTGTGGCCGGCGTTGTTGCCGCCCTGGTAGCGAACGACCCACTGGAGGCGTTCGCCGAATAGGTCGGTGGCTTTGCCTTTGCCCTCGTCGCCCCACTGGGCGCCGATCAGGACTATCGCCGGCATGTGCTCTCCTACGTTGCTTTCGTGCGAGGACGTGCTGCAGATATTGCTCGATCGAACGCAGCCGTCACCATTTGTCGCAGGCGCGACAGTGGCCGGGGGAACAGTCTAGCCGAGGCGGTGAGCTGGCCCGCATGCCGCTACGGTGGAGCCGAAACGAAGGCACTATGGTCGTTCGAGGGTTCACCCAAGATCTAGGAGCGCCGTGACACCGTTCGTTCTGCACTGCGGAAACCCGCCGTTGCCGATCACGCTGACCGACGTCCCACTGCGCAACGCCGATGCCGTTCCGACCGACGACGACTGCAGCGCGTTGTTCGCCGACATCGAATCCGCCCCCGCACCACGCATCATCGTGCTGGGCGACGACGCCTCGCTGGCAGCCGTTCTCACCAGGCTGATGCGCACCGACCGTCTGCACGTCGAAGTCGCGTTCGTACCGGATACCGCGACCGCTGCCGCCCACATCTACAAACTCGGGACCGGATCCCGTGCGGCCAAGGTCGCACTGACAGGAAAAGCGTCGAGCACTCCCCTCATTCGCGACGACGCGGGCAAGGCCGTTGTCGGTCGGGCGCTGCTCGGCGGTGCCGGCGGTGCGGAACTCGAGGGCGAGGCATACGTCGACGACACTCGGTTGTTCTCCGGAGTCGTACCCGGCGTCGAGGTGGCACCCACTCCGGAGTTGCCCGGACTGCGTGCGCGAGTGATCAGCCGTCGACGATTCCTGCCTCGCCGCTGGGTGAGCGGACGCGCGATGCAGCTCGGCTCCCCCGCCGCAGACCTGATGCGCGACGGCATCCCCGGCGACAGAACCGTGAAGAGGTCGACGTTCTATCGTCACCATCAGGAGTGGTTGCTGGTCCGATGACCGTTCCGCAGATCCGATGACCGTTCCGCTACGGCGCAGGCCCGTTCTGCCGAGCCCGGTGTTCGTGGCCGTTCTCGCCGTCGCCGGAGTGGGCGGCGCGCTCGCGTGGACGGCCGAGGACGTCACCTCCACCGCCGCGCGCCTCGGGGTGTTCGTGCTGGTTCTCGCCGGGTGGATCGCCTCGGTGTGCCTGCACGAGTTCGGTCACGCGTACACCGCTTTTCGGGCCGGCGACCGGGAAGTCGAACTCCGCGGCTACCTGACACTCAACCCGCTGAAGTACACCCACCCGTTGCTCTCGATCGTCTTGCCGGTGGTGTTCATCGCGATCGGCGGAATCGGACTTCCGGGCGGTGCCGTGTACCTGCGGACCGGCCAGTTCTCGGCGTCGACGCAGCGGCGCATCGCACTCGCGGGACCGTTCGCCAATGCCGTTGTCGCCGTGGGACTCCTGATCGTCGTTCGCGTGTTCGGCACCGACGGCACCCATCAGGCCTTCTGGTACGGACTCAGCTTCCTGGCCTTCCTGCAGATCATGGCCACGATCCTGAACTTGATTCCGGTACCCGGCCTCGACGGATATGCCGCACTCGAGCCCTCGCTCTCGCCCGCCACCCGTGCATCGCTGGACCAGTTCAAGGGCTACGGACTCCTCGTTCTCGTCGCGTTGCTGTTCGTGCCCGCCGTCAACTCCGTGTTCTTCGGGGCGATCTACACCCTGTTCGGGTTGTCCGGTGTTCCCGAGTTCTTCGCCGGCAACGGCAACTACCTGATGCGATTCTGGATCTGACAGGTCCAGCGGGAAAGACTGCACGATACCGAGCTCAGTCGGCGGGATTCCGTCTGTTCGGGCAGGTTCCGTGCATTCTTTCCCAACACTGTCGGTGCCGGATCGCATAATGTGCGCATGACGACGTGGAACGAATTCTCGGCAGCGGCCCCGACACTCGCGTCGGCGGTGCGGGCTCGATTCACCGCCCACAAGCACCATGTACTCGCGACGCTCCGGGCGGACGGCTCACCGCGCGTCAGCGGAACCGAGGTCGAGTTCGACGACAGTGGCGTGCTGCGTCTCGGTTCCATGCTCGGTGCCGTCAAAGCACGAGACCTGCAGCGCGACGGCCGGTTCGCGCTGCACAGCAATCCGGGTCACCACTCGATGGAGGGTGGGGACGCGAAGATCGGCGGGCGTGCCGTCGAAATCACCGATCCTGCTGTGCTGCAACCGATATTCGACGCATCATCGGGCGAGCTGGTGCCGTACCACGTGTTCGATCTCGATATCACCGAGGTCGTACTGACCTCACTGGTGGACGATCACATGCAGATCGACGTGTGGCGTCCCGGCTCCGACGTGCGCACCGTCACCAGGTGAGCTCTTCCTTGCAGGTTCGGCCGTGCGCGGCGGGTTCGACCTGCACCGTGGCATGGTCGAGGCCGTAGGTGGACAGTAACGATCGGGCTCGGTCGAGCACCATCGACGACGAGCCCTCGCATTCGAGATGCACCGTCGCGACATCCATTCCGGTGGTCAGTGTCCACACGTGCAGGTCGTGAACTCCCGTCACGCCCGGTAGTGCGTTCAGGTCTCCGGTCAATGCGTCGACGTCGACGTGTCCGGGACTGGCCTGGGTGAGAATGCGCAGGGCCGAGGCGGCGAGCTTGATCGCGCGCGGGATCACCCACAGGGAGATCAGGACGCCGACGACGATGTCCGCCCAGGTCCACCCGAACACGAGCATCAGCACGCCTGCCACGAGCACGCCGACACTGCCGACCGCATCGGCCAGGACCTCCATGTACGCGCCGCGGACGGCCAGGGAATCCTTGGCGTCGCCGCGAATGAGCAGCATGACGACGATATTGGCCGCGAGTCCGGCCGATGCGGTGAGAATCAGTGGTACGCCAGGGATTTCAGGTGCATCACCGATGCGAGAGACTGCCTCGTACATGATGAATGCCGCAACACCGAGCAGCAGGACGGCATTCGCGATGGCCGTCAACACCTCTGCCCGATGCCAGCCGAATGTCCGTGCTGCTGCGGCACTTCCCTTGCGAGCGAGCATCAACGCGATCAGACCCATCGACATGCCGAGCACATCGGTGAGCATGTGACCGGCGTCGGCGAGCAGGCCGAGCGAGCCGATCGCCAAGGCCACGGTCGCCTCGACGACCAGGAACACCACCAGGATGACCAGCGCGACGACCATCTTGCGGACGCGAGACCTGGGCGGCCCCGCACCTGCGGACGAGTGACCGCCCACTCCGTGACTGTGCCCGTGACCCGCGCCCATGACTCCCCCTGGTGACCGATGTCGACTTCCGGAAGCCACCATATGCGTACATACGCATATATGCAATGGTGCGCTCGGGTCACAACTCCGGCGGGACGTGCGGATGCTTCACCGTCGGCGGAAGCGTCGCCAAGGCGGAAATGCGCTTGAGCCCGGCGACCTGCAGCAAATCGACGATGATCGACCGCAACTGCGCCAACACCACCGTCGCCGACAGGCCGGCGTTCGAGATCAACTCCGGCTTGGCACCGGCCGCAACCGACCGCAACACTCGCGCCGCTTCCGCCGCGTCCGGCTTCTGCCCCGGATCGGCGAGGATCATCTGCCGCAACACCTCCACCGCATGCGCCAACTTCTCCACCTCGTCGACGACCCGCGGATCGAGAATCTCGTCGTCGCGCACCAGCGTCAGCGACCGTCGCGCGAGCACCCGGATATTGCGGACGGCATTGTCGATGGGGTCGGCCGTGGCCGCGAGCGCCGCCAGACGATTGCGGTGATTCCAGTACATCGGCGAGATCCGGGCAATTTCCCGGCCGCCCTTGAGATCGGTACGCAGAGCGTCGATACCCGACTGCGTCGCACGCGCCTTACGCAACGCCTCCTCGATCGGTTTGGGATCGTTCGCCACCAAACCGTCGGCCACCTTCTGCAACACACTCGCAGCCGTGGCCAGGACGTTCGCCGCATCCTTGCGGGCGCGCCACACCGGATGCGTCGGGATCAACGCAACGATCGCGATGCCCACCAGACCACCGACCAACGCGTCGACCATGCGGTTGGGGCCACCCATGTTGCCCGGCGGGATCAGGGTCGCCACCAGCACCGCGGACGATCCGGCCTGCATCGCGATGATCGGACCACCGTCGAGGAACACCGCCGCCGACATCGCCAACACGACCACCAACGCGATCTGCCACGGACCACTACCGATCAGCGAGATCAACAGATCGCCGATGCCGATGCCCACCGTCACTCCGACGACGAGCTCGGCCGATCGACGCAGGCGAGCACCGAGCGAGACGCCCAGCGACACGACGGCGGCGATCGGTGCGAAGAACGGGCTCTCGTGACCGACGATGTCGGTCGCGACGAACCACGCCACACCTGCCGCCAACGCGCACTGAATGATCGGCAGCAGCGACAACTTCAGCCGAGCGCTCCCCGACTTCAGCCGGGTCCGACCTCGCGCCCGGCTCGCGCGGGCCCGATCAGCCCAGGCCGAGCGCTTCTGCGGCCTTGGGGTCACAGTCTTCGAGGAGGTCGAGGCAGCGGGCGTACTCGTCGTGCTCGTTGATGTCGCGGGCCGCTTTGGCAAGGACTGCGACGCATCGGAGGAATCCTCGGTTGGGCTCATGGCTGTACGGGACCGGCCCGAATCCCTTCCATCCGTTACGACGCAACTGATCCAGACCTCGGTGATAACCGGTACGAGCGTAGGCGTAGGCCGTGATGGTGGCACCCGACTCGAGCGCGGCCTCGGCCAGGTAGGCCCAGGCGATGGACGCCGTCGGATGCGCCGCCGCGACGGTCTCGGGCGCTTCGTGGTTCAGCAGTGCGGATTCGGCCTCGTCGTCTCCGGGCAACAGTGTGGGTTGGGGTCCGAGCAGGTCACCGAAAGAAGTCATGGCGCTCATTGTGCCCCTACGTCACCGAATCGTGTCCGAACACCCCCGCATCGCTCGCGTCGAGCTGCGTAGACGGTCGATAGGCTGCCAGCTGACGAAATTCGAGACAGACCGCTCTTGCAAGAATTCGGTGAACGAGGGAGAACGCATGCCGGACGAGAAGAAGAAGGCGCCCTCCGAGGCCGACGCTGCCACCGAGAAGATCGATCTGGGCAAGAAGAAGCAGGTCGACGAGCCCGCCGACACTCCGACCGAGAACATCGCCACTGATCCAGCCGAGGAGCCGGCAGCACCGCAAGCGACGCCGGTGGCGAAGCCGGTCGCGAAGCCGACCGCGGCCCCGCGTCGTATCCCGCCGCGAAACCAGTCGGAACCTCCAGCGAACGATGTCGCGGCAGAGAAGAAATCGCCGGCAGCTGTGCCGCAACCGGTCGGTCCGAGAAAGATCGAGCCGCAGCGCTCAGCCCCCAAGCAGGTCGGTCCTCAGCGCATCGGACCCCCGCCGACGGAACCCGGCAAACCGAGTCACAAGAAGTGGTGGGCGGCGCTGGTGGCCGCGGTTGTCGTGATCGCGGCAGTGGCCGCCGGTGCGTACGTGCTGATCGACCGCACGAGCGTCGAGGACTCACCGGAAGCGCAGATTCGCACGACCGTCGAATCGTTCACCCGAGCATTGGCCGGCGGCGACCTCGCCACGCTGCGCAGCACCTCGTGCGGTGACCTGGCGACGTTCTACCGAGACATCCCGGACGCGGAATTCGCCGATGTTCATCGTGTCTCGCTCGAGCAAGGGAACATACCGAACCTGGACAGCATCGACGCCATCCAGGTCAGCGACGACACCACCGCGATCGCTCAGGTCATCGCGCACACCGACGCCAATCCAAACGATCGATCGCCGCGCACCTTCGACCTGCGCCTCGAAGGCGATCAGTGGAAGGTGTGCAACTGACGCTGCGTGTGCGCGGCGGAGCCTGCGGGTCGTTCCGCAGGCTCCGCTCGTACCTCGTAGCAGGCTACGAGGTTCCGCTCACGTGGATCAGCCTGCGGATACGCTGCGGCCTGCGGACTTGAGGTCGTTGCACGCCTCGACGACGCGGGCCGTCATGCCGGCCTCGGCCTTCTTGAGGTAGCTGCGCGGGTCGTAGGCCTTCTTGTTGCCGACCTCGCCGTCGACCTTGAGCACACCGTCGTAGTTGGAGAAGAAGTGTCCGGCGATGGGACGGCTGAACGCGTACTGGGTGTCGGTGTCGACGTTCATCTTCACCACGCCGTACTCGAGCGCCTCTTCGATCTCGCTCTTCGCCGATCCCGATCCGCCGTGGAAGACGAAGTCGAACGGCTTGGAACCCGATGCCAGGCCCAGCTTCTCCGTCGCGACCTTCTGGCCATCTGCCAGCACCGACGGCTTGAGCTTGACGTTGCCCGGCTTGTAGACGCCGTGCACGTTGCCGAACGTCGCCGCCAGCAGGTAACGCGAGCCCGCGTCGCCCGCGCCGAGGGCCTCGACGGTCTTGAGGAAGTCCTCGTTGGAGGTGTAGAGCTTGTCGTTGATCTCCGCCTCGACGCCGTCTTCCTCGCCGCCGACAACACCGATCTCGACCTCGAGAATGATGTTGGCTGCTGCAGCGCGGGCGAGCAGATCCTTGGCGATCTCGAGGTTCTCGTCGATCGGGATGGCCGAGCCGTCCCACATGTGCGACTGGAACAGCGGGTTCTTGCCTGCGTCGACGCGCTCCTGCGAGATCGCGATCAGCGGACGCACATACGTGTCCAGCTTGTCCTTGGGGCAGTGGTCGGTGTGCAGAGCGATGGTGACGTCGTACTTGGCGGCGATCACGTGCGCGAACTCGGCGAGCGCCACGGCACCGACGACCATGTCCTTGATGCCCAGTCCTGATCCGAACTCGGCTCCGCCGGTCGAGAACTGGATGATGCCGTCGCTACCCGCGTCGGCGAAGCCCTTGATGGCGGCGTTGATGGACTCGGAACCCACACAGTTGATTGCCGGAAAGGCGAACTTGTGTTCTTTCGCCCGGCCCAGCATCTCGGCGTAGACCTCGGGAGTTGCGATAGGCACGGCGTCATTCCTCCATTGAAAAGTTCGGTTGTGTCCACTGCAGTATGGCAACCCCCGGGCGCGGTGTCGTGCGTACCCGCATCCCCTGGGTCATTCCGCAGGCTCGCCGCAGCTGACGAACAGGCCATTGCATCCACAGCGGAAGGACACCGACTGTTCAGGACTTACCAGTTTCGGCCGGTAGTGTGGGCGCGGTGAGTCTCCTAGCTGCCTCGGAAACGATGACGACGAACCTGGCCCTGTTGCCGGGATTCCTCGACCCGGTGAACCTGCTCAACTCCTTCGGTCACTGGGTGTTGATCGGGCTGCTGCTGGTGGTCTTCATCGAGTCGGGGCTGCTCTTTCCACTGCTACCGGGCGATTCACTGCTCTTCACTGCCGGGCTGATCGCGGCGTCGAAGTCCACCGAGATCGAGCCGTTCGCGTCCATCTGGACCCTTGTCATTCTGATCCCGATCGCGGCGATCCTCGGTGATCAGGTCGGCTATCTCATCGGCACCAAGGGCGGCGCGGCTCTTTTCAAGAGCAACGATTCGCGGTTCTTCAAGAAGAAGTACATCGACGAATCGCACCTCTTCTTCGAGAAGCACGGTCCGATCACCATCATCCTGGCGCGCTTCGTGCCGATCGTGCGGACGTTCGCGCCGGTCGTCGCCGGTGCGTCGCACATGAAGTACTCGCTGTTCCTCACCTACAACGTCGTCGGCGGCATCCTCTGGGGCGCGGGCGTGACAGTGCTGGGGTACTTGCTCGGACAGATCGCGTTCATCCGCGAACACGTCGACATCATCTTCCTGATCATCGTCGCCGTCTCCGTCCTGCCCATCGTCATCGAGGTCGGCAAGCGCATGATCAAGGCCCGTAAGACCCCGCTGGGCGAGGCCACCGATGTGATCGAGGCAGACGCCCCGGACACCAAGTCCTGATCGTGATCCTCCGAAAGTGATCTAGTCCATGTCTTCGATTGCCACAGCGCTGCCGACGGTGTCCGTTCAAGCTGTCGGTAGCTTCGGTCCGCTGGAAACCGCAGGCCCGCTCGTCGTGTGGATCATCGTGATGACTTTCGTGTTCATCGAATGCGCGGTGATCATCGGGTTGTTCCTGCCGGGCGATTCGATGCTGATCACGGCAGGAATCGTGATGGCGACCCATGCGTCGGGCACCGGTCACATCTGGGCGCTGTCGCTCGGTGCGATGGTCGCCGCCATCGCAGGCAACCAGGTGGGGTACTCGATCGGTCACCGGACCGGCTCGACCCTGGTGGCCCGCAAGAACGGCAAGTACCTCAACACCAAGAACCTGCACAAGGTCAATCTCCTGCTCGAGAAGCACGGCTTCTGGGCGGTGCTGGTCGCACGGTGGATCCCCTGGGTGCGCACCCTGTGCCCGCTGGTCGCTGGCGCCGCGAAGATGGATCACCGTAAGTACACGATCGCCAGCACCCTCGGTGCCATCATCTGGGCTCCGGTGCTGCTGCTGATCGGGTTCTACTTCGGCTCGTTCATCGAGGGCATCCCGTGGCTGATGCCCGCCGTCCTGATCTCCATGGTCGTGCTGCTGGTCGTCGGAACCGGACTCGGTATCTGGCAGTACCGCAAGGAAATGGCACGCCCCGAAGAGACCATCGAGGTCGAAGAAGTCGTGGAGTAGCGGCTCTAGAAACCTGCAGCTGCGACGCGGTAGGCGGCTTCCATGAGCATCCAGCCGCCGAGTTGCACCGAGAGGTCCCGTTCGGGCACGTCGGACGGTCGGACCGTTCCTTCGGCGAACGTGGCGATGTGCAGGCCTTGTCCCGGGAACCGGGCTTCGCGGGTCCAGTCGGCCCCGAACAGTGGATTGTCTTCCACTTCGAGGCGGTTCTCCCACGCCGACTCGGCCGAGTTCAGGACGATCGCTGCTGCGAGTTCGCGTGCGCGGTCGTCGGCGTCGGAGTCTCCGGGTAGCTCCACCGCGACCATCGCCAGGTAGCGCGCGAGGATCGGGTTGAACAGGCCACCGTCTCCCCCACCGCCGCCGGTGATGACGAGGTTGCGGGTCAGGTGGTTGTCGACGGCGTCGACCAGAGCGTGGACTCGCTGCGCGTGCCTGGGTTCGCCGAGCCGAACGGCGAGTTCGGTCTCGAGGCCCAACGTGACGCCCTGGCAGTAGCTGTAGACGGCGCGTTCCATCTCGCCGGGCTCACCGGCGTCGACGAGTGCGCGAGTGGAGTGCATTCCGTCCAGAATCAGGCCCGTTCGCGCGTCCTTGAGGGTGCGATCCATCCAGTCGGCCATCTCCTGGGCACGCCACAGCCGACCGGTCCGCGCGAGCATGATCGCCGCCGGA
Source organism: Rhodococcus sp. 15-2388-1-1a (assembly GCF_002259145.1). NCBI lineage: Bacteria > Bacillati > Actinomycetota > Actinomycetes > Mycobacteriales > Nocardiaceae > Rhodococcus > Rhodococcus sp. 15-2388-1-1a. The sequence continues at coordinate 46,164 of NZ_NPFP01000046.1, read as the reverse complement.
CCGTTGGCGGGTGCGTTGTAGAAGTCGGACTTCTTGCGCCACGGAATGCCGCCGCCCTCGGCCGGAGCCCAGGCGTCGAACAATTCCATCTCGATCTGCTGAATGCCACCGCGATTGCCGACGAAGTGCTGCCGCTGAGCGCGTTCGAGCGCCAACCCGAGCCACGCCATGTCGTCGTAGTAGTTGTTGGTCCACCCGCTGACGTTGCGGGTGCGGTGTGCTCGGGTGATCTTGTTCAATCGCCGACGGCGCTTGGCGGTGAGATCGCGATCTGCAGCGTCGACCGCGCAGTCGAGCAGATGGGCCTGCCACCAGTAGTGCCAGCGCAGGAACATCCGTTCCGTGCGTACCGGTGGCCAGGCCACCACTCCCAACGTCGTGCCCGGCAGCCCCCACAGCCGACGCATGTGCCGCGCGACGACGGCCCCCTCCGCAGCGTCCGCACGCTGCGACCACAACTCCTGCATACCCGCAATCCTGCCACTACCGTTGCTGATTCGTTACATCCCGCCCCGGAAAACCGCGGCGGTTTCACCACGCAGCGTCGAGGTCGCCGTGCCGCCGAATCCACGAGTGCATGGCGATTCCGGCGGCAACACCGGCATTGATGCTGCGGGTGGAACCGAATTGGGCGATCGATACCGTCATCGACGCCGATTCGCGGGCACTGTCGGTGACCCCCGGTCCCTCCTGTCCGAAGAGCAGCAGGCAGTGACGCGGCAGCTCCGCGGTCTCGATCGGTACCGACCCCGGGGTGTTGTCGACGGCCACGACGACGAGGCCCTGCTCCTGGGCGAACGCCATCAGCGCCTCCACCGAGTCGTGGTGATGGATGTGCTGGTAGCGGTCGGTGACCATCGCACCGCGACGGTTCCACCGACGACGCCCGACGATATGGACCGCCTGCGCCGCGAAGGCGTTCGCGGTGCGCACCACCGTCCCGATGTTGGCGTCGTTGGTGAAGTTCTCGATGGCGACGTGCAGCGGATGCCGTCGGGTATCGATGTCGGCGACGATCGCCTCGCGTCGCCAGTAGCGGTAGGCGTCGACGACGTTGCGGCGGTCTCCGCCTGCCAGCAGTTCCGGATCCAACCGTGGATCGTCGGGTGGCGGTTCGGTGTGCGTGTCGAACCACGGTCCGACGCCGTTGGGGTTCTCGCCCCATTCGGTGGGGCCGGCATCGTCCGACGACGGTTCGCTGTCGATCGTGTTCTCGCTCAATAGACTTCGTTGCTGTCCGGTGCGATGCGGAAACCGTGTCCGGTGGCATCGTCGACGCACGAGATGCCGTTCTCGGCGGACGTGCAGGTGAATCCGTTCTCGGCGATGGTCGCGCCGACCGCGAGCGGCGGATCGATCGTCTCGCCACCCGAGGTGTAGACCACGCCGCCGGAACACATGAATGCCGCCGGGCCTTCGTTGGTGACTCGAATACCGTTGCCCCAGTTGATCATGCAGTCCTCGGGCCGCGGCGGCACCGGAGTGGTGGTGCCCTGACACCCGGCCTCGGTACGACTCGACAGCGGCACGATTCCGCACTGGAACAGGCCGTCGGGGGAACTGAAGTAGTACGCACCGCCGATGGCGGCGTACGTCGTCTGCGGTTCGGCGGTGGGCGGCGGCTCGACCGGAGGCGGAGGCGGCGGGAGCGCCTCTTCCGTGGTCGTCACCGGCGCAGGGGTGGTGGTTTCCGTCGTCGTCGTCGGCGCGAGGGTTGTGGTCGACGCCTGCTGCGGCGGCTGGGCAGCGGACTCACTGCTGCAACCGGCGAGAAGGAGCGCCGTCCCGGCCCCGATTCCGACCAACCAGGCTCGCACCCAACCCATTTGCCTTGTTCTGCTCGACCCTGACCTGCTCGAACCCCGCGTACTCAGCATGAAGAAACCCCGACCCACCTTTCGACACCGATTGCTCGAAAGACCGACGATACCGGCGTCGGGGCCGGCATCGTCCGACGAGGAGTTCTAGGTGTGGCTCAGGCGCCGGTTGACCTCGCGAGTCAGCCATGCGGGCGAGAAGCGTGACCCGAGCGAGAGCGCCTTGGACGGCAAGCCGACCGGGAAATGCACCTTGTGCAACCGACGCTTCACCGGACGGGTCGCGTCGAAAATCGCGTCGGACACATCTTTCACGGTGAGCTTGATGCCCAGCGAGCTCGTGGTGCCCGTCGACACGCCCTGGGTCATCGCCGTCTGGACGAACAGCGGCCACATGGCCTTGACCGAGATGTCGTACTTGCTCCACTCGAGATCCAGCGCCTCGGTGATGCCGCGCACCGCGAACTTGGACGCACCGTAGGTCACCAGCTCGGGCTGACCGTAGATGGCGGACGCCGAGCACAAGTTGACGACCTGCGCGCCTGCGGTGTCCTTGAGGTACGGGAAAGCCGCGAGGGTGCCGTAGATGACGCCGTTGACGTTGATGTCGATCTGACGGCGATGTACCGAGAGCGGCATGTCCTCGAAGGCACCCGCGGCAAGAATTCCGGCGTTGTTGATCAGAATGTCGAGTCGACCGTCACCCTCTCCGACGAACTCCTTCAACCGGGTTTCCCACTGGTCGGAGTTGGTTACATCCAAGACGCCGGTAACTACGCGACCGCTGAGCGAGGCAGCTTCCTTGCCGAGCGATGCCAAGCCGGTCTCGTCGATGTCGTAGGCACCGACGAGGTAGCCGTTGGCTGCGAACTTGAGAGCAGTTGCGCGGCCGATACCTGCAGCTGCGCCTGAGATGAAGACAGTTGGTCGAGTCACATCGATCACCGTACATGTAACCCTACTTACCGGTAACCCCCTATCGTCGAATATCCAACAGCCGCTTTCGGCGGCGCAGGAGCACCGAAGTGAACAACGCGAGAATCGTGCGATCCGTCGTCGTGGTGACGATCGGCTACGCACTCGTACTGGCGATCTGGATCGGTTGGTTGATGGACCGCACCCCACCGGGGACGCTTCCGTACCAGCTGGCGGCCCTGGTCGCCGGGTTCGGCGCGGCTCTCGGTCTGGCCATGATGATCGCCGGACGACCGACGCGTGAGCAGAAGGAACTGATCGAGCACGGCGTGGAAGGGTGGGCGACGGTGGATGCCATCCGCCGCATCGACGACGACACCGCCGAGCTGGACCTGGAATTCACCGTGCCGGGCTCGAGCAGCTACTTCGGCAAGATCGTCTACGACATCCCCCGCTCGGACACCTCACGCTTCGAGCCGGGCACCGTCATCGCCGTTCGCGTCGACCCTGCCCACCGCGAGCGAGTACTGCTGCTACCCCGAAGCCAAGGCCTCGACGAGTAGGACCTGCGCCGCAAGGTAGGTCGACAGGACGACCGCTTCCGCGGCGCGGCGCTGTCGGTCGTCGGTCAGAAAGAGCCGCCTGAACACGATCAGCGCATCGGAGACGGTGAACAGAACGCCACCGATCACCAGCCTCGGATCGCCGCCGCGCGAGACGGAACGAGCAGACAGGGTCGACGTGGTCGCGAGCACTGCACCGTACGCGATCAGGGTCGACGCCACCGCGGGCTGACGCCTGGCGAGCAGCACCGACGCGGCCAGCCAGCCGGCGTACCGAGGAATCGCGTCGATCGGTGCCGGACGCGCACCCCTGCGAAACAGCAGATACGTATAGCTGCCCTGCATCACGGCGAACGCACGCGCGCCCCACTCCAGAGCGGAATCGTCGTCGGGGTCGATCAACAGCACATCGCCGACCGTGGCCGCCGCTAGACCCGCCAAGAGCACCCGATCTCGAGCTGGATCCAGCCCGGCGGCCAGTGCCGGGACCATCAGCGGCTTGGCCATGCGCTGCACGCGCATCGACCCTGTCCACGCGCCGACCACGGTCACCGCACCCGCTACCAGCGCAGCCGCACGAGCCCGCCGAACCCGCCGAACCCGACCGACAACCATTGCAAGGACCTCCACCGAAATCTCGTCACAGTCGACGTCACATGTGACGCTGACCCCTATCGCTTGATACTCGCAGGTCGCGTCGCCATCGTGGAAAGGTCGGTCGGATCATTTCGAGGCAGTGGGGACCATCATGCGCCGCAAACTCACCGGGCAGGACAGTTCGGGCCGCTCCGCCTTCGCCGGCCACCCCAACCCGTTGCTCCGCGACTGCGACGTACGCCAGGCACGCATCAAGCACTGGGTGACCGCGCTGCTGATCCTCATGATTCCGGTCTCGCTGTGGATCGGGGCCGCGGCCCACACTGATCAACAACAACGGCTCGAGGACCAGAAGAGTTCGATCCACCAGGTCACCGCGACCACGACGGCCGTAGCGGAATCCGCACCCGTTGCTTCGACCGAGTTCGGCTCGTCCGGCGCAGCTGCGACCGCCGTCGACGCACGGTGGGTTCATCGAGGCGTCGAGCACACCGGACGCGTCAGCGTCGACACCGGATCGCCTGCGGGCACCACCACGCAAATCTGGGTCGACAACAGCGGCAACTTGACCATGCGGCCACTGACCTCGTCGGACGTCGTGGCCGCGGCCATTTTCAACACCATCGGTAGCTGGGTGCTCGTGGCGTCCCTTCTCATCGGCTTCCATCACCTGATGCGCTTCCGCTACGACGGTCAGCGGGACGCCGAGTGGGACCGCGACATCGCCGATCTTCTGCGCCGGCACTGACCCGAGCCCCTGGTCAGCCGCATGGGCCATCGTGCGTTGCGATAGATAGTTAGTGTATGTAACAATAATCCGGTGAGTCACTCCGATGCAGACATCCGGGACCTCCTGTCGCAACTGGTCACCAGCTCGTCACGTTTCGTCCGGTTGGCCGCACGGTTCGGCAGCGACGAATGGCCGAGAGCGTGGATGCGAGCACTGTCGTTGCTCGAGGAATATCAGCCACTGCGCATCAGTACGTTCGCCGAGCTGGACCGCTGCTCCCAACCGTCGGCGACGGCGTTGCTCGCCAAGCTGAGCAAGAGCGGCCTCGTGACCCGAACCGCCGATCCCGACGATTCCCGTGCCGTCCTCATCGAGATGACCGACGCCGGCCACCGATGGCTCGCCGCGAGTCGACGCCACATCGTCGACGGACTGGTGCCGTACCTGTCCGACCGCGACCCGGAGCAGATACAGAAACTGACCGACGGACTGAGTGAGCTTCGCAGCATCCTCGAGCCTGTCGATCGCGGAATGAGAGGAACTTCTTCATGACCACCAGCACCTCCCCCGACAGCCTGCTGAAGCAACCGCGTGCGGTGTGGGCAGTCGCGTTCGCCAGCGTGATCGCGTTCATGGGCATCGGCCTGGTCGATCCCATCCTCAAGCCCATCGGTGAACAACTCGATGCCTCGCCGTCACAGGTGTCGTTGCTGTTCACCAGCTACATGCTCGTCACCGGCGTCGCGATGCTGATCACCGGAGTGGTGTCGAGCCGCTTCGGACCCAAGCGCACCCTGCTGGTGGGGCTGGCGATCATCGTCGTCTTCGCTGCGCTGGCAGGCACGTCCGGCTCGGTCGGTGAAATCATCGGTTTCCGCGCCGGCTGGGGACTGGGTAACGCCCTGTTCATCGCGACGGCGCTGTCGACCATCGTCGGTGCCGCATCGGGAGGTGTCGCTCGCGCGATCATCCTCTACGAGGCCGCACTGGGTATCGGTATCGCCACCGGCCCCCTCGTCGGTGGAGTTCTCGGCGGGTTCAGCTGGCGCGGACCGTTCTTCGGCGTCGCGGCGCTGATGGCCGTCGCATTCATCCTGCTCATCGTCATGCTCCCGGACACCCCGAAGCCCGCGCACACCACGTCGATCCTCGATCCGTTCCGCGCGCTTCGCCACCGCGGTCTGCTCACCGTCGGCATCACAGCACTGCTCTACAACTACGGATTCTTCACCCTCCTGGCGTACACCCCGTTCCCGTTGGACATGGGCACCTACTCCATCGGCTTCATCTTCTTCGGCTGGGGACTGTGCCTGGCGATCGCATCGGTGTTCATCGCACCGAAGCTGCAGCGGGCCTTCGGAACGCTGAACATGATGATGCTCGCGCTGCTGCTGTTCGCCCTCGATCTGGGCGTCATGGCGATGTTCACCGAGAACAAGACCGTCCTGATCGTGGGAACCGTCGTCGCCGGGTTGTTCCTCGGAGTCAACAACACGCTGATCACCGAGACAGTGATGATCTCGGCACCGGTCGAGCGGTCCACGGCATCGGCTGCGTACAGCTTCGTTCGATTCACCGGCGGGGCCGCAGCACCGTACCTGGCCGGAAAACTGGGCGAGTCGAACATGCACGTCCCGTTCTGGGTGGGTGCAGCCTGCACCGCCCTTGCCATCGTGGTTCTGGCAACCGGCCGGAAGGTGCTCGCTCACGTCGACGACCACGAACCTGCACCTCACAGCATCGACGAGGCTCGTGCGGTGACGGTCGGCGACTGAAATACGTTCACCCGACGGGTTTTTCGCGGCGGTCGAGATCTTCGGATCTCGACCGCCGTTTGCTGTCGAGAATCTCTCTCGTCACATGAGTCCCATCAGTAACACTTTCATAACCAATTCTCAGGTAAAGGCTTGAACGGTTCCCGAGACCGGCCGGTTGGTTTACGGTCACGTCAACACGGTTGTTCGTGTGACTCACCAACTACACCCGTTCCGCGTGGGAGGGCGGGTGCGCGCAGCACGATGCTGCCACTGACCGAAGGGCCACAATCTTCATGTCGCAGAAGTCGATCGCCAGGTCCAAGAAGGCGCGCCTCGCCGCTGCCGGGGCCGCCATGGCACTGTCCCTCTCCATCGCCGCACCGGGAATCGCCAGTGCGCAGGATCCGACACCCGAAAGCTCCTCAGTCGAGCAGCCGGCCACCGAGGGCGGCACCGAATCCGGAGCTCCCACCGCCGAGCAGGGCGCAACCGTCGAAGGATCGGCCACTGTCGACGGGCAGATCGACGCGCCTGCTCCGGCCGTCACCCCTGAAGACGCCGCAGCCGCGGCGGCCGCAGCCGTCCCAGCCCCCGAAGTACCGTCGGCCATCCGCCCGCTGCCCCAGGTCACCGGCGGCGTCGTCTTCAACGACGACGGCACCGCGACGGTCAACCTCGACGTCATCCCGCAGCTGTCCGACGCGGAGAAGCAGGCGATCGCCGACGCCGAGGCCGCAAGCAAGGCAGCGGTGGAAGCCACCGCAGCCGCCCAGGTTCGGCTCGAGACCGCCAAAGCAGCCGAGGCCACCGCGAGCACGGATGCCACCAAGGCCGAGGTCGCCGCCGCCGAGGCCGACGTCAAGGCCAAGACGGCCGCCGCGGAGGCCAAGGCCGCCGTAGTCGCCAGCACTGCCGCCAGTGCTGCGGTCACCGCAGCCAAGAACGACGCTGCCGAGCTGAAGACCACGGCCGACGAGGCCAAGGCCGCAGCGGACCAGGCCGCAGCCGACGCCGAGGCAGCAGAGAAGCTGGCCGTCGAGCTCGAGGCCGCAGCGGTATCGGGCGATCCCGAGGCCACCGCAGAAGCCGAGGCAGCTCGCGCCGATGCGAACGCCAAGGCCGAGCTCGCCGCCAGCGCCAAGGTCGAGGCCGATGCGTCGACCAAGGCCGTCGAGGATTCCGTCGCGGCACTGCAGGAGTCGTTCAAGAGCCTCAACCTCGCCAAGATCGCTGCTGCCACCAGGGCCGCAGCCGCCACCGCAGCGAAGTCGCTCGCACTGCACGTCGAAGCGCAGACGGCCGCTGCCGTAGCCGCGATGGCCGAGCAGAACGCTCTGAACCTCGAAGCTGCCGCCGAGGCCGCCGCGGGTGAGGAAACCGAATCCGAGAAGGCCGCAGCCGACGCCCGGGCCGCAGCGGACGCCGCCAAGGCCGACGCCGATGCCAAGGCCGACGCAGCCACCGCAGCCCAGGCCGCACTCGACGCTGCACCGTCCGATGCCGACATCGCAGCCCTCGAAAAGGCTGCAGCCGACGCCGCACAGGCCGTCGTGGATGCCAACGCAGCCGTCACGGCCGCCGACGCAGATCTGGCGACCAAGACCGAGGCAGCCGCTGCAGCCAAGACCAAGGCCACCGAGGCCGCGACTGCGCTGAAGACCGCACAGGACGAAGCAACGGCAGCGAAGGCCAACTCCGACGCCAAGGCCAAGGTCGAGGCCGATCTCAAGGCCGAGGCCGCCGAATTGGCCGCCAGCGGACCGAAGTTCGAGTGGACGATCAACCTCGGAAACACCGTCCGCGAGGACGTTCCGGTCACCGAGGTCGACGAGAACACCGTCGTCGTCGACAAGACCGGAGTCTCGCTGGTCGGTGTCAGGAACGAGGACGGGTCGTTCACCGTCGCGGATTATTTCACCACCGACGAGAACGGTGTCGTCAGCGTTGCCGGCGATCTGCCGCCGGTCGATCTCGCTCTCGGCGATTCCTCCGACGAGGCGTCGGGCGGATCGGACAGCTCGTCCAACACCCCGGCGATTCTGGCCGGAGTCGGCGTGGTCGTGGTCGCGGCAGCAGGCGGAGCCTTCTACCTGCGTCGCCGTAGCTCCACCGATGCCACCTCGTAACACCCGCTGGCTGTGGACGGCGATCCTGACCTTCGTTCTACTCGTATCAGGTTGTGCGAGTGACGAAGTCGGGATCGCCGCGCCCGATCGCTCGCCGGTGCAGTCACAGATCTCGGTGGCTGCACCGGCGAGCGACGTCGCTCCCGCTCAGCCGGAACACATCGAACTCCGGTCCTCGGACGGCACTACCTATCTGAGCAGTCCCATCCATCCCGACCCGCTCTACCGCGGCGGCGACAGTGGCCAGGTGCTGAACCCCGTCGACGAACTGCCCGCGTGGTGGGCCGAGAGCGGCATGCCGGGAACCTCGACCGAACAAACGGTAGTGGTTGCGGGACATAACTATTCGAAGCGTGATGCCCCGTTCAAGGCGTTGCGCGTGGTGACCCCGGGCGACACCGTCGTGTTGCGCACAGCGAGCGGCACCCTGCAGTACGCGGTCGAATCGGTCGGCCCTCTGCCGAAGGGATCCCTACTGGCGGACAACGAACTCCGACGCTCGGTGCCGGGGCGATTGATCCTCGCCAACTGCGACGTCCAAGGCGGCGAACCCACCGACGACAACTTCGTCGTCGTCGCGCAACTGGTTCGCTGATAGGCGCTTTCGCGACCGGGGCTACAAGCCGAGGTCTGCCAAGCCGAGGAGGGATCGATATTCAAGGTCCTCTGCGGCGATGACCCGATCGGCCCCGGTCGCCCGGTCCACCACCGTGGCCACTCCGACGACCGTCGCGCCCGCGTCGCGCAGAGCCTGCACGGCAGTGAGCGGAGAATTACCGGTGGTCGTCGTATCCTCCACCACCAGAACACGTTTGCCGACGATGTCCGGTCCCTCGATCTGACGTTGCATGCCGTGCGCCTTCGCTGCCTTGCGCACCACGAACGCATCGATCGGACGCCCCTCGGCATGCATGATCGACATCGCCACCGGATCTGCACCCATCGTCAGACCGCCGACCGACACGAAATCCCAGTCGGCAACCAGATCACGCATCAACGATCCGATCAGCGCACCCGCCCGATGATGCAGGGTCGCGCGACGCAGATCCACGTAGTAGTCGGCCTCCTTGCCCGACGACAAGGTGACCTTCCCGTGCACGACGGCAAGCTCTTTCACCAAATCGGCCAGTTCCTGCCGGTCCGAATTCGCGGCACTCTCGGCCATGTTCGGATTCCTCTCGTCGCACCACGGATCTTCGATAGGTCGGTACGAACTTACCCACCGACCCGCGCAACCGCTCTCGCCGGCTCCGATGCCGGAGCTCGGGGCGTTCCTGCCGCTAGGCAGCGACCTCGGCCGATGGCTGCTCGTCGAGCAGTTCCTTGGTCTCCACGAACGGTTCCGGTGCGGTCAACGAGCGAGACCTGGCGACGAGCGAGGACGGGAACGTGCCGATCGCCTGCGACAACCGGTACGCATTGTCGTTGTACACGCGCACAGCGCCCGCGATACGCCGCTCGGTGACGTTCAGTTCTCCGGCCGGGCCCTGGAACTCCCAATTGCCCAACACATTCTGACGCGCATCGGCGTCGGCCAGCACGGCATGGAACGCGGCGGACAACGCATTCTCGGCAGCGGCCTGCGCCTGCAGACCCAGGCTGCGATCGCGCACGGCCCTGGACCACGAACGCGCACCGCCGAGCTGACGCAGCACATCACCGGACAGCCCGGTGGCCTCCGCCGCGGCAATGAACGGGCCCAACTGCTCGTGCCGCCGATCGAGCTCGACATCGACCAGCCGCAGACTCTGTTCCGTCTGCACGCGGTACCGGCCGAGTCGACGCACCGTGACCACCACGTAGCCGACCAAGACAACGACACACAGGACCACGACTGCCACTACAACACCCGAAGAAACCGTCACGAGGTACGAATTTAGCCGCGTAAGCGCATCTGCGCCCGTAAACACGCCCGAACTTTCATCAGGGCTGATTGCGTCGGCGCTCCGAGTCGAACGGGATCGGACGCGACGCGGGCTGGCGCGGCACCGGACGCGACGGACTCGCCGAACGTGCAGCCTGCGGACCGGCCGCATCGGGCCTCGGCGGACGCGGCCTACGTCCCGACTCCTGCGGACGCGAATCGGGGGTGCGGGGCTCCTGAGTACGGGGCTCTTCAGTACGGGGTTCTCCAGCACGGGGCTCTGCTATCCGAGGAGGTCGAACCCGCGGCTCGGGACCCTTCGGTGCAGGCGTTCTCGGCTGGGCAACACGGGTCTCCGGGCTCGGCACCGCCTGGATGCGGGGCTCGGCCACTCGAGGCTGGGGATTCTGCGGCACGCGCGCTTGCTGGGTGTGCGCCTCCTGCACCAGCGGCCTACCCGGATCGCTTCGGTCACGGCCGGGGTCACCGGGTCGAGCGCCGTAGACCGCGCTTCCGCGAACCGGAGGCAGCACGTGCAACATGCCCGACAGTCGTGCGACCGCGTCGATCGCGGCATCCCAATCGCGGCCGGCACTGCTGAGCGGCAGAGATCCGAGCGTCCAGTCCTTCTCGCTCCACAGCAGCTGCAGATTCGCCGGGATGGACTCGGTGAACGCAGCCATCCGCTGGTCGCAGACACGGCGAGCGATATCGACGTCGGTGGCGAACACCACGCGCGGGCCGATGGAGCCGAGCAGTTCCATGTCCTCGTCGCGCGGCGGTGGCGTCGAGCGGGGCCGAAGGTCGATGTCGACATCGGAACCGACCGAGCGCTGCACGGCCACGATGGTGCCCGTCTCCTCGACGTCGAAGAGAACGAACTCCTCACCGCGCCGAACGCCGGTCACCACTCCGAGAGCCACGTCGAACTCGGGCTTCGACAGGGCAGCGCGAGAGAACCGAGTGACCAGTTCTCGATCGTGCGGTCGATACTCGTACCCCTGAGCCTTGGCCCACATCTGCCGTACACGTCCGGACTGATCTCGCTTGGACCTGTCGATGTAGAGCAGCGCCACTGCACCCATCAGTGCAATTGCCGCAAGGCCGAACCACATTGCCGTCATCGCGAACCACCTTAATCGACATCCACACCTTCGCCGCCCACCACCGCCGGGTCCTGTGAACGGTCCCTACGGCGACTCGCATCGCCTATGGGGTCATTCCGCAGGCTCCACTCCCGCCCCCTACAGGTCATTCCGCAGGCTCCACTCCCGCCCCCTACAGGTCATTCCGCAGGCTCCACTCCCGCGCCTATCCGCCGAGATTCGGCGTTTCGATGATGACGTTCGCGCGGATCGTTCCGTCCTCGACGGCCTCGCCCTGCACCACGACGAACGCACCGACGGTCAGCGACGCCAGGTCGCTGCCGGACAACGAGATTATCTGGGTCTGGGGTGTGGTCTGCACCGTCACCGGAGCGCCGTCGAGTCCGTCCAGCGTCAGAGTCGAACCGTCGTTGGCGCTGATCGTTCCCACCGACGAACCCAGCTGACCGAGAATCTCGGGAATTCCCCCTGGGATCAGCTCGGGCGTGGTGGCGGTGCCCGATTCGGTGGGCTGTGGCGCTGTCGTGGGCGCACTCGACGTGGGCGGCCTGATCGACGTCGACGTCGACGGACCGGTGGCAGTGGTGCTGGGCTCGTCGGATCCCCCGCTCAGGAAGGAAATTCCGAAGAACACGACGATGGCGAGGACGACGAGTCCGATCAGCGCCAGAACCCACGGCCTGGGCCCCTTGCTGCCGGAATCGGTCGCGTTCGGATCCCCGGTGGGCGGCGGAGCGCCGTACTCCGGCGGCTGCCCGAATTGCTGAGTGTGGCCGAATTGCTGAGTGTTGCCGTACTGCGGGGCCTGGCCGTACTGCGGGACCTGGCCGTACTGCGCAGTCTCGTAACCCGGGGGTTGACCGTACTGCTGGGTCTGGCCGTATGCCTGATTTGCCGCCGCCTGCTGCTCCGGGTCGTAGGGCGGGAATGCTTGCGTGGGCTGATAACCGGGCGGATAGGCCTGCGGGTTCGGGTTCTGACCCGCCTGTGTCGGATACTGCTCCGTCGGTTGCGAGCCGTCGGGATGCTGCTGGGCCCCGGGATACTGCTGGGCACCGGGGTACTGCTGTCCGTAGGCCTGCGTCGATTCTGCTGACTCCGGCCCGTCCGCCGCGTCCTGATCGCGTTCTCTGGGTGACCGCGGGTCGTCCGGATTCGTCATCCCACGAGCGTACCTACCCGGTACACCCCGGTTGAAGGCAAAACAGGCCCGCACGAGCAGTACTCGTGCGGGCCTGTGCGGGAAAAGACCGAGGCTAGCCCAGGATCAGGCGCTCTCCGTCAGGGCTGACACCGACCGACACCACATCGCCGTCGTGGACGTCGCCGGCGAGCAGCAGCTTCGCCAGTTGATCCCCGATGGCCTGCTGGATCAGTCGACGCAGCGGCCGCGCTCCGTACAACGGGTCGTAGCCGCGAACCGCGAGCCACATCTTCGCCGGTGACGACACGTCCAGCGTCAGTCGACGAGCCGCCAGACGCTTGGCGAGGAAGCCGAGCTGGATGTCGACGATCGACTCGAGCTGATCCTCGGACAACGCGTCGAACACCACCACGTCGTCGAGTCGGTTGACGAACTCGGGCTTGAACGACCGCCGCACCGCGTCCATCACCTGCTCCTTGGTACCGCCGGCACCGAGGTTGGAGGTGAGGATCAGGATCGTGTTGCGGAAGTCGACGGTCCGGCCCTGGCCGTCGGTGAGCCGGCCTTCGTCCAACACTGCGAGCAGGATGTCGAACACGTCGGGGTGCGCTTTCTCGACCTCGTCGAAGAGCACAACCGTGTACGGACGCCTACGCACGGCCTCGGTCAGCTGACCTCCGGCCTCGTAGCCGACGTAGCCCGGAGGTGCACCGACGAGCCGAGCGACGGCATGCTTCTCGCTGTACTCGCTCATGTCGATGCGCACCATCGCGCGTTCGTCGTCGAAGAGGAACTCCGCCAACGCTTTCGCCAGCTCGGTCTTACCGACACCGGTCGGTCCGAGGAACAGGAACGATCCCGTCGGACGGTTGGGATCGGCCACCCCGGCGCGGGAGCGTCGGACGGCGTCGGACACCGCTTGTACTGCATCCTTCTGCCCGACGACTCGCTTGCCGAGCTCGTCCTCCATGCGGAGCAGCTTCGCGGTCTCACCCTCGAGCATCCGGCCCGCCGGAATTCCGGTCCAGGCCGCGACGACGTCGGCGACGTCGTCCGGTCCCACCTCCTCCTTGAGCATGACGTCACCCTGAGCCGGCGAGTCCTCGGTCTTGGCTGCGAGCTCCTTCTCGAGAGTCGGGATGCGTCCGTAGCGCAGCTCGGCGGCCCGGCCCAGATCGCCGTCGCGTTCGGCGCGGTCGGATTCGCCCCGCAGGTTCTCGAGCTCCTCCTTCAGGACCCGCACCGAGTCGATGGCGTTCTTCTCGTTCTGCCAGCGGGTGCTGAGCCCGGCGAGCTTCTCCTGCAGATCGGCAAGTTCCTGGCGAAGCTTGTCGAGCCGAGCCTTCGACGCGTCGTCGGTCTCCTTCGCCAGGGCCATCTCCTCGATTTCGAGGCGACGGACGGCACGCTCGACCTCGTCGATCTCGACCGGGCGTGAGTCGATCTCCATGCGCAGCCGGGACGCGGCCTCGTCGACCAGGTCGATGGCCTTGTCCGGCAGGAACCGGGCGGTGATGTACCGATCACTGAGCGTGGCCGCAGCGACCAGGGCGGAGTCCGTGATCCGGACGCCGTGGTGCACCTCGTAGCGCTCCTTGAGTCCGCGCAGGATGCCGACGGTGTCCTCGACCGACGGCTCACCGACGTAGACCTGCTGGAAGCGTCGTTCGAGGGCGGCATCCTTCTCGATGTACTTGCGGTACTCCTCGAGGGTCGTCGCACCGACGAGGCGCAGTTCACCGCGGGCGAGCATCGGTTTGATCATGTTGCCCGCGTCCATCGCCGATTCACCGGTCGCACCTGCTCCGACGATGGTGTGCAGCTCGTCGATGAACGTGATGACCTGACCTGCAGAGTTCTTGATGTCGTCGAGCACGGCCTTGAGCCGCTCCTCGAACTCACCGCGGAACTTCGCGCCCGCGACCATCGAACCGAGGTCGAGGGAGACGACGGTCTTGCCGCGCAGGCTCTCCGGTACGTCACCGGCGATGACGCGTTGCGCGAGTCCTTCGACGATGGCCGTCTTGCCGACACCGGGTTCGCCGATGAGCACCGGGTTGTTCTTGGTGCGCCGTGAGAGAACCTGCACGACGCGCCTGATCTCGGTGTCGCGGCCGATGACGGGATCGAGCTTGCCTTCGCGGGCCAGCGCGGTCAGATCGGTGCTGTACTTCTCCAGCGCCTGGTAGGTGTTCTCGGGATCTGCGCTGGTGACCCGAGCACTGCCGCGAACGGCTTGGAAGGCGTCGCGCAGCTCGTTGGGTCCGGCTCCGTGACCGGTCAACAGCTTGCCGACGTCGTCGCTGCCGGTCGCCAGGCCCACCATGATGTGTTCGGTGGAGACGTACTCGTCGTCGAGTTCGGTGGCCAGATGCTGTGCGGCGGTGATCGCGGCGAGGGTTTCACGGCCGAGTTGCGGAGTGGTGGTCGAACCGGATGCCGAGGGCAGGCGGTCGACGAGGTTCTGCGCTTCTCGACGCACCGTTGCAGGGTCGACGCCGACGGCCTTCAGCAGTGGTGTGGCGATGCCGTCGGTCTGATCGAGCAACGCCACCAACAAATGTGCCGGACGAATGTCCGGGTTACCGGCCGCGGATGCGGCCTGCAGGGCAGCAGAGAGCGCCGCCTGCGACTTCGTGGTGGGAGTGAAACTGTCCACCGGTCACCTTCTTCCGAGAGTGGGATTCGAGACTGTCGCTGGGTACAACCATAGACAAGTTGAGTCTGTTCCGCTCAACCTTGTTCTTATCCACATTCGGCGAAATGCGGGATATCCTCGATCGGTCTACTTTGGTGACGGTCGACGGTGGCTGGGTCATCGGCAGTGATTCGGTGGGGTGGAGGTGGATCTATGCTCGACGCACGCACGATCTCCCTCGTTCGCACCGGATTCAAATCCGTCGTGGCCGCCCAGGACGGGCCGGCGCGGCTGTCCCGGTCCTTCTACGGCCATCTCTTCGCCGAGCATCCCGACTTCCGCACCCTGTTCCCGGCATCGATGGACGCGTTGCGTGAGCACTTCGTCATGGCCCTCGGCTACGTCTTCGAGCACCTCGACGAACCCGACCGCGTCGAGCCGTTCCTCGAGCAACTCGGCCGGGACCATCGCAAACACGGAATCTCCGGCGCACATTTCCGCGCGGGCAGCTCGGCTCTGATCAACGCGTTCCGCACCTTCGCCGGCAACGAGGTATGGACCGACGAAGTCGAGACGGCCTGGAACGACGCCCTCACCGTGGTGAGCAATGCGATGGCCGACGCCGCCGACAACGACGAACTGCCGCCGTTCTGGAGTGCCACCGTCGTAGA
This sequence comes from Rhodococcus sp. 15-2388-1-1a, assembly GCF_002259145.1. Lineage (NCBI taxonomy): Bacteria > Bacillati > Actinomycetota > Actinomycetes > Mycobacteriales > Nocardiaceae > Rhodococcus > Rhodococcus sp. 15-2388-1-1a. Next base: position 30,236 of record NZ_NPFP01000046.1, on the reverse strand, counting down.
ACATCAGCGCGTGCTCGACGACCTCGCGGTGGTGCGGTTGAAGACCGACGGCGAGATCCCGTACTTCCCCGGGCAATACGTCAGTGTGCAGATTCCGCAGCGGCCCAAGCTGTGGCGGTACCTGTCCCCTGCCATCCCCAGCAATCCGTACGGTGAGATCGAGTTCCATGTTCGACGCGTCTCCGGTGGCTGGGTGTCGCCGGCGATGGTCACCGAGACCGCCGTGGGTGATCGCTGGGCCATCAGTCCACCGCTGGGCGGGATGCACGTCGATCGCGCGATCCGCGAGGACGTGCTGATGATCGCGGGTGGCACCGGCTTGGCCCCGCTGCGCGCGCAGGTGATGGAGATGGCGCAGCGCAGCAACAATCCGCGGGTGCACCTGTTCGTCAGCGGAACGTATCCGTGCGATCTCTACGATCTGGACACTCTGTGGCAGTTGTCGCTGTCGAATCCGTGGCTGACGGTGGTTCCGGTGACCGAGGAACTCGAGAATCCGTGGTGGTATTCGGGCACACCTCGCGAACTACCGTGGGGAATGCACCACCGTCTGCACGGCGCGGTGGGCAAGGTCGTCACTCGATTCGGTTCGTGGGCCGATCGGCAGATTCAGATCTGCGGGTCACCGTCGATGGTGCGCACGACGATCTACGCCCTCCGCAGGGTCGGCACGCCGATGGAGCACATTCAGCACGACCCGTTCTGAAAAGCCCTGCGCCGCAAGCCCTCAGCCGGACAGCGACTTCGGCGGCATGTCCTCGACCACTCCGCCGGCCACCAGTCGCGGCGTCCAGGTCTCGGTCACCAGTCGACCGTCTCCGGTGATGATCGCATCGGGGTCGGGGTCGATCAGGATCGGATATCCGGTGTCGGCGGTGGCCTCGACGTTCTGTACCAGGAGGCCGTTCTCGATGGTGTAGTGCACGCGAACCGGTTGCAGGTCGGAGTCGAAAGCCCAAGGGCGGCCGATGAATATCACTGCAGCGCCCACATCGTCGAGTACCGACACCGAGCCGTCGCGCTCGAGCCGCAGGCTCCACCGGGGCGGCATGGACGTCGAGAACTCGAATCTGTGCGGTGCTCGCGCGTCGAGCAGGTGGATCATCAACAGCGCGCCGTCCCGAGGATCTCGTTGCGGCACAATGACTTCGAACGATCCACATTCGTAGAACCTGGACCCGAACGGCCCCGGGATGCCTGCGCCGAGATGGTCTGCGATGGCGAGTCCGAGTCGAACGAACCCGGAGCCGTCCTCGGCCCGGAGCGTGATTCCCTCGGACGGGTGCGGCGTGGGCGACTCGTCCCGCGGCGCGTAGGACAGCACTGCGCGAAGCAGTGGCTCGACCACCTCCGCGTCACCGTCTCGTGAATCGAACGTTCGCCGTCGACGATCGGTCATCTCCACCCCCTCCGCCTGGCAAGACAGTCTGCCACCGAGGCTCTGATCACGTGTCCGATTCTACGGAAAACCATTCGATCGATCCGGTGTCCGAGGCACCGGGCTGCCCGGACTCGCGCCAGCACGTCGCCCGACGCATGAAACCGATCAGTACGATTTTCGACGAATTTCTGCAGGTCAGCCATGGTTCGCCGGATCCGCGGCAGCGGCTACTATGAGCCGGTTCGGTCCGCGGCGGACCGATCTGCCCGGGTGGGCAGCGGCTGTATCAGGAAGGCACACACATCCCCGATGTCCGCTGATTTCGCCGCACGCCTGAACCATCTGTTCTCCACGATCCACCCGACCGGACGCAAGCCGCACACCAATGCCGAGGTCGCCGACGCTCTCGCCCTGCGCGGGCACCAGATCTCCAAGCCGTACATCTCGCAATTGCGGTCGGGGCAGCGCGCCAATCCCTCTGCGGACACCGTGGCGGCACTGGCCACGTTCTTCAAGGTCAAGCCCGACTACTTCTTCGACGACATCTACGCGGCCAAGGTCGATCACGACCTCGAACTGCTCACCCAGCTGCAGGGATACGGCCTACGCCGCCTGTCCGCCCGGGCATTCGACCTGTCGGAGGAATCCCAGAACCTGCTCAGCTCGATGGCCGAGAAGCTCCGCGTGAGCGAAGGACTCCCCGCGGTGCCGCCGGACAGCACCCACTAGGACCCGGCCTTCGCCGCTGATTTGGGTCGTTCCGCAGGCTCCACTCCCGCCGCCGCAATCCTCGCCTGCACCTCCGGACGCCGCAGTGGCGGCACCGTGGGCGGTGGCTGACGCCGCTCCGGAAGCGCATCGAGGAGCCGGTGCGTCGTTGCCGTCACCTCGGCGACGGCACGCTCGAACGCGTCACGGGTGGCGTCGGACGTCTTCTGCACGCCGCTGATCTTGCGGACGTACTGACGCGCGGCCGCTTCGATCTCCTCGTCGGTGGCGTGGGGTTCCAAGCCTCGCAGGGTGGTGATGTTTCGGCACATGCGTCGACGATAACCCCGCAGCTCACACCTCGAGAAGGCCTGCAACGGCACGAAGACACAGCGCACGGACCTGTTCCCGGTCGAGAGTTCTGCGCTCGACCCAGTCCAGGCACACCGCTCGCACGAAGGCCACCCACCCGCGCAATGCGGTGCGGACCATGTCGTCGTCGCGAAATCTCTCGGGCAGAGCAGCCAGGATCCGCTCCTGCTGAATCTCGAACTCGCGCGTGAGGATGTCGTCGATCCGTCGGTCTCCCAGCAGGGACCCGCGGTTGACGGCTCGAATGCCGTGCGCGTGCTCGTCGGCGTAGGAGATGTAGGCCTCGAGCCCGGCGGCGATCTGCTCGAGGACCGGAAGCAAGGTGTCCGGTGCGGTGAGGTCGAGGTTCCGCTCGGACTCGGTGCGCACGATCTCGACGAAGAACTCCCGCTTGGACGGGAAGTAGTGGTACATCAGCCCGCGTGAGACGCCCGCCAGATCGGCGACCTCTTCGATCCACACGTCCTCGTAGGGCCGCTCGGCGAACAGTGCCGAGCCGATCTCGAGGAGTTGCGCACGCCGTTGCGCCGGCGTCATCCGCTTGCGAGGTGTGGTCATGGGCCTCGAACTTTACTTGACACGAGTTCAACAGTGAGTACGGTCACTATTGGACACCGATTCAACAAGCCGAACGATGGAGTGGCGATGTCGACAGAGTTCGCGGTACGAAACGGCGCTCTACCGCATCCCCCGTACCGAGTTCCCGTGCTCGGCGACATCGTCGGCGTCGACCCGCGCACCCCGGTCCAGGATTCGACCGCCATGGCCGGCCGCCTCGGCCCGATGTTCGAGCGGAACATCCTCGGTCGACGCTTCGTCTTCGCCTCCGGTGCCGACGTGGTGGGCGAACTGTGCGATGAGAAGCGGTTCGAGAAGTTTCTGCCTCCCGGCGTCGAGAATCTGCGCGACATCGGGGCCGACGGGCTGTTCACCGCCTACAACCACGAACCGAACTGGCAACGGGCCCACGATCTGTTGCGTCCGGCCTTCACCGCCGGTGCCATGCGCGGCTATCACGAGATCATGGTCGACGTCGCCGACGATCTGGTTCGGCACTGGGAAGACCGCGCACGCGCCGGCGCAACCACCGACGTGTCCTCGGACATGACGAAGCTGACGCTCGAGACCATCGGTCGCACCGGATTCAGTTACAGCTTCGGCTCGTTCGAGCGAACCGAGCCGCATCCGTTCGTCTCGGCCATGGTCGGTGCCCTGACCTACAACCAGAGGCGGGCACTGCTGAAGATCCCCGCGTTCGCCAAGCCCCTGTTCGCCCGGTCCGACCGCGAATACGCACACAACAAGCAGTACCTGGCCGACGTCCTTGCAGATGTCGTCCGGACCAGGCGCCGGTCCACCGAAGACTTCGCCGACCTGCTGCAGATCATGATGGACGCGGCACGTGAGGTGGACAATCCGAATGCATTGAGCGAAGCCAACATCGGCTATCAGATCCTGACGTTCCTGATCGCCGGACACGAGACCACCTCCGGTGCACTGTCGTTCGCGCTGTACTACCTGGCGACACATCCGGAGGTCTTCGAGCGGGCCCGCGCCGAGGTCGACGAGGTCTGGGGTGCGGGTGAGCCCGAGTTCGGGCAGGTCCCCAAGCTGCGGTACGTCCGCCGAGTCCTCGACGAATCGCTGCGCCTGTGGCCGACGGTTCCCGCGTTCGGCCGGGGAGCACGGACGGAGACCATCGTCGGCGACGGCTACCGAATGGCGGCCGGGGACTGGGCGATCGTGCTGGTGACGGCCCTGCATCGCGATCCGGTGTGGGGCGATCGCCCCGACGAGTTCGACCCGGACAACTTTCTACCCGACCGCATCAAAGCCAGACCGGCCCATGCCTACAAGCCATTCGGCACCGGCGAACGCGCCTGCATCGGAAGGCAATTCGCCATTCACGAGGCGGTCCTGGTCCTCGGAACGATTCTCCAGCGTTTCGATCTGCGAGCCGACCCGTCGTACCGCCTGCGGGTCGAGGAGCGACTGACCATGATGCCCACCGGCTTTCGGGTGCAACCGACGACACGACGGTAGTCAGTCCGGCAACAGCGGAACAGAGATTCCCGGATCGCGACCGAGCAGCACCCCGCGAGTGAGCGAGGTAGATCCGAATTTCTTGTGCACCCCGTCGAGCGCGCGGTCGAGAGCCGATGCCTCCGGCGGCGTCCGTACCGACGGTGCGTCGAACTGCAATTCGAGTTGTTCCGCGCCGCCCTTGTCGATACTCGAAACGGTGACACCGACGAGGGTGATGCCCTTCTCCGAGATCAGCGGAGCCGCGTCGCGCAGCAATTCGAGTGCGGCGTCGAGAATATCCCTGGTATCGGCGGTGGCGCGATCGAGCGTGTGCGATCTGGTGGCGCGAGTGAAATCGGCAAAACGTAAGCGCAACATCACGGTTCGACCGGTTCGCTCCGCTGCGCGCATCCGGTGCGTGACGCGATCGACGAGCCCGATCAACGAGGCCTCCACCTCGGCTGCGTCGTGCCTGCCGCGGCCGAGTGCCCGCTGTGCGCCGATGGAACTGCGCGACTTCCCGGGCTGGACGCGTCGCGGATCTCGGCCCATGGCCAGCGCGTACAGATGAGCACCCGCACCCTTGCCCAGCACCGAGGCCAACGAACGCTCGCCGTAGGCCGCGATGTCGCCGACGGTCCTGATGTCGAGTACGTGCAGCTTCTCGGCGGTCACTTTGCCGACACCCCAGAGCCTTTCGATGTTCAGCGGATGCAGGAACTCGAGTTCGCCGCCGGGCGGCACGAGCAGTAGGCCGTCGGGCTTGGCGAAAGCACTGGCCACCTTCGCCAGAAACTTGGTGGTGGCGATCCCGACGGTGATGGGCAGCCCTACCTGTTCGGCGACCTCCTGCCGCAGACGTTGTCCGATCTCCGTGGCACTGCCCGCAATCTTCTGCAACCCGCCGACGTCGAGAAACGCCTCGTCGATGGAGATGCCCTCCACCAGCGGGGTGGTGTCGTGGAAGACGTCGAACACGTCCTTGCTCGCCTGCGAGTACGCCTCCATGCGCGGCGGGACCACGATGGCCTGCGGACACACCGCGCGTGCCTGCCCGCCGCTCATCGCCGTACGCACCCCGAAGGCCTTGGCCTCGTAGCTGGCGGCGAGCACCACTCCCCCGCCGACGATCACCGGCTTACCGCGCAGCCGCGGATCGTCACGCTGCTCCACCGAGGCATAGAAGGAGTCCAGGTCGGCGTGCATGATGCTCGCCACGGTTCTGCCGGTGGACTCCACCGTTCCATGCTTGCACAGGCCACCGACACCGATGCCCGGGTCACTGACAGACGTGCTGCTCCGCGGCCTGGACTATCGGCTCGGCCCAGGGCTCGCCGGTCCCCTTCTCGTAGGTCGCACCGAGAGAATCGGTCACTTCCGCGACGGCCTCCTCCTCGGACAATCCCTGCTGAGCGCGGGTCTCGCAGAAGCCCGGAATGTAGATGCCCAGTGCGAACACCTCGTTGACGGTCGTGCCGATGCCCTGCCCGTAGAGGTCGTCGAACAGTTCGGCCATTCCCGGGGTCTCGAGAAATCCGTCCCTGGCCTCCTGCACGTCACGAGAGATGCCGCTGCCGGTGTCCGTCGACGTCATCTCGTAACCACAGCCGGTCACCGAGCTCAGTGCCACCATGCACAGTGCAGCACTCACCGCTGTCCAACCCGCACGCCGCTTCACGAGAACACCCCTGCAATCACGTAGGTCAGCGCGGCGACGGCAGCCGCCGCGGGCAGCGTGGTGACCCACGCCGCGAGCATGTTTCCCGCCGTTCCCCAGCGCACGGCCGTCGTGCGTTTGGTCGCCCCGACGCCCATGATCGCCGACGAGATGACATGCGTCGTCGATACCGGCGCTCCCAGTCCGATCGAGGCCACGTACAGAACCGCGGACGCGGTCGCCTCGGCCGCGAAGCCCTGGGGTGGGTCGAGTTCGATGATCTTGCGGCCGAGGGTGCGCATGATCCGCATCCCACCGGTCGCTGTTCCGAGCGCCAGCACCGTCGCGGTGAGGAAGTAGCACCACAGGGGAATCGTGTAGTCGACCTGATTGCCGGACACGACCAGAGCCAGAACCACGATGCCCATCGTCTTGGCTGCATCCTGCATACCGTGCCCGAAGGCCATGGCCGCGGCCGAGCAGGTCTGAGCGCGCCGGAACCCCCGGCTGGTGGCACTGGGAGACGACCGCCGGAACATCCACAGAATGGCCACCATGACGGCGCTTCCGAGCACGAAACCGACTGCAGGAGAAACGATCATCGGGAGGATCACCTTGGTCGCGACGCCTCCCCACAGCACGGTCATGCCGCCGGCCAGTGCAGCTCCCACCATGCCGCCGACCAATGCGTGCGAGGACGAGGACGGCAACCCGAACCACCACGTGATCAGATTCCAGGCGATGGCACCGACCAGGGCGCACCCGACCACGAGCAACGCGTCGGATCCGACGTCGAGGGCGATGATTCCCTCCCCCACCGTCGAGGCGACCTTCGCACCGAAGAAGGAACCGAGCAAGTTTCCCACCGCGGCCATGACCAGCGCCGTCCGCAGTGTGAGTGCGCGCGTGGACACCGATGTCGCGATGGCATTGGCCGAATCGTGAAAGCCGTTGGTGAAGGTGAACGCCATCGCCAGGGTGATGACCAGAACGAGTGCTACCACCGCGCACTCACGTCTCTTTCAGCACGATGGATTCGATGACGTGCGCTACCTTCTCGAAAGCGTCTGCGGCGTCTTCGAGTTCGTCGCCCACTCCCTTGAGTTTCATCACGGTCAATGCGTCGAAACGGCCGTCGAACAGATCCGCCAGAAATGTCCGATAGGCATGATCGGCCCGGTTCTCGAGTTCGTTGATCTCGATCCAGTAGCGCTCGAGATCCTTCATCGACGCCAACCTCGGCATGGCTTCCGCCGTGACCTTCGCCGACCGGTCGAGGATGTCGATCATGTCGTGCATGTGTGGGGTGAGTTCGCCTATTCGGTAGAGCGAGAGCAGATGTGTCGCCGCTTCCATGTGGTCCATGACGTCGTCGAGGCTCGAACCGAGGACGTAGATGTCGGTGCGATCGAACGGGGTGATGAAGCTCGAGTTCAAGGTGCGGAACAGGTCGTGGGTGACGCTGTCGGCTTCGTGCTCGAGATCGACCATGCGACGCGCCACAGCATCGATCTCCGGTGCGGATTCGAGCAGTTCGGTCAACGTCTTGGCTCCGGTGGCCAGCAGCTGAGCAGAGGAGTTGAACAGGTCGTAGAACAGAACGGACTTGGGTTTGAAGCGTGCGAACATCTTCCGTCTCCTAGGGGTACGGCGGCTACCGGCGAGCGCCGGCGTAGGGCTCGAGCAGATCCGACGGCACGCGATGGTCGGCATCGGCGGGAAGGACGAGTTCGGGCGCACCGGCGCGTGATCGCGGTGCCATCTCGAACGCCTCGATGGACTGGCAGTACTTCGAGACTCGGATGACGGACATGTTCATCCGGGCCGTCATGTCGGTCACCCAGTACGGCACTCGCTCGTTGGCCTTGATCTCCAGGATCGCGAGCTTGGGCGGAATGATGAAGCGGTTCTGGGCACCGGAATCGAATCGGAAATCGCGATCCCGACCGTGCACCTTGTGGTCGATCGTCACCCGCAGACCGAGATCGGCCTCGCGGCCGACGTAGGCCTCGCGTAGATAGCCGGTGGTGACCATCGGACGCAGGTCGAGGTTGGCGATCAACGTGCTGACCTCGTTGACGAACGGACGTTGACTCGGATCGCACTCGATCTCCTCACGGCCGTTCAACCACCGCTGAGAAACGTCGTAGGGCAACGAGATTCGACGCTTCTGGGTGACTCTGTTGACGCGCTGCTTGATCTCGATTTGCACCGGTGTGTCGTCCGTGCATTCGGACGGCGCCCCGTACAGCCGCACCCGCACCTTGCGGCGGAACTTCAGGCCCTCGATCTTCTCCCAGTAGAACCGCAGGTCGGTGGTGTCGTAGTACAGGGAGGTGACCGGGTAGCCACCCTTGGGCGAGAACGGATCGGTGTCCATCCGCGCCGTCAACTCTTCACGAACCTGTTCGACGTCGGCTTCGGCGACGAAGTACTTGATCTCGTACCTGTTGAACGAGTGCAGCTTGCTGGCAGTCTGCTGATAACCGGTGGGCTCGGTATTGAGGTCTTCCGGCGAGGCACCCTGTCTCTCCAGTGCGGCCTTGGGCCGAAATTTGTCGAACAGACTCATGGAGCGATCCTTCCTTCGGTGGGTGTGACGGTCGGGCGACGCCGCGTTCAGTTCGGCTCGGCGAACACGATCGGGGGTAGTTCGGTGGCTCCGTCGGCCTCGGACGCGAGCAGTAGTTCACCCGCGTCGGTGAAGGCGACGGCCTCGCCCTGTGGTTGATCGGGGCCCTCGACGACACCGGCGGGAGCGCCCGAGAATGCTGCTGCCACATCGCCGTCGGCGATATCGAAGACGAACAGATCCTTCTTCGTTCGCAGTGCCCCCACGGTCGCGTCGGCATCGACGGCTGCACCGGTGATCGGCCGACTCGATCCGTCCGCAGCAGTTGCGGCCACTGCTCCGACGCGAACCAGATCCACGGTGTCTGCTGCGCCGGTAACGGATTCGTCGGACGAGTAGATCGTTGCGGACGCACCGCCCGAGACCTTGGTGATCAACACCGGTTGCCCGGTGGGCGTCAGAGCGAACGCCTCGACGTCGTGTGCGCCGTCCGGGTAGCGCAGAGAGACGGAGGTGCGGCGATCGGACCGGACATCGACGCCGATCAGGGTGACGCTCTCGCGTTCACCGTCGTTGTCACCGGTGTCGGCGAGCCACACGATCCCCGCGCTGTCGACGGCCATGTCCTCGACGTCGACCGTCTCGACTCCGACGTCGATCCACCCGGTCACCTCGCAGGCACGGTCGAGCACCGCCAGCCGATCGTCGCTGCCGCGGTCCCCGATCGCGTAGCCGGTATCGCCCGTCCACGCCAGACCCGACAACTCGGACAGGCCCGAGTCGGTGGGGGTGCACCAGGTTTCGAATCCCGCGGCGGCTGAGGGTTGGGCTGCCGGGGGTTCGGCCGCTGGGGGTTGGGCCGACATGCACGACGCGAGCACCGAGGCACCGACCCCGCACGCAGCGACCACCACGCCGACCCGCCGTCTCCGAGTGTTCACCTGACTGTCGCCTACCCGCCACGCGATCGAGCGTCGACGGTCACCGCTCGGGAGCAGCATCAGGTCATGAACGGTCGAACTTCTGTTCCCGAGTTGCTGGTTGCCACAGGCACTGCGCGCACGCTGTCGCAGGCCGCCTCCTTCGTGATGGAGGGAATGGTCCTGATCAACGGCATGCCGCTGCGCGACCCCCGCCGCGAGGTTTCCCCGGCAGACACCCTGACCCTGCGCTGACCGCCGGGACATCACGACGATCCCGTCACGACAGGATCGTCGGCGAGTGCATCGATTCGGATCTGCAGCCGTGACTTCAATTCGGCAGCGTCGGCGTCGATCTCCTCCTGGGTGAGCCCAGCCGACGTGGGGACGGATGCGGCAACCTCGTCGACGATGTCGAGTACTCGACCACTGGCCCACAACTCGTCGTAGATCGTGCGGTACGCAGCGTCGTATTCGTCGGTGAATTCCGTCGAGTCCAAGAACATGTCCTTGAGCGAATTACCCAGCATCGGGCCACCTTCGGGCATGCCCCCACCCTCCGGGATCTCCATTCCCTCCGGTGGTGTGAAGCCCTCGGGCATCTGAGGCATGCCACCGCCTCCGGCTCCTCCGCCACCGGGAATCATCGAGACTTCGTCGTGCGCCCCGGCGGTGGAATCGGAATTCAGAGCCAGGTTGAGATCCCACGACACGACGGAGAACTTCTTCGTGTCCAGGTCGTAGTAGAGGTAGAAGTTCTTTCCCGGTCCGCCCATGTCGTCGCCGTTGCTCAGCAAGTTCTGCAGTGCAAGGTAATTCGCCAGCGAGTCGACGTCGACGTAGTCGGCCAGATGCGCATCGAACTCGGCCTGGTCGGCACCGTCGAGCCACTTCAGCAGCGTGATGATCGGTTGCAGGTCCGCTGTGCCGCGGGCATTGATCTGGGTGAACTGCTCGGCGTAGGTGGTCTGATCATCGCCCTGATACGTGAAACTCGCATTTGCGCCGGTCTTGTACAACACCCCGTCGCCGTCGTGCAGAGAATTGGCGTAGTCGTCGTCAGGAGCAACGACCACCAGTCGCGTCGTCTCGGTCGAGTCGTTCACCGAATACGTGGTGTAGGTGAAGTCCTGGGTCGCCTGGCCCGAAGCCTCGGTGATCGCAAGGGAGACCGACTCGTTCAACGCCGGAGTGTACGGCCGGAGCGAGAGCGTGGTGTGACCCTGATACGCCCGGCCCTCGGAGTACTCGGCGAAGTCGATCAGAAACGGAAGATCCTCGGGCTCATCGAAACTGAGCGGTTCACCGAACATGGCCATCCCGGCACCACCGGGCATACCCCCGCCCTCGGGCATGGCTGCACCATCGGTAGGCGCTGTGCCATCCGCAGGTGCTGCACCCTCCGGCATGGTTGCACCCTCCGGCATGGTTACGCCGTCCGGCATGGTTACGCCGTCCGGCATTCCCCCGCCCTCCGGCATTCCCCCGCCCTCGGGCATGGCTGCGCCGTCTGCAGGAGCTGCTGCGGCGTCCGCGCCGGCGTTGCCACCCCCGCGTCCCGGCATCGTGCCGTCGTCGTTGCTCAGCGTGCTCAGCGTCGAGTTGCCCTTCAACCGAATACCGACGTCCGAGATCAGGGTGCCGTCGATGGTGATGTCTGCGGGTACCGATTCCTTGACACCCTCGTTCTGGAACGAGTCCTTCAGGGTCTGGTAGTCGCCGGCGTCAATATCCACCGAAATCGAGTGCGACACAGTGGTATCGAACAGATCGACCGTACCCTGGACGTTCTCGGCGATCTCGGAGGCGATGACGGTTGCATCGCCGGTGATGTACGGGCGGATCCGGGTCGACCCGAACACGGTCGCCATCACCACGACGAACACCAGCAGTGTGGCAGCAATTTTCCAATGCTGCCGCACCGTCCGAGGCACTCGGTGGACGAGCCTCCTTCGCAGGGTTGTCGGAGCGGTGGGAAAGTTCGCGTTCGGGTCGGCCACGATCAGATGTCCGTCTGGTCGTATCCGGTGAGTACCGAAACCCGTTGTCCGGTATTGACCTCACTGAGCGCTGCGATCAACTCACCGGGTTTCTTGCCCGATCTGAGTTGGGCCGTGAAGTACAACTCGGTCAGCGCACCCGATCGCACCGATTCGGTACTGACGAGCTCGAACTCCTTGCAGTACTTGATCAGTACGTCCTCGACGAGATCGGTGTAATCGGCGTCGGGTGGAACCTGCACCTTGACGACCTGACGCTGCACATCGAGTTTGAACCAGTTGAACTTGCTCATCACCACCATGACCAAGCAGATGGCAAACGTGGCCGCAATGGCCAACACGTAGAAGCGAGTTCCCGTGGCCATGCCGATCGCCATGACGAGGAAGATGAAGCCGACATCGCGAGTTTCCTTGATGGCGTTGCGGAATCGGACGACGGACAACGCACCGACGAGGGCGAACGCCCGTGCCACGTTCGATCCGACGACCAGCATGATCAAGCTGATGACCATGCCCACCGTGACGAGAGTTTGTACGTAGGACTGGCTGTACGAGACGTTCTTGTGGGTGAGTCGGTAGACCCAGCCGATGATGGCCGACAGAACGAACGACAGTGTCAGAGACACCACGATGTCGAACGTCGAGAACGTTCCGCTCAGGTCTTGAATGTTGAAATTCATCGCATTCCGATCGAGTTGAGTCGAATTCCGCACTGGTTACCGGGGAGCGCGTGACCCACGCGCCTACATCCGCAATCAGTGCTGTTTACCGTTTGTTCGGATGCCGTTAACCCTAGAGACAATCTGGACGGAATTTCCACCTCAGAAGCTGGCAGTTTCCTGCCAATTCAGCCGTTCATCTCCTGGCAGCAGTGGAATTTCGAACGAACTCTATCCGGCGCCCCAGTCGGACGCCGGTCGGTTGAATTTTTCAATTATGTTGCGGGTCAATCGATTACGTGCGCATGCCGTACAAACGTTGTCAATCGGTCGTCGAGCGAAGTGACGGCAGAATTACTTCGTCGATTATTCGCGTTCTGCATTCCGAATCCAAAGGCTTGGCGTCGGTCAATGGGCCAGTCATGATTGCGCTGAAGACCATGTACTGCAGAAAGTCTGCCGATCTCGGCCTGCTCGACAATTCCCCCCGCTGCACCGCGCGCACGACGACCGACTCGAGGAATCTGGCCTCGGGTTCGAGGAACGTTCTCCGCACCGCTGCCGCCAACTGTTCGTCGACCATCACCGCGTGGTGGATCGCCGCAGCGAAACGTTGATCGTGCTCCGCCCCCTCGGACACCCGATTCATCAACTCGAGCAGATCTCCGCGAAGGTCTCCGGTATCGATGCCGACGAACGGGGGCGGGCCGACCGATTCGATGGCCGCGACCACCATCTCGGCCTTGCTCGACCATCTCCGGTAGAGGGTGGCCTTGCTGCACTGTGCTCGCTCGGCAACCAGGTCCATCGACAGCGAGTCGTAACCGACCTCGCCGAGGCACAGGAGTGCGGCGTCGAGAAATTCGCCCTCGCGTTCCATACTCACCCTCGACCGGCGTGGGGCGTCGACGCTCATCCGTGGCCCCCTTATCGAATCGAAACAGTTTCGTACCGCTTACCGAGCGTAGCGCTGAGGCATACTTCTGTCACTGGACGCGCAGCGCAGGTGACCTACATCACGTCCGTGTGACATTGTTGAAGCCGTCAGATCGGCGTGAACGGCTGGAGAAAATCGTGACGGCCTGGTGGCGGTGGTACGCAGCGCTCGGCGCAGTCGGCTGCGTCGTCTACTTCCTCGTCCCGACGATCGTCTGGGCCCAGTCCGTCTTCGCCCTCGTCGGAGCCTCCGCCGTCGCTGCCACCGTGATCGGTACCAGGATGCATCGGCCGGCCAACCGCAGAGCCTGGCTGGCCATCGCCGCCGGAACCGCACTGTGGGTGCTCGGCGACATCGTCTACGAATGGATCCACGTCACCCGCGGCAGCGTGCCGTATCCATCACTGGCCGATGCGCTGTACCTCCTCGGCTATCCGATCTACGGCTTCGGCCTGTTTTTGCTGGCTCGCCACAAGTGGCGAGCGAGCGAACGCGGCCACGTAGCCAACAGCGCCATCGTCATGGTCGCGTTCGGACTGCTCACCTGGGTGTTCGCCGTGCAGCCGTCGCTCGGCGGCGAGGGTATCTCCGGGATCGCCGGTCTGGTCGACGTCGCGTACCCCGCAATGGACATCTTTCTGCTGGGACTGCTGGCGCACTTCGTGGGCTCGAGGCAGTGGCGGGCCCTGTCCTATCGGCTGCTCACCGTGGCCGTTGCACTGCTGGTCGTCACCGACACCGTGAACAATTTCGCGATCGTCTCGGATTCCTCGTCCGACAGGTCCCTGTTGGACGTCGGCTGGATCATCTCGTACGTCCTGATCGGCGTCGCCGCCCTTCACCCGTCCATGCGGCGCATCACCAACCCGAACATCGAATCCAACGCCCACCTGATGGCGTCGTTCACCACTCCCACGGTCGTCGTGCTGACCGCGGCCACCCTGACTGCGCCGATCGTGATGTTCATCGAGGTCGTTCGCGACGAGCCGATCGCCCAGTGGGGATGGGCGGTGCTGCTCTGCGCTCTCGCGTTGGTGGTCCTGGTGATCATTCGCATCACCGATCTGTTGCGGTTGTTGCACACTCAGACCGTCCAGCTCCGTGCCGTCGCCGATACCGATCACCTCACCGGCCTGGCCAACCTGCGCGCCCTCGAACATCGACTCTGGGGCAATGCGGGTGAATCGACTGTGTTGACCGTCGATATCGACCGATTCAAGGAGATCAACGACACCTTCGGACGCGGCCTCGGCGATCAGGTCCTCGTGCTGGTCGCCGAGCGCCTGCGAGGGGTCGCCGATGACTCGATTCTGTTGGCGCGCTTGGCCGGTGACGAATTTGCCCTGTGCGGGTCGTCGGAGTCGATGGATCCGGCCGCGTTGGCACACGAGATCCAGCTCCGGTTCGCCACACCCTTCGAGGTGGGGAACATGACCCTACTGATCGAAGCGAGCGTCGGCGTCGCGTCGACTTCTCCGACCGGAGACGGTGAGGACGAGACGACACCCGATCGCCTCGTCCAGCGCGCCGACCTCGCCGTCCAGGCCGCGAAAGCAGCTCAGTCGCGCGTCGCGTACTACGACCGATCGATGGACCGGGACAAGAGTGAGCAACTCATCATGCTCGGCGAACTCACCACAGCACTGGAAACGGATCAACTGCGACTGCACTATCAACCGCAGGTCGACCTCACGACGATGACCGTCGTCGGCGTGGAAGCACTGCTGCGGTGGCACCATCCGAACGGCACCGTCCTGTCCCCCAGTGCATTCCTGCCCACCGCCGAACGCACCGGACTGATCCGGCCACTGACGAGCTACGTCCTCACCCACGCCCTCGCCCAACGCAGGCAGTGGAAGTCCGACGGACTGGAGTTGAGCATCGCCGTCAACATCTCGACCCGCAATCTGTTCGACGACACCCTCATCGGACAGGTGTGCACGGCGCTGAAGGAATTCGATTGTCCACCTGGTCGATTGACCTTGGAGGTGACCGAGACCTCGGCGATGACCGACCCGGTCGGCGCGACCGAGGCGCTGTCGATTCTGCATGCGATGGGTGTGCAGGTCGCCATCGACGACTACGGCACCGGCTACAGCTCGCTCGCGTACATCGAGAGGTTGCCGGTACAGGAGTTGAAGATCGACCGCACCTTCATCGGCGGCATGGCACACAACCCGGCGCACGAAGCCATCGTGCGATCGACCGTCGAACTCGCCCGTACGCTGGGACTGTCGGTGACGGCAGAGGGAGTGGAGGACGAAGTGACGATGACGACGTTGCGCGAGCTACGGTGCGGACGAGCGCAGGGTTACCATCTCGGCCGTCCCACCTCGGCAGACCGACTACCCGCCCTCGTCGCCGAAATCGACGCGCGTCTGAACACTGCTACAGGAGAACGGATATCATGACCGAGGCAGCTCTGTCGGTGTACGCCGCGATTCGATCTCGCCGCGACGTTCGCGCCGAGTTCGACGGAACCGTCGTCGACGACGAGACTCTGCGCCGAATCCTCGGCGCGGCGCATCAGGCCCCGAGTGTCGGCAACACCCAGCCCTGGGACTTCGTCGTCGTCCGCAAGCCCGACACACTGAGCGCATTCGCCGCGCACGTGGCCGGATGCCGACAAGATTTCGCGGACAAGCTCGACGCCGAGCGCCGAAAGACGTTCGACCCCATCCGTATCGAGGGAATCGAGACGAGCGGAACCGGTGTGGTCGTCACCTACGATCCCGACCGTGGAGGACGGCACGTCCTCGGCCGCGACACCGTCGACGACACCGGCCTGTTCTCTGCCGTACTCGCCATCGAAAACCTCTGGCTCGCAGCAATAGCCGAGAACGTCGGCGTCGGCTGGGTATCGTTCTACGACGAGCCGTATCTCACCGAACTGCTCGACATCCCCGCGCCGGTCCGCCCGATCGCCTGGCTGTGTGTGGGCCCGGTCGAATCGTTCCAGGAGGTACCCGATCTGGAACGCTTCGGCTGGCGCACCCGCCGCCCGCTGGACGACGCCCTGCACTTCGAGCAGTACCGCCGATGATGCGCGCGCGCCTGGTTGCGGTGGCCACTGCCTGCCTGCTCGTGGCCGGCTGCTCTGCAGCCGAGGCCCCGACCGAACCGTCCACTCCGGCAACCACTCCCGCTGCCGAGCCTGCACAGGCCCCGGATTCGGCCGACCCGATCGGCACCGTCGTTCCACTTGCGGGCGCTCCCGAAGGTGTTGTGGTCGGAACGTCCGGGATCGCTGCTGCAGCGGTCCGAGAACCCGACGGTGTGGTGTTGTTCGACGCGGCGACCGGTGTCGTGCGGCAGATGGTCCAGACGACCGGAGCACCACGGCATCTCTCGCTCGCCGGCCCCGACGGCCCGGTGCTGGCACCGCTCGAAGGCAGTGACGAATTGCTCGAGATCTCGCTCGCCGACGGCGCGATCCTGTCGACCGCCACCGGAGTCGGCCGTCAGCCGCACGATGCCGTGTCGACCTCCGACGGCACGATCGTGGCCACCAACGAAATGGGTGGCGGAGTGATCTTCCTGCGCGACGGCGCGGTGCTGTCGGAACTACCACCGGGGCCCGTCCAACCCGGTGGTGTCGCGGCCCTCGGTCCGTTCGCTGCTGTCGCGGACGTCCAGGGCAACGGTGTATGGGTCTACGACGGTGCGACGCAGCAGGAGGTGGCGCAGGCTCCGATCGGCGTCAAGCTCACGCACGCGGTGACGGTGAGTCAGACGGTGGCCGGGTTCGCCGACACCGACGGCGGCACGGTCCTTCTCGCATCGGTCGACGCGGCCGGGGGCATTCGTCAGATCGCGTCGATCGATGCACCCGGCAACCCGTACGGGCTCGCCGTGGATCCCGAACGCCGGCTGCTGTTCGTGACGCTGACCGCATCGAACGTGCTGAGGGTGGTCGATGTGTCCGATCCCGCTGCTCCGCGCACCCTGGGTGATGTTCCGACGGTGACGCAGGCCAATTCGGTCGCGGTCGATCCACGGACCGGTGACGTGCTGGTGACCGGCAGCGACCCCGGCGCGAGCAGTTCGATTCAGATCATCACCCGCGCAGAGTTGCCTGGTAGTTAGGCCGTCACCAGCCGTAGGAGCCCGGGATTCCCTTGAACGGACCGACCACGTCGTCGGTGATCCAGCCCTCGTAGAATCCGCCTTCCTGGGGCCGGACCGCTTCGCCGTCGATCTCGCAGTCCAGACGACTGGGCGAGAACGCCAGATAGCCGGCGATCTCGGCGAACCGAGGAGTGGGGTTCTCGTAACTCCACCCCGCGGCGGGTGCGACGGCATCTCCGCCGTGTACGTCCCAGTAGGTGGCGGCACCCTTCCATTCGCAGTGCGTCGACCGGGCCTCCGAGGGGGTCAACGCACCCGGAACCACGTCTGCGGGCGAGATGTACCAGGTCGGTGGGTGGCTCGTTTCCAGTACTCGGTACGCGGCGGTGGTGCGGGCGACCACCTCGCCGCCGAGCCGAACGACGAGCGAACGGTTCGAGGACTCGAGCTTGGGCGGACGGGGGTAGTCCCAGACGGACTCCTGGCCCGGCTTCGGCTTCTCGGGAACAACGGATCTCGGCAGATGTGAACTCATACCTCGATGGTGCCACCGGGTGTCAGGGAGCGTCGACGGGATAGAGATCGTCCACCCGTTCCTCGTCGAGAATCCAGCGATCGACGTCGTCGAGAGGCTCGACCGTGCGCACCGAGGTGACCGAAGATTCGGGTGGTCGGTGTTCGGTGCGGACCGGTTCGGTGCGGACCGGTTCGGTGCGTTCTGTCGGCGCGGGTGCCGGTATCTCGGGTGTGGGGAGTTCGGGCGCAGGTGTCACGGGTTCGGCTCTCGGGACGAAAGCCCACTCGTCGACGGCAGGTTTTTCGTCGTCGACGATGTCGATGGTCTTCGGCAGTTCTGCGGGTACCCGAACGAGGATGCCGAGTCCGTGGGTCGCGGCCAACAGACTCACCGGGGCGACGGTCGCAATGGCCGCCGACAGAGCGGGATGCAGGGTTCCGGCGTCGGAAATGAAGGCGTGCATGGCATTTGCGCCGATACTCACCAGAGCCGCCGTGATCAACACGCCCCAGAAGAAGCGTCGGCCACTGCGCTGATCCTCGAATTGGGCGAGCGCGATGACGGAGATCGTGGCCTGCAGGATGGTGCCGTCGACGATCACCGGCCACAGCCACGACAGAGAACGTGGGACGCCTGCCATCGTGGCGAGATCCCACAGTGCAGCGAAACTCAGCACGAACGACGCAATTCCGATGACGGTGGTGATGACGACCGCACTGACGAGCGTCGCACGCAGGACCTTGTTCATGGGTCGTCATGAAACACGAAGCCACCGACAAGTTCGGTGAAGGCTGCGACGGTCAGGGCTCGAAGGCGGCGCGAACGATGCGTCGCCGCCGCGAATGTCGATCATGCCGGGCTTCACAGCAGTGTCGACAGCGAGTGCGCCGGAGGTAAGGCCGAGGAGACCTGCGGATTCTGATCGCCTCGTTGCGGCCCGGTGTTGTCGCCCAGCAGTCTTCGCGAACGCGCGCGCGTTTGCCAGGGGCGCGCGGAATCGCTATGCGAGCATTGACAATTGTGAACGCGCCTGGCGAATGCGCGCGCATTTGCCACAATCCCCCACTGCCACCGCACCGAAGCCGCTCAGGGATCAGGCGGTGCGGATTGCTCCGCGGTAGAAGTCGGCGCGATCGTGTGCAGACATTCCGCCCCACACGCCGTAGGGCTCGTTCGCCTCGAGGGCGTGCTGGCGGCATTGTTCGAGTACCGGGCAGCGGCCGCAGACCTGCTTGGCGGATTTCTCGCGCGAGGTGCGAGCGCGGCCTCGTTCACCTTCGGGGTGGAAGAACACGGACGAGTCCAATCCGCGACACAGGCCGTCGAGTTGCCAGTCCCAGACATCTGCGTTGGGGACGGGTAGTTGGACCGGCCTGGCGGGTGCGCCTCGCACCATGAGCTGTCTCCTCACTGAAAAGTGAACAAGCTCACTATCTCGCATTCGTCATACTTTTACAAGTCCTTTCAGTCATTCGTAGTACTTAAAAGCAAGCATGCTTGCTTGAATTCCCGTTCGGAACCGAAGGCCACCCGAACTTCGGGCGGGCGTTACCGGATATCAGCGACATCGGATGCACCGACAGAGCTTTCGACCCTCGACCACGTGCGATATGTTGATGTCAGTCGACCTATTCGGGGTGCAACCAATTTCAGGACGAGGACAGTGATGGACGTCGGTGATCAACAGAGTCGAGAGCTGGTGTTCGCAGCTCTTGCCGATCAGGTCCGTCGCGAAATCCTGGACACCCTGGCCTCGCACGGTGAATGCAGCGCAGGGTTCATCAGCGAACACATTTCGTCGGTAGGACGCACCACCGTGTCGGCTCATCTGAAAGCCCTCAAGATGTCCGGGGTCATCGTCGAACGGCGTGCCGGTCGGAACCGCTTTTTCTCCGTGGACCCAGCCGGTCCGGCCAACGACGCTCTACAGTTTCTGCGTGATGTGCTCGAGCGGTCCCTGGTGGCGGCACAGGCACCCAGCGATGCGCCCAGTACCGACCGCACCGATGACGCCGCATCGGAAGCTCGGCCTCGCCGGCGCGCGTGACACCGGGAGTCCGCGTTCGATCGACATGACCGTGGTGGCGTGATGTCCGGCCTGTCCGTGACGGCGCAAATCCACGTACCTCACCCGCCCGCGGTCGCGTATCAGCAGTTTCTCGACGGGAATCTGCTCGACCTCGAGTGCACCCGGCTGGTCGTCGGGGCCGCGGTGTCGGTGTCCCTGCCGGTGGGCGGGACGGGAGCATCCGGCATGCCCATCACGCTGCTCGGCCACGTCGCGGCAGTGCGACCGGCGAAATCGGTGGTGTTGGTTCATCATCAGCCTTGGCGAGGACGGTTGACCTTGCGATTCCATCCCGACGGCACCGGCACCCGATTGGTACTCGAGTCCGGTCTCGATCGAGACGGCGTGGCCTGGCTGGCGCACAAACGTGGTTACGGTCCCCCCGAACCACTTCGGCCGGACCGCCACCGCATCGGACTCCTGGTCAGCAAATCAGGCTCTGCAGCGGTGTTCGCGCAAGCCACCGAGACTCTGGCTCGATTGGCCGTCGACGAGATCAATGCCGATGGCGGAATTCGCGGTCTACCCGTCGAACTGCTGATAGGCGACGACGCATCCGACTCACGGGCGGGGGCTACCGCCACGCGCCGCCTGCTTCGCAGTGGCTGCCGCATCATCTTTGCCTGCGTCACCTCGGCAACGTTCAACGCTGCGGCGTCGGCGTTGCACGACAGCGATGTGCTGGTAGTGCATACCGTCCTCAACGAAGGCGGGCGCCCGGATCCCGGCATAGTGCGGCTCGGCGAACGCCCACTCGCGCAGGCGCGCGCCGGAATTCCTGCGTTGATGACCGAGACCGACAGCCGTACATGGTTTTTCGTCGGACACCGGTACTCCTGGTCGTACGGCGCGCACTGGGCTGCGCGACGAGTTGTCGCAGAGAACAACGGTTCGGTCCTCGGCGATGCGTACCTGCCCCTCGGGACCGAGGATTTCTCCTCCACCATCGCTGACATCGAGCGCTCCGGGGCGGAGCTGATTCTGTCGTCGCTGGTGGGCCACGACGAGGTCGTCTTCGAGCAACAATGCTTCGACGCGGGCCTGCGGTCGACAACGCGCACGTTGGCCCTGGTGCTCGACGAAGCAACCCAACAGCTGATCGGCACCTCGGCCTCCGACGGAGTATGGGCGGCGTTCGCGTACTTCCAGGGTGCCACCGACCTGCACAGAGATCTC
Source organism: Rhodococcus sp. 15-2388-1-1a (assembly GCF_002259145.1). NCBI lineage: Bacteria > Bacillati > Actinomycetota > Actinomycetes > Mycobacteriales > Nocardiaceae > Rhodococcus > Rhodococcus sp. 15-2388-1-1a. The sequence continues at coordinate 9,176 of NZ_NPFP01000046.1, read as the reverse complement.
GAAAACCGCTACAACGCACTGCAAGCCGGCCCGAAGCCGCCCATGAGCTCACTGTCCGAAACGACGTACGAGGCGATCGCTGCCTACGCTCGGATACTCGGGGCGACCCGCAGCGAGCTCGATCGAGAGACGCTTCGTCGACGCCTGTCGGACCGGTCGACATCGAGTCGCGTCGACGAAGGTCCGACGGGGCCCGCCATCATGCTGGCCGTGTCACAGGGCGGCATCTTTCGGCCGCGGTAGCCCACACACCGGCGAGAAGCCGATACGCACTTCTCGTCACCCCTGAATTCGCGTGAACTCGACGCAACACAGAATTTACCGGCCAATATGTCGATACATATTGACGCATTGACTAGAACTGCTTTAGCGTCGCCTGATCCGAGTACAGAGAACCTCGGTGGGTAGGGGCGCGTTCGTCCCTCCGACACACCGACACGACTTGCTGTTTCGACAGGAGACGACATGACAGTTTCACGCCCGGATCCGGATGCGATCGGTTCGGCCGCAGAGCATTTCGGGATCGATCTGAGCGCCTCGGACCGTGAGGAGTTCGCCGGGTTGGTCGACGGGGCTCTCGGGTCCTACGACGTCGTGGACGAGTTGTACGCACAGATCGCGCCCAGCATCCCCGATCGAGAACATCGAGTCCTCTCCGAAGCCGAGAATCCGCTCGGAGCCTGGTACGTCACCACCGCGATCCGATCGGCCGAGCCGGTGGACGACCGCCTCGCCGGAAAACGCGTCGCCATCAAGGACAACGTCGCCGTGGCCGGGGTGCCGATGATGAACGGCTCACGCACCCTCGAAGGCTTCGTCCCCTCACGCGACGCCACCGTCGTCACGCGCCTGCTGGAATCCGGGGCCGAGATCGTCGGCAAGTCGGTGTGCGAGGACCTGTGTTTCTCCGGTTCGAGCTTCACCTCCGCGTCGGGACCGGTGCGAAACCCGTGGGATCTCGGTCGCGAAGCGGGTGGGTCCTCCAGTGGCAGCGGTGCTTTGGTCGCCAACGGTGATGTCGACATGGCAATCGGCGGCGACCAGGGTGGGTCCATCCGCATTCCGGCCGCGTTCTGTGGAGTCGTCGGCCACAAGCCGACGTTCGGCCTGGTTCCGTACACGGGAGCCTTCCCGATAGAGCGCACCATCGACCACGTCGGCCCGATCGCCCGGACGGTCGCCGACGCGGCCCTGATGCTGTCGGTCATCGCCGGATCCGACGGCAACGATCCCCGCCAGCCCGCGGACGTATCCACCGTCGACTACACCCTGGGTCTCGACCACGGGGTGGAGGGGCTCCGAATCGGCGTCGTCACAGAAGGTTTCGGCCACGAGTCCTCCCAGCCCGCGGTCGACGCCGCAGTCCGAGCTGCAGTGCAGCGCTTCGCCGAGGCCGGTGCGGTGGTCGAGGAGGTGAGCATTCCGTGGCATCGACACGCCTTCCACGTCTGGAACGTCATCGCGACCGACGGAGCGGCGTACCAGATGCTCGACGGTAACGGCTACGGGCTCAACGCGAGTGGTCTGTACGACCCGGAACAGATGGCGTACTTCGCCGGCCGACGAATCGAGCACGCCGACGAACTGTCCGAGACCGTCAAACTCGTTGCGCTGTGCGGACATCACGGGACAACCACACTGGGATCGGCGATCTACGGTAAGGCCCGCAACCTCGTTCCGACGGCTCGTGCCGCGTACGACACCGCGCTCGAAGCCTACGACGTACTGGTGATGCCCACTCTTCCCTATACCGCCACCGAGTTGCCCGACGCCGGCATCGACCGTGCCACCTACCTCACCAAGGCCCTCGGGATGGTCGTCAACGCAGCCCCGTTGGATGTGACCGGACACCCGGCGCTGTCTGTTCCGGCGGATCTGGTCGACGGCCTCCCGGCCGCAATGATGATCGTAGGCAAGCACTTCGACGACGCCACGGTGCTGCGTGTGGGTCATGCATACGAACAACTCGTCGGCGGGTTTCCCACGCCCGATTCCGCGCGAAGCCGCGTTGCCCTCACGTCGCCCTGACGACCCATCACATCGAAGGAGAAACAGATGAACGGAGTATTCGACCTCGGCGGAACCGATGGAATCGGAACCGTTGTCGTCCCCGAGAACGAACCGATATTTCGAGCGGAATGGGAAAAGGTCGCTTTCGGCATGTTCTCCATGTGCTTTCGTGGCGGATTCTTCGGAGTCGACCAATTTCGTTACGGCATGGAGCTGATCGACCCCGCGGTCTATCTGAAGTCGCCGTACTACGAACATTGGATCCACACCGTCGAGTACCACGGTGAGCGCACCGGAAAGTTGGACCTCGACGAACTCGATCGCCGAACCGAGCACTTCCTCAAGAACCCCGACGCTCCGCTGCCCGATCATGCCGACGATCCCGAACTGTTGGCCTTCATCGACGCCGTCGTACCCGCAGGCGCACCGGCCAAGAGGGAAAGTGACAAAGTCGCACGCTTCGCGGTCGGCGACACGGTTCGCGTGCTGCGCGGCTCACCCCGCGGCCACACCAGGAAGGCGCGCTACATCCGCGGCGCAACCGGGAAAATCGTGATGGCACACGGCACATTCATCTATCCCGATACCGCGGGCAACAACCTCGGCGACTGTCCCGAGCACGTCTACAACGTCCGCTTCGAAGCCGACGAACTGTGGGGCACGGAGACCGCTGACGCCAATCAAGCCGTGTATTTCGACGTCTGGGAACCCTACATCGAACTCGTGAAAACCGAAGGAGCACAGGCAGTATGAGTGGACTTGTTCGTAGCCAGGAAGAGATCACTGCACGCGTCAAGGCGTTGGAATCGATGCTGATCGAGAAGGGCATCATGACCACCCAGGCCATCGACCGTCTCGTCGAGATCTACGAGAACGAAGTGGGCCCGCAGCTGGGTGCCAAGGTAGTGGCCAAAGCATGGTCCGACCCGGAGTTCAAGGCCCGACTCCTCGCCGACGCGACCGGCGCGTGCGCCGAACTCGGCATCGGCGGATTGCAGGGCGAAGACATGGTGGTCGTGGAAGACACCGCCGAAGTCCACAACGTGATCGTCTGCACTCTCTGCTCGTGCTACCCGTGGCCCGTTCTCGGACTGCCGCCGAACTGGTACAAAGAGCCCCAGTACCGGGCCGCGATCGTGCGCGAGCCGCGCAAGGTACTGGCCGAGAGCTTCGGTTACACGGTCTCCGACGACGTTGAGATTCGGGTCTGGGACTCGAGCAGCGAGATGCGGTACTGGGTACTTCCTGCGCGCCCTGCGGGTACCGACGGATGGACCGAGGATCAGCTGGCCGAGTTGGTCAGTCGCGACAGCATGATCGGCGTCGGTCCCGCTATCGAGGCGACGGCATGACGACGACAATCCGCCCGGACGCAACCGAACTCGGCGATGCACGCCGCCGGGTGGAGAAGCTCGTCTGCAGCCTCCCCGATGTACCGGGTGGCGACACCGCCTTCACCAAACCCTGGGAGATACGCGCCTTCGCGATGGCCGTCGCGGCCTACGATGCCCGCCAGTTCGAGTGGTCGGAATTTCAGCTCTCGTTGATCGAGTCGATCAAGTCGTGGGAGGAACGGAACGATCCGGCCGAGGAATCACCCTGGTCCTACTACGAACACTGGCTCACGGCGCTGGAAACACGACTTTCGGGTAGCGGCTTGCTCAGCGACGCGGTTCTCGACGAACGAACCGAGACAGTGCTCGCAACGCCACCCGATCGCGACCACCACAAGGCGCATCTCGAACCCGTGAGCATCGATCCGGCCCGCACCTGAATTCTCGAAAACACACTCGACCACCACCCGAAAGCGGTACATCCCATGACCACCTTGTCCGCAGCACCCGACACCGCCCTGCAGAAGATCGCGGCCTCGACCGTGATGATCGCAACGATCCTGCTCGCCTTCGTCGTGCTCTACCTCGTCGGTTTCGATCAGGGCGCGATCTCCCGCAGTGGCATGTACATGCACGAGTTGATGCACGACGGCCGCCACCTGCTGGGCCTGCCATGCCACTGACCGACACCCACGGCCCGACGCTGCAGGGCACATTCGTCCAACTCCTGCTCCGAGGCCTGCTCGCCGGACTCCTCGCGGGCCTGCTCGCCGGAGCAGTCGCCTACGTCGTCGGTGAACCGCACATCGACTCGGCCATCGCCATCGAGGAAGCAGCCGGCACCGACACCCATCACACCGACACCGATGCCGCCCCGGCGGCGCATTCCCACGGCGACGAGGAAGCACTGGTCAGTCGGGACGGACAACGCGTCGGACTGTTCCTCGCCACCGGACTCGCCGGCCTGGCACTCGGCGCGATCTTCGCCTCGGCACTGCACTACGGGCGACGCTTCACCGCCCTGCCCGGTTCGGTCCTCGCGCTCGCCGGGGCCAGTGCCGGATGGGTGGCCATCGAAGCAGTCCCGTTCTTCAAGTACCCGGCGAACCCGCCGGCCGTCGGAGATCCCGAGACCATCACCCAACGCACCTGGCTGTGGTTGGCGACGGTGATTCTCGGTCTTCTGGCCGTCGCGGTCGGGATCTACGTGGCGAAGGCGGTGGCGTCGCAGACTTCGGTGGCGATGCGAATCGGCGCGCCGTTGCTGGCGTTCCTGGTGATCGTCGGCATCGGTTATGCACTGTTGCCCACTGTCAACGAGGTCGGCGCGGACTTCCCGGCAACCCTGCTCTGGGAATTCCGCCTGTCGTCACTGGCCACCCAAGCGACGCTGTGGCTCACACTGGGATTGGGATTCGCGTTCCTCACCGATCGCGCCGTGCGCCCTGTTCGCCGTGAGGCAGTCGCGGCGTAACCCCAGCGCCGCGTCAATGGACCATTGCACCGCCGAGACGTGTGCACAGTGCCATTGACGCGGTGCGGTCTGCCCGGATCGGCCGGGGTCAATGGACCATTGCACCGCCGAGACGTATGCAATGGTCCATTCACGCGTCCGGGCGGGGTGAACCTGACAAGGCGTCCGATGGCAGTCGCTGCAGGGCGACCTGTGCCCCAGTCGGTCTTCTCAGTGACTTTCCGACATTCCCGCCCGCTTCTCGAGTTCGAGCAGAATCTGCTCGGCGATCTTGGTCGGGGGTGGACCGATGTCGACGACGATGGAGTTCTCGTCCTCACCCAGTGGCTCCAGGGTCGAGATCTGCGTGTCGAGCAGCGAGGACGGCATGAAGTGGTCCATCCGAGCGTTGAGGCGACCGCTGATCCGATCCTTGGTTCCGGCCAGATGCACGAAGATCACCTCCGAGCCCTCCCTCGACCCAGCAGCGAGCACGTCCCGATACGTCCGCTTGAGTGCCGAGCAGGTCACGATTCCCGATCGGCCCGTGGTGGTGTGATCGGTGATCCACTCGGCGATGATGTCGAGCCACGGCCACCGGTCCTCGTCGGTCAACGGCTGACCCGACGCCATCTTTGCCACGTTGGCGTCCGGGTGCAGGTCGTCGCCCTCTTGCAGGTCCCATTTCAATGCTCCGGCGAGGATGCCTGCCACCGTGGATTTACCCGATCCGGACACTCCCATCACCACGAGAACCGGATGATGTGCTCTGCCTGTCGTCTGTGCTGCCATCCCTCGATACTGCTCCATCACGCCCGCGCGGATCGGACAGACGCGAGAAACCGGGCGACCCGTGGGACGATCGACCGGACATGAGCGAGACCAGCGACTTCCGCCAGCTTCACGATTCGGTGCTCGACGAGCTCGGTCGCGACATCGTGAGCGGCGCGATCCCGAGCGGGACCCGAATCTCGGCCGACGACGTCGCCGTGCGGTTCACCGTGTCACGGACAGTGGTCCGGGAAGTGGTCCGCGTCCTGGAGTCGCTTGGGTTGCTCACCGTGCGTCGACGCGTGGGGATCACCGTGCAGGGCTCGCAGAACTGGAACTCCCTGGACCCGGTGGTCATCCGCTGGCAACTGGCCGGGCCCGCCCGCGCCGAGCAGTTACTGTTGCTCAGCGAGTTACGTTCGGGCATCGAGCCTTTGGCAGCCAAGCTCGCCGCGCATCGAGCAACGCCCGAGCAATGCGGCGCACTGACGGCCGCCGTCATCGGAATGTCGTCGACGTCCCGGGCCGCGGACTCCGACGCCTACCTCGAACACGACAGCAACTTCCATCGCACGTTGCTCGCGGCCTCGGGCAACCCGATGTTGCGGTCGATGTCCGACATCGTGGTGGAGGTGCTCGCCGGCCGCACCCGCCACGCCCTGATGTCGCGGCAGGCCGACCCGGAGGCGATCCGACTGCACGGCGTCGTCGCGTCGTCGATCCAATCCGGCGACGCAGACGGCGCGCAGCGAGCCATGTTGGCCATCGTCACCAAGTCCGCGGCCTCGATGTCGGCGGCCTCCGGTGTGACTCCGTCGCCCGGTCTGGTCCCCGACCAGCAGTGATGCGTCGAGCGCACAAAGCCAGGTACGCCGAGGCGGGGTTCATCGCCTAGATTCGACGGGTGACTGCTCTCGAATTGCCGCTCGAACTTCGCCGCGCACTCGTCGGAGTAGCTCGGACTCCGCGTCTGCTCGTCGCGTCCGATTACGACGGCACCATGGCACCGATCGTCTCCGACCCACAGAAGGCCTTCCCTCACCCCGAGTCGGTCAGCGCCATGCGCGGGCTCGCTTCCCTGGCCGGCACCAACGCTGCCGTCATCTCCGGACGTGCCCTCCGCGATCTCGCGATCCTCTCCCGGCTGCCGTCCGAGGTACAGCTGGTGGGCAGCCACGGCAGTGAGTTCGACGCCGGGTTCATCAACGCCATCGACGAGAACGCCAAGAAGCTCCTCACCGTCATCACCGGCGAACTCCAGGCCATCGCCGACGCCCATCCCGGCGTCAGCATCGAGACCAAGCCGGCCAGCGTCGCGCTGCACGTCCGCAACGCCGAGACCGCCGCCGGTGACGAAGCGCTCGCAGCAGTGCGATCCGGCGCGGCCGCACGGGACGGCGTTCAGGTCACCGAGGGCAAGTCCGTCATCGAGCTGGCAGTCATCGTCACCGACAAGGGTGTCGCCCTCGACATTCTTCGGCACCAGGAAGCCGCCACTGCCGCAGTCTTTTTCGGGGACGACGTCACCGACGAGAAGGCCTTCGGGCACCTGCACGGGCCGGACATCGGCGTCAAGATCGGACCGGGAGACACCCTCGCGGAGTTCCGCATCGACAGCACCGAGCACGTTGCGCTCGCCCTGGCATTCCTCCTCGAAGAGCGCCGGCAGTGGCTTTCGGGAGCCGACGCCCCGCGCATCGAACGACTGACGATGCTCGCCAGCCCCAATGCCGTTGCGCTGCTGACCCCCGACGCCGACGTCACCTGGCTGTGTCACCCCGAGCCCGATTCCGCAGCCGTGTTCGCGCACCTGCTCGGCGGGGATCAGGCCGGCCACTTCAGCGTCGGACCCACCCGCGCATCACTTCCACTGAGTCAGCAGTACGTGGACGGCACGATGACGGTGCAGACCAAGTGGGCCAGCCTGCAGGTCACCGATTACCTGCCGCACGACATCGGCCAGGGCCAGACCGCGCTGACGCGAGTCATCACCGGCAAGGCCACCGCTGTGGTGACCTTCGCACCGCGTCCGGAATTCGGAAAGGCATGGGCCTCGATCGAACCCGATGTCGACGGCCTGCGCATCGTCGGTACGGCAGATCCGATGGTGCTGCGCAGCCCCGGCGTCACCTGGAACATCGTCTCCGACGGATCTCAGCAGACGGCACACGCGGAGGTCGACCCGTCCGACGGACCGATCGTTCTCGAACTGCGGCTCGGCACAAACGATCTGAGTCAGCACCCATGGGACGAGGTGGAGCGTCGCCGCGCATCGGAGGCGTACTGGAAGGACTGGGCCGACGGCCTGGACCTGCCTCCACTCAAGCGCGATCTGATGAAGCGATCCGCACTGACTCTCCGTGGACTCGTGCACGCCGAGTCCGGCTCGATCATGGCCGCGGCCACCACGTCACTGCCCGAGGACATCGGCGGAGTCCGTAACTGGGACTACCGCTACTGCTGGCTGCGCGACGCCGCACTCACCGCAGCCGCACTGGTCGACGTCGGATCGACGGCCGAGGCCGAGAACTACCTCTCCTGGATTCACGGGGTACTCGAATCGGTCTCCGGCCCCGAGCGTCTGCACCCGCTCTACACCATCTGGGGTCTCGGACTTCCGCCCGAAGCCGTCATCGACGAGCTGCCCGGTTACGCCGGCTCGCGTCCGGTGCGCGTGGGAAATGCTGCCAACCAACAGGTTCAGCTCGACGTCTTCGGCCCCATCGTCGAACTGGTGTCCGCTCTCGCCAATGCACGCAAGGCGAAGGGGTCCGAGAACGGTCTCTCCGACGACGACTGGGAACTCGTCCGCGCCATGGTCGAAGCCGTCGAACGTCGCTGGTTCGAGCCCGACCACGGCATCTGGGAAATCCGCGACAACCCCCGTCATCACGTCTACTCCAAGGTGATGGGCTGGATCACCGTCGATCGCGCCATCCGTCTGGCCGAAACATTCGGTCGCACAACAGAACCCGCCTGGGCGGCTCTGCGCGAGACCATCCGCGAGGAAGTGCTCGCCAACGGCTGGAACGAGGAAGTGCAGTCCTTCACCGCCGCCTACGACGGCACCGACCTCGACGCCGCGACGTTGTTCATCGGACTGTCCGGCCTGATCGACCCGGCAGACCCACGCTTCGCGGCCACCGTCACCGCCACCGAAGCCGAACTACGCAGCGGCTCCACCGTCTACCGCTACCGCCACGACGACGGACTCCCCGGCGGCGAGGGCGGCTTCCATCTCTGCGCGGCCTGGCTCGTGGAGGCATACCTCCTGGTGGGACAACGCGCCGAAGCCGAAGCACTGTTCGCTCAACTCGTCAGTGCCGCAGGCCCCACCGGACTGCTCAGTGAGGAATACGACCCCATCGCCGAACGATCGCTCGGCAACCATCCCCAGGCCTACAGTCACCTGGGCCTGCTGCGTTGCGCGAGATTGCTCAGCGCTCAGCCTGCCTGACCCCGCCCGCGGCTCCCGCTCCGCGTCAATGGACCACTGCATACGTCTGAGCCCTGCAATGGTTCATTCACCCACTGGGGTCTGCTGCGTGAATGGCACATTGCATACGTCTGAGCCGTGCAGTGGTCCATTGACGCGAACGGGGCGGGCG